>JAWOHK010000371.1:0-15219 GCA_046485205.1 Chloroflexota bacterium | reverse complement strand
GGGCCACTTTAATAGAGAAGGTGACTGCCTATGAAAATCGGCGCAATGATCTGGGTGCTTCGGTTCGTTGGCAATTCACGACTGAGGATGCTCGCATTAAGTTACACCGACTCTATCCGACAATAAATGTTTGCTGAACTACTAGCCCGGATTATATCTTTTGATAGATGTCTTTCTTACTCCCCGGCATTATTCTTCCTGCATGTCGAGCAGCGGATTGACGTACACAGTCCACACCTGCCGTGACTTCCGAGTGAACCAAGTGAGGTCAGTCGCTTAATTGACATAAACCAGATTATTCGCTGGTGGAATAGGGTAACTTTCCAATCAATCTTCGGTTACTTTCCCTATCCGTAAAACTCTGGAGCCAAGGATGTCAACTTACAAAGTCGAATCAACATTAACAGAAACGCCGGCCGGCCAACGCGCGACTCCGGCGCTGCCCCCGCTGGTCCTATACGGGTGGCGCGGTTTTATCTTATTTGCCTGGGTTGCTATTATCCTGATTAATGGTTTCTTCGGCCTCACAACGATGTGGGGATTGGGGCCGGTTCTTGATTTTGCCCTCATGGCTTTCCTTGGCTTTCTTTTTGTGGCTTTGTTTGATGGTATCGCTACCTTGTTGTGGAGATTGCTCAATTGGGTGTTGCCAAAAATCAGGCTAGGCGGATTGAACGCCTATGTGCAGACATTGCCCGGCGATCTGGTCGGCCGGACGGTCGGTATCCTTTTAATGGTATTCGGCAATATCATCTGGCCGGAATCGATCTTTCAGTATGCCACTTTGTTGTTACCCGGCAAAATAATCGTTATGGTGGCCGGGGCCATCGGCGCGATCATCTACGTGGCCCGGCTCCTCCGGCAACCCACCTCTCGCTTTGCGCTTTACGGAATGGCGGCAATCCTGGCCGTGGCTACCACCATCTGGTTATTGAATCCCGGCAGCGATGGATATCTGGCTCAAGCAGCGCCACTTGACACGGCTATCGCGCCACTGGCGATCACCAATCCGGGATTACCCGGAGTTTACAGCGTGCAGACGCTCAGCTACGGCAGCGGGGAGAACAAGCGGCGAGCGGAGTATGGTGAAGAGGCGGCTCTGATTACGCCTACCGTTGATGGTTCACCCATTTTTGAGGGATATAGTGGTCTGGTTGCCACCTTCTATGAATGGTACAACGGTTTTGATTTCACCCACCTGCCGTTGAATGGCCTGGTGTGGTATCCGGAAGGGGATGGGCCGTTTCCCTTGGTGCTCATCGTTCACGGCAATCATAACATGATGGAGCCGTCTGACCCGGGTTACGCTTATCTGGGCGAGCATTTGGCCAGTAACGGCTATATTGCTGTCTCGGTAGACGAGAATTTTCTCAACGGATTCAATTTGACCGATCCCGACATGCGAGAGATGCCGTTGCGGGCCTGGGTGTTGCTCAAGCACCTGGAATTGTGGCGCGAATGGAATGAAACCCCGGGTAATGCTTTCTATGGCCAGATCGACCTCGATCGGGTGGGTCTAATCGGTCACTCGCGCGGCGGCGAGGCTGTGGCCCACGCCTCCGTTTTGAACACGCGCCTCTATGATCCGGTTGACAATGTGTCATCGGCCGATGATTTTGGCTTCGGCATTCGAGGTATCGTTGCCCTGGCGCCGTCTGACAATCGTTACCAACCCGGTGGCCGGCCCATTCATGTGAATGAGGCCGATTACCTGCTGTTAGCGGGCGCCCACGACCAAGATATGTTTTATCTCGATGGCTTGGGGCAATATACCCGGGCCACTTTTGACGAGAACTCCGACGGCTTCAAGGCCATCGCCTATCTTTATCGCGCCAACCACGGTAACTTTAATCAGGTGTGGGGCGACGCCGATCAGGGCAAGTTCGAATCGATTTTGCTGAATCGCAAGCCATTACTGACGTCTGAAGAGCAACAACAGGCGGCAAGAGTCCTGATCACGGGCTTTCTGGAGGCCAGCCTGAAAGACAAGGATGAATACCGGGCTATGTTCTATCGCCCTGCGGGAGCCCGTGACTGGCTGCCGGATGATATCGTTGTGACCCAGTATCGAGACGCGACTTTTTCCGAAGTGGCCGGCAACAACCAACTCGATCCGGCCAAAATTGATATACCGGGCGGCCGGGCCGAGATAACAGGAGTCGCCAACTCGCAAATCATCGGCTACAGACTGAAAAATGATGAAACGAAGGTCTCAAATCGCGGTCTCTTGCTGGAGTGGCCGGTGGATAGCGAGCCCGCCTATACGGTACGGTTGCCAGACGAGAGAAAAAGGGATCTGAATCTGACCCTGGCTCAGGCTCTGACATTCAATCTGGTCGATATGTCTGAGAATGAAACACCGCCGACAGTTTGGATTGAGCTGGTAACAGACGACGGCGCAACCGCTCGCCTGCCACTATCTCATTTCGGTTCCCTCGCACCGCCCTTGCCTGCCAGGCTGACCAAAGCGGAGTGGATTGCCACGGCTAAAGGCTATGAGATAGACACGCCCTCACCCTATGAACGCCTGCCCCAGACATTTGATCTGCCACTGGATGAATTCGCGGCCGTGAATCCCGACTTCCGGCCTGAGAACCTGTCGGAAATACGTATACGATTCGATGGCCGGGATGCAGGCAAGGTGATGATCGATGATATGGGGTTCCGCAATCCTCTATGAATAATTGAAAACAGGTGAGGCGATTAGCCGTTTGGTATCTCGACTTCTCACCTTCCGCGAAACCCACGCCGTTCGTGGTGATGGAACTGCCGGCAGCCTTCAGGCCGTCGGCAGTTCCACTTCTGCATCGGTGACATTGTCACCGCCTTAACATGATGATTGTCAGGCGACAAACAGACTAAAGTTAGTTATGATGGAAATATGGCGGCCTCTATAATGAGGTCGTAATGGCAACAGGTTTACACTTACTACAATATACGGGTGTGCAAATGGTTCTGCTATTTCTCGGTCTTGGCATCCTTTCGGTTTCGGCAACGATCATCGTCGTCTCGGCCTGCCGGCTCTCGGGGCAATGTGTAACGCCTGAAAAACAGGTGCACGACGATGCCTACACCGGGGTGCGGCCCAGCTTCGTGCGTCGCCCGGCCTGAGACAGTCCTTTCCCCCGTTTATGCCGGTAGGCTTCGCCTACTCTTCCTCCTGCCCCCGTTTCTCCATTCCGCCCCTTGACTGCCGGGGCAGATCGTAAGTTTAAGACCCTCTTTCATTTCAGCTGAATAGTTGTAGCCTGCCCTCAATCTTGCTAAAATCCAACCCGTCGCCGGGACAGGGCGATGGGTGTGGGTAGTCATTTCCGGAGCAGGTATGTCCTTATCGAAAGTAAGCGAACAATCATTCGAAAACACGTTGGATAGTGCGCGGGCCGCCGACTGGCGCAGCACGTTACAGACAGTCGTCGTGTTGTTCAAGCTGCGCATCGTCTTCTTGTTGTTGGTGGCGGCCACGGCCGGAGCGTTTCTGGCGGCCGCGGGTTGGCCCGGTTGGGGTGTGATGCTCCTGACCTGGGTCACGGGTGGAATGGCTGCGGCTGGGGCTTCGGCCCTCAACCAGTACTGGGAGCGGAACAAAGATGGGTTAATGGGCCGGACGAGCAAGCGGCCGTTGGTCGACGGCCGAATCAGTGATCCACGTTGGGTGCCGGTTGTAGGCGGATTGCTGGTGCTGCTACCCGCTCTGGCTGTTTTGCCGTTTAATCGCCCGCTGTCCTTCTTCCTCTTGTTCGGTGCTTTTATCTACGTCGGCGTTTACACTATCTGGCTCAAACCCCGCACGCTCCTCAACATTGTGATCGGTGGGGCGGCGGGCAGCGCGGCCGTCCTCAGCGGCAGTGCGGCGGCGGGCGCCTGGAATGCACCCGGCGCGCTGGTGCTGGCGGCTATTTTGTTTCTATGGACGCCGTTCCACTTCTGGAGCCTGGCGATTCTCTATCGCGACGAGTACCGCCGGGCTGATGTCCCCATGCTACCAGTGCACACCACCCCCCGACAGGCCGCCTGGTGGGTGATGTCCCACACGCTGCCGACCGGCATCCTGGGCCTGCTGATGGTGGTGCTCCCCGGCTTGGGCTGGTTATACTTCGTGCCGGTGCTGATCATTACCATCGACCTCTTCTATCGCAATATCCAGTTGATTCGCGATCCCTCACCTCTGAACGCCCGCCGTTTATTCATGTCTTCTAATTATTATTTGCTGGTCTTGCTGCTGGCCATCTGCGTGGACATGGTATTCTTCTGGTAAGGCCTGAATCTGAAGCGAGCCCCAGCGGCATCTTCAAATCAGCAGTTTCCTCTCGTCACCAGGTATACTTTCGCTTGCCTGATTAATTTGCCTGATTAATTTTGGTAGTTTATGATTGGCATCGGCCATGAGTAAATGACCTGTTCGACGTTGCAAAATGTTGGACGAACATTTAAGAATAATCGGCAGGTTTTGGCCGATATGTCATATGCCACGAATTAACGACCTTACCTTTGTCGACTCTCCGGCTTGGCCGGTCGTCAATGGCGCGTCGTGGGCCGGCTTCTATTTCCGGCACATGAGTTGCTCATCCCTGCCCAATAGGGCGAAATTACGGTTTATTTCTACTTCGGCAATAACAGAATAGCTGCGAGAAAGCGAGATGCCGATCTCGGTCGTTCGCCTTTCCGCGCAGAAAGGAGAAGTCGATGGTTTAGGAACTGATACCTGACTGTACGTTTTAGACCTGATTCAGCAGATTGTCCGATCTCACAACAAGAACGGAGGAGAGGAAGAGATATGAAAATTCGGAATATTTTACTGATTGTTGGGCTGACTGTGGCCCTTTTGGCTTTGGTAGCATGTAATGGACAGGCGCAACAGACGGTCGAAGTAACCCGTATTGTCGAAGTGACGCGTATGGCCGAAGCCCCGGCGGCTCCTGGGGAACCCGAAGAAACGACCCCGGTAGTCACCGGCAACACACTGGAATCCGTACGCAGTCGCGGAACGTTGCGCTGTGGCGGCAACCAATCCGTTCCAGGTTTCGGTTATATTAACCCCGACACTAATGAATTTGAAGGGTTTGATATTGATTACTGCCGGGCCATTGCCGCGGCTGTCCTGAACGACGCCAATGCCATCGAAGTCAGGCCGACCACGGCCAACGAACGCTTCCCGGTGCTCCAGTCCGGCGAGGTGGATGTCCTCATTCGCAACACTACCTGGACGATCAGCCGGGACACCTCTTTAGGCCTCGACTTTGGCCCGACAACCTTCTACGATGGCCAAGGTATGATGGTGCGCACCGAAATGGGCATCGATTCACTTGAGGGCCTTGCAGGCGGCACCATTTGCGTCCAGTCCGGTACGACGACGGAGAAGAACCTGGCCGATGTCTTCCGCGCCCGTGGTGTTGACTTCACCCCGGTGGTCTTTGACAACGCCGATGCCACTCGCGAAGCCTACGATCAGGGCCAGTGCGACGGCTTTACGACTGACAAGTCGGGGCTGGTCTCCCAACAAATCCTACTGGCCAATCCGGGCGATCACATGATCCTGGATGAGACTATGTCCAAGGAACCGCTCGGCCCGCTGGTGCGCCACGGCGACGACAACTGGTTCGACATCATGAACTGGACCGTCTATTGCACTTTCCAGGCGGAAGAGTTGGGCATCACCTCCGATAACGTCGACAGTTTCATGGGCGGCGATGACCCCGTCATCCAAAACCTGCTGGGCGAGACGGGCGATCTGGGGCTGGCCCTGGGGCTGGGTAACGACTTCTGCTACCAGGTGATCCAGCAAGTCGGCAACTACGGCGAGATCTATGACCGCAATTTGGGTCCGAGCACGCCGTTCAACTTGCCTCGCGGCCTGAACAACCAGTATACCAATGGCGGGCTGATCTACTCGCCGCCATTCCGTTAATCACCATCGAACAGGTGGGTGGCGTTCGTAAACGTCACCCACCTGTTTTTTGTATCCAGCACATCAGCCCGGTTACGGTAGCCGGGCTGACGGTTGAGACGTGTCCATGACGCAATTAACGCCAAAATTCTTGCGGGGTGAGGACTCTATACCCTTCTGGCGGGATATCCGGGTTCTGGGTGTTCTGGCCCAGATCGCCGTTTTGTCGGCCGTGATACTTGGGCTTGCCTGGGTGGCGGGCAATGTAGCCGTCAATATGCTGACCCTCGGTGAGAGCCAATTCCTATGTCGGGACGGAACCAGCAGTTTTCGCTGCGCGTTCGATTTTTTGCGTCTGGATGCCCAATTCGCCATTTCAGAGACCGTTATCGATTACGATCCCAGCGACTCTTATGGACGGGCGTTGCTGGTTGGCGCTCTCAACACGATCAAGGTCGGTTTTTTCGGCATCATTTTAGCGACTGTTCTGGGAACTGTCACGGGTGTCGCCCGACTTTCATCCAACTGGCTAATCAGCACGGTAGCCCGCTGGTATGTTGACATCATCCGCAACACGCCCCTGTTATTGCAGCTATTCTTTCTGTTCTTCGGTGTCATCCTACTATTCCCGTCCATTCGCAGCGCCATTCAGCCTTTTGGTTTGCCGATCTACTTTAGCCAGCGCGGCATCGACCTGCCCCGACCGGTGCTCATGCCATCATTTACGGCCTGGCTGGTCTTTATCGTGATCGGGCTTGTGGTCGCCGGCCTTCTATGGCGTTACCTGGGGCGGCGCGAACGGGAACTCGAGCGATCGACCAATCGTTTGTTATGGGTCTTGCTGGCCTTTGCCGCCATCTTGATTCCCGGCTGGTTCCTGGCTTCGGCCGCGGCGGCCGACAACCAGGGCTTCTTGACCTCCGCTTCGAGCGGGGTCGTGGAGTTTGACGATCTGATTGCTCAAATGGAGACGCGGTTGGGGGTGGCTGATTTGGCGGAGATCGACGACGCCATTGCCGAGGGCACTCTGACCGTTGAAGAGTTGCAAGGTGCTACAATGGCCATCTGTGCCGTGACCGGGGACAAGGCGGAAACCAACCTCACGGCTGAATTGCGCCGCGCCGATATTCCTTATCGCGTCCAACGCAGTCGCGATCTGACCCGGGCGTCGAATGAATATCTGGCCGGCGATTGCGAACTTCTGGTGGCGGCACGACCGGAACTGGAGAATTTAGTTACAACCAATCCCGATATCTCGGCCGGTGCGATTGTGCCGGTCCGAGAGGTGCCGCTGCGACTCTCCATCCCGCGCATCGAGGGTCTCAATTTTGTCGGTGGGACCAAGCTCTCGCCCAATTTTGCGGCTATTTTAATCGGCCTGGTCGTATACACCGGTGCTTTCATCGCCGAGATTGTGCGGGCCGGTATCCAATCGGTTCCCAAGGGGCAATCCGAAGCGGCGCGCGCCTTGGGCTTGTCGGAAGGCCAGCGGCTCAGACTGGTGGTGCTGCCTCAAGCTTTGCGTGTTATCATCCCACCCCTCACCAGCCAATATCTGAACCTGGTCAAGAATTCCAGCCTGGCCATTGCCGTCGGCTTTCCCGACTTGTGGTCGACCGCCTTCACCACCCTCAACCAATCAGGCCGGGCTATTCAGGTGTTCCTCATCGTCATGGCCACCTACCTGACTTTCAGCCTGACCATATCGTTTTTCCTGAACTGGTATAACCGGCGCATCGCCCTGGTGGAGAGATGAGATGACGACGCTGCGACATAACATCCAGTCCGCCTTGCGCGGCGAGAGCGAAATTCACTTCCACCTCCGCGGCTTCATTCAGGAAAGTATCACCCGCAGCTGGTGGCTGACATTGTGGTTAGCTATCCTGACCTATGTTGTGGCTCGGGTCGTTTTGAGCCAACTGGCAGCGGCTCCGGTACTGACGGGGATCATCTTACTGGCCTGGGTGCTCTCGGTCGGCGCAACCGTCATCAGCAATGTCTTGCACCACCATAGCCCGGCAACCTTCTGGCTCAGCCGCAATCTCTATAGTTCCATCACCAATGTTCTCATCACCCTGCTGCTGGTTCTCCTAATCGTCGCCGGCGTTCGGGGGTTTATCGGTTGGGCGTTGCTTCGTGCCAGCTTCTCAACCAATCCCGATGTTGTAGCCGAGTGGCGGGCTCAATGGGGTCATTCGGGCGCCAATTGGGGCGCGGTGATCGCCAATTTCCGCAACCTGATGGTCTTCCGCTTCCCCCGTAGCGAGACATGGCGAATCTACGCCGTGATTTTATGGAACGTGTTCCTGTTAATCCCCAGCGGCTATGTCTATAGCCGCGAGGTATTCCGCGGCACGCGATTGCGCCGGATCCTGACCATCCTCTGGCTGTTGACGCCCATTATCTCGTTTATCCTGCTGGTCGGAGTCAGTACTCCAAGCGGAATCCTGCCCCGCTTGAATCCGGATATCGTGTGGGGCGGCCTGCTGTTAACCCTCATCATCGCCGTATTTGGCATCGTCGCCTCGTTTCCACTGGGAGTGATACTTGCGCTGGGACGGCGTAGCCGAATTCGAGGGATTCCGGCCCCGCTGACCTGGGCGGCGACGCTGGTACTGACCGTCTACTTCCTGGCTACCAGCACGCTTCCCAGTTTGCAATCGGCGACCGGGCTCGCCCAGCAAATTCTGGCTTTCTGGCCCCTGCTGATTGTCCTCGGCGCGTACCTGTTCCAGCGTTATTTCCAGGGCAATGTCGTGGCCATGTTGAGCACTATTTACATTGAAGTCATCCGCGGCGTGCCGTTGATCACGATCCTTTTTATGTCGATCATCCTGTTCCCGATTTTCCTGCCCCCGCAAATGGAAGTTTTAAGTACCTGGCGTGTCCTGGTGGCCGTGGCTTTGTTCGCCGCCGCCTATCTGGCCGAGAATATTCGCGGCGGCCTGCAATCGATTCCCAATGGCCAGTACGAAGCGGCCGACGCCCTGGGGTTGAACACGGTGCGAAAATATCGCCTGATCATCATGCCCCAGGCTTTGCGAGCGGTCATCCCGGCCATCGTCGGCCAGTTCATCGGCTTGTTCAAAGACACCACCCTGGTAGCCATCGTCGGCCTCATCGAGTTGCTGGGTGTGGCCAACCTCATTTCGGCGCAACCGGATTGGCTGGGTGTGCGCCGCGAGCCATACGTTTTTATCGCCATGATCTATTTCACCGGTAACTTCATTATGGCCACCTACAGTCGCCGGTTGGAACGGAAACTTGGCGTGGGCGAGCGTTGAGCAGATCAAAGGCGCGGGTCGGGGTGCAATTATTTACGGAGTTAAGTCATGACGACAGCATCAACCAACGGCAGCCAGGATGAAGTCATTATTTGTCGCAATGTCCAGAAATGGTTTGGCGATTTCCAAGCCTTGCGCGGCATCAGTCTGACCGTCAAGCGGGGCGAGGTGATAGTCATCATCGGTCCGTCCGGGTCCGGTAAATCGACGTTCATCCGCACCATCAACCGCCTGGAAGAACACCAGGAAGGCGATATCATCGTGAACGGAATTACGCTGAGTCACGACATCCGCAACATCGCCGAAATTCGGCGCGAGGTCGGTATGGTCTTCCAGCAGTTCAACCTCTTCCCCCATCTGACTGTACTGGAGAATGTCATGCTGGCCCCGATTCACGTCCGCAAATGGACGCGCGACCATGCCGAGATCAGAGCGATGCACTGGTTAAACCGGGTAGGCATTCCCGAACAGGCCCAGAAGTATCCGGGGCAATTATCCGGCGGGCAGCAACAACGCGTCGCCATTGCCCGCACGCTGTGCATGGAGCCGTTGATCCTGATGTTCGACGAACCGACGTCGGCGCTCGATCCGGAGATGATCAAAGAAGTGCTGGACGTGATGCGCGATCTGGCGACTTCAGGCTACACTATCCTGGCCGTGACTCATGAAATGGGGTTCGCCCGCACCGTGGCCGATCGCGTCATCTTTATGGATGCCGGGCAGATCGTGGAACAAAACACGCCCGAGGACTTTTTCAATAACCCCACGAACGAGCGTACCAAGCTCTTTTTGTCCCAAATCTTGAGTCATTGATTTCAACGGCCAAACCATGGTAAATCCGGCCCCCGTTGCGTCGCCTCAAACACTGTCAGGCGGCCATCGTGGATGGCCGCCAATTGCTCCCCGGTCATCTGCATGCGGTCAGCGATCTTCACCGGCCGGGCCAGTGGAAAAGCAGTGCGCATGGCTTCGCGCAGAGGAATCGGCAGCACATCCCAGTAGTGCGTCTGAAGCGCGACCGACGGCCGCGCCGGGACATAGCGGAGCGGCCCGTTCAAAGGGCGATGGGATACAAAAACCAGCCAGCGCCAGACATCGAGGGGTCGTTCGCTGTGGGCGCTAATGAAGCTGCCGTGGATCCAGATGGGCGTATTGCCGTCGAATCGGGACGAGCTGGGAAACGGCACTACGCCGACCGGCCAGGACAGGAGGTGTTGCTCGTAGTAGACCAGGTCATCGACCCAGATGGCCGCATGTCGGGTTGCGCCCTGGAAATTGGCCATCAGATGGGCCCGTTCGGAATGCGATAAGCCACTCAAACCGGGCATGAGGCCCGGCGCTTCGACCATTTGTTGGTACCAGGACAGGGCCGCGGCGGTCTCCACCTGACCTAAACTCACTTCGCAGCGCGCCGGAACGATCTCGTCGCAGGAATGCTGGTGGTTGAAGGCATAGGAAAATAGCGTATCACGCGTTGTGTCCAGGAAAGCCCACTCGCCATTCCAGCCGATGAACCCGGCTCGTGGGAGTGGTGTGGCCGGCAAAGCGGCTATATCGCCGGCCATTTCGTCCCAAGTCCACCGTAAAGATGGTTCAGACAACCCGGCCGCCTGGTAGGCCCCGCGGTCAAAGTAAATCAGCCGCATCTGTCCGCCGTGGGGCACCAGCCACATCCGGCCACGCCAACCGGCCCCCTGCCAGACCTGTTCGTAGAAATCAGAGGCGTCAAACATCGTGTCGCTCGCCATCAGGTCGGTTAAATCGAGCACCTGCCCGGCGGCTATCATCGCGACAGTAGGTGTGTAGGCCGCCCCGTCGAAGGCCAGCAGTTCCGAACCGGGCTCTTGGGGAAAGTCTTCGAGCGGGACGATCTCGACGGTGATATCGCGATTCTGTCGGTTAAAGGCCCGGGCGGCTTCTTCGAACAGGATAACCTGCTGGAGATAGGGCGGCACGGCAAAGCGAATCGTGCCCGGCGTCAGGTGGGCGGCGATCTGCGCCTCCAGCCGGTCCCAAAAGAGGGGCGCCGGATCGCCGTTTTGGTCCAGGGCCAGCAATTGCGGTGAAGGAATGTGAAGTTCGTCCTCCGCCGCCGTCAGGCGAAAATCCGGCCGGATATCGAGCGTGAACGGCAACCGTTCCGGCAGGCAGCCCTCCTGACAGGTCAAGTTCACCACTTGCTCGACGAACCCGGCGATGGCCGCGGCATAAGTCTCATCAGCCTGAGAATAAATCATCCGGCCCCAGGCATGATGGCTCTGTTGCCGCGCGCCCCAGAAATCCACATCGGGCCGCTTTTGCAGAACACCGCCCAGGATGAGTTGGAAGAAAGCCGGCCGTTGCCGCAGCTCGTCACCTTCTCGCCATTGAATCGTCGCCCGGTAACCCGAATCCTGTTTCCGGACGTCGGTGACGCGGGGGCCGGCGCAATATACGGTCGATTGTTCCGGCCGCAACAAGGCCGCCTGCCAGGCATCGTCCGGCTCCTGAAGCGCGAAGAAGAGATCGCCGTCACCGGAACGGCAGGCCCCGGTTGCCAGGTCGAGCATCTGCTGAATGGCGGTGCGGGCTTCCCAGGCGCTGCGGTCGGCGTTACGCTGCATCAGCCACAACAATCCGCCGGCCAACGACAAGAGTGCGAGCACCAGGACCCAGAACCAGACCGCCGCGCGAAGGGTAGGCGTGTTCATATAAAGGTTATCCGGTTGTTGGTCGACCAGGAAATCCCAATCAAAGCGTGCATCAAACATCGCCGATCCGGACACGACTACCCTTTTGAGCCACGCACGATCCGAACCGGAGAACGATGGGGCATCCCCGAATTTGGCATCAAGGATGCTGCTGTCAATATCGGCGGTTACTTACTTGACATCATAGGAGAGAAGACTGGCCGTTGTCAAGTTGCTTTAAGGGGAATCAGGGGCAATTCCTCGGCCGGCTGAATCACCCCCGATTCGAACAATTTATAATTCGTGGGCGACTTTGGCCAGCTTCCCAACCGCCTTTTCCAGGTCACTCATGGCCGTGGCGATGGTGAACCGGACGTGGCCCTCGCCGCTTTGGCCGAAAGCACCACCGGGCACCGAGGCGATTCCCGCCTTTTCGATCAGTGCTTCAGCCAGTTCGGCGCTGGTACGGTTGCTGTTGGGGAAGCGCGGGAAAAGATAGAACGCGCCTTCGATGTTCATGCACTCCACTCCATCGATGGCGTTGAGTGCCGGTACCATGAAGTCGCGCCGCTTTTTATAGCCTTCGGCCATGGACTGCGTGGTGTCTTTTGGTCCCTGGAGCGCGGCCACGGCGGCGTGCATGGTGAAGTTGGCCGCCGAGGAGACGGTTTGGCTATTCATTTGGGTCGCCAGCTTCATGATTGGCGTCGGCCCGGCCAGCCAGCCCAACCGCCAGCCGGTCATGGCATGGGACTTCGACAGGCCGTTGATGGTTAGGGTGCGCTCAGCCATACCCGGCGCGGCGCCCGGCGACAGGTGAGTGCGACCGTCGAAAATGATCGTTTCATAGATCTCGTCGGAGATGACGTAAAGGTCGTGGGCCGTAGCCACTTCGACGATGACGTCGAGCTCGGCTCGGGTCATGACCCGGCCGGTCGGGTTGTTGGGCGAGTTGACCATCAAGGCCTTGGTGCGCGGGGTGATCTTCTCGCGCAGCCGGTCGGCGGTGATGGTGAAGTTGTCGGCCGCCGGGAGCGTGACCGGCACCGGCGTGCCGCCGGCCAGGACGATCATCGGCGGATAGGACACCCACACCGGTTCCAGATATAGAACTTCATCGCCGGGGTTGATGATGGCCGACAGTGCCAGGAAGAGGGCCCACTTGCCGCCGGGAGTGACGACGATATCGCTGCCCGGCTTGACCTTGATCCCGTTGTCGATTTCCATCTTGTGGGCGATGGCTTCCAGCAGGGGCATAATGCCTTTCATTGGCGCGGGGTAATGAGTCGCGCCGTTTTCGATGGCCTGGAAGGCCGCGGCGGTGATGTAATCGGGTGTATCAAAATCGGGATCGCCACCGGCCAGGGCGACGACATCGTGGCCTGCGGCTTTGAGGGCTTTGGCCTTGTCGCTAACGGCGAGGGTTTCCGAGGGTGGAATACTGCTGACGAGACGGGATAATTCTTTCATGGAGCATATTCTAGCAAAGGTGCGGCTAAAGTCGATGGACAAGTAGGCGAAAGGTCAGCGATCACCATTGCACAAATCGTACAGGCGGCGTAAAAAACAGTAGGGTTGTATTCGCTGAGCAGCACGAAGCCCGGGGAAGTCTGATGATCAACATTCCGACCGGCGCGGTTTCAGCCGTGGTTCTAGGCATCATGCAGGATGCCGGTCTACCCCATGCCGGGTGTCGTTGCCTGCACTGCGTCGCCGCCTTCACAGACCCGGGCGTCGGCCAGCGTGTGGCCTGCCTGGCGCTGATCGACACGCGGCGAAACCCCGCCGGGGTGTGGTTGATCGATGCTACGCCGGATATTGCAACGCAATTGAACGATCTTTCGGCCGTCCTGGGCCCGCATCCAGACCGGTCCAATCGGCTGCGTCAACCGGACGGCATTTTCCTGACCCACGGCCACCTGGGCCACGTCGGTGGGTTGCCCCAATTAGGGCCGGAAGGGATGGCCGTCGCTGGGATGCCGGTTTATGCCTCGGCGGGGCTGGCCGGTGTGCTGAAGCGGTCGGCCATCTGGCAGCCCGTGGTCAACATGCTGGCCTGGCGCGCGCTGACTGAGGGCGTTGCGGTTGAAATCGCGACCGGCCTATCTCTCACGCCGCTGGCCGTGCCTCACCGCGATGAGTGGGGCGCGGGCACCTTCGCCTTTCGCATCCGCGGACCGCAATGTTCCCTGCTTTACGTTCCCGACATCGACACGTGGGCAGACTGGCCGGACGCGCGAAACCAGGTAGCCGCGACCGATGAAGCGCTGGTCGACGCGACCTTCTTTTCATCGTCCGAGTTGGGTGGACGGCCACCGGTGGCTCATCCACTGGTGCCGGACACGCTGCGCTTCTTCGACGGGATGACCCACAAACTGACCCTCATCCATCTGAATCACACCAACCCGCTGCTGGAAGAGCGCAGTCCGGAACGGGCGATGGTCGTTGAGACTGGTGCCGCCGTGGCCTGGCCAGGACAGGTCTTTAGCCTGTAAGATAGTCTATTATAGAACCATGACCCAGCCTCCACCGCTCCTAACCATCGCCGGGTCCGACTCTGGCGGCGCGGCCGGTCTGCAGGCCGATCTGAAAACATGGGCGACCCTCGGGGCATACGGGATGAGCGCCATCACCGCCGTGACCGCCCAGAACAGCCGGCGCGTGGCCGCCGTCCATTACCTGCCACCCGATTTCGTCGCCGCGCAGATCGACGGGGTCCTGTCCGATTACGGCGCGGCGGCGATCAAGACCGGTTTCATCGGCCGGGCGGCCCTGGTTGAGGTTATCGCCAGCCGACTGGCCTACTGGCGGGCAACCCTCCAGCCGCGACCATTCGTCATCATTGACCCCGTCCTGGTAAACCACCGCCACGAGCCGATGTTCTCGCCGGACGTCGCCACCGCCTATCGCGAGTTACTCTTTCCTCTAGCCGATCTCGTCACTCCGAACGAACCCGAAGCTGCCCTATTAGGCATGACCACCGATCGCTCACCACCGGCAGCTGTGGACTTGGCGAGATTGGGAGCGGCGCGAGTACTGCTAAAAGGTCTAAAGTTCGAAAACGAGATCGCCGATGTCTTTTGGGACGGCCGTGACGTGGTTCTTTTCTCCCAGCCGGCCATCGACACGATCAACCTTCATGGCAGCGGTGACACCCTATCGGCGGCGATCGGCGCTTTTCTGGCTCTTGGGGAGGACTGGCCGGAGGCGATTCGCCGGGCGCAACGATTCACCCACGCGGCCATCACTCGCGGGGCAGGCTGGCGACTAGGGACCGGCCACGGGCCACTGGGTTATGGCAGTTGACGCGCTTGTCATCCTCTGCTATTCTCGCTTCATTCAAAACATTTTGAACGCGAGGAGCCATGCACGAAACGCT
>JAWOHK010000370.1:0-8933 GCA_046485205.1 Chloroflexota bacterium | reverse complement strand
TTCAAATTCGACACCGGTTCCTTCACCCACGAGCGGCCCGACCAATACGCCCCTGCCAACGTCAACGTCCGGCCCATCGGCCACTCCCGAACCTTCAGCCACGCCTGTACCTTCAGCTACGTCCGGACCTTCCGCCACGCCCGGACCTTCCGCGACGCCTGTAGCTTCCGCGACATCCGACCCCAACGGTTGCGCTCTGCCACCTGAAAACCTGTTACGCAATCCCGGTTTCGAATTGAACACCGCTGATTGGAAATTTTACAGTGATGCTTCGGGAAACAAGAACGAGCTACTGACCGCCGCGGACTGGAGTTGCGGCCGCTTCGACCAGGTCACGATTAATAGCACCGGCAGCAACATCCAGCTCTTCCAGCCCGGCCTGCCCGTCGTCAGTAACCAGCGCTACACTCTGCGCTTCAACGCCCGCGCTGACAGCAGCCGGACCATCAAGATGTTCCTGCATCTGAACAAGACCCCTAATACCAATCTGGGGCTGAACCAAGTAGTGAACCTGACCAGCAACTGGCAGGCGTTTGAATTCACTTTCACTGCCACAGGCTCGACGACCGACGCGCGGTTGCGGTTGTGGTTTTCCAATCAGCCGGTCGGTAGCCAGTTCAAGTTCGATAACTTCTCATTGACGGCCACACCTTGATTCAAAGGGGAGCCATTTTAACAAGAAGCTGAACAACAGGTCACTGCTTCAACAAAGGTGCCCATGTCAATTGACATGGGCACCGGGGAAGTTTCCACTCGCCCAGAGCTAGTCTGACTTAGGAGGAATTACATGGAGTACAAGCAGCAATCTCAAAAACTTCCTACATCTGAACGATTACTATGCGGTAGATTGCCATGCCGGAGCGTCGTAACAACACTGATGTTCCTGGCTTTATGGGTGGCGATTTGGGGCCAGACCGACGGCCGGCTCAATCAGGTATTAGCCATTTCGGACGCGACGCTGGAGATCGTCTCGAAATCGTCAACCGGTGTGCTGGGCAACGGCCCTTCCCGGAACCCGTCCATTTCGGCCGATGGTCATTATGTGGCGTTTGAATCGTCGGCCAACAACCTCGTCTCGAACGACACCAACGGCGTCAGTGACATCTTTGTCCATGACCGGCAAACTGGCCAGACCACCCGGGTATCGCTCACCCACAACGGCGATCAGGCTAACGGCGATTCGACCGAAGCGGCCATTTCCGGTGACGGTCGCTTTGTCAGCTATTCCTCCAGAGCGACAAATCTGGTCGCTAACCCTGTGCTTCCGCCCGAGATCGATTGTGGTGACACGTCCGGCCACGAACGGAATCCGTCGATCCAGGTGTATCTCTACGACCGTCAGACAGGGGCGGTCATCCAAGCTTCTGTCAACAACCAGGGCGTTTCGGCTAACTGCCGGAGCTGGATTTCGGACATTTCCGGCGACGGAACCTACATCGTTTACGGCTCGCATGCTACCAATCTGGTTGACCCGCCAAAGAATAATAAAAAACGTGATACGTACATTTATAATCGGTTAACTGGGGAGGTGCGGTACGCAAATCTGACGCCATTGGGTACAAGACCCAATGAAGGCGCGGGGCTAGTCGCTATCTCCAGCGATGGTCGCTTCGTTACCTTTAACAGTAGATCTACGTTGTTTGATCCAATCGATGACAGTAAGGCGTTTGATGTCATATTGCTTGACCAACAAACGAGTCAGACAACTCTGGTTTCACTGAATGAAACTGGTGGTGTTGGGCAATACGATTCACAGTACTCTGATGTCTCGACATACGGAAAATTTGTTGTTTACCAATCCGATAGCCAATTGACCAGTGATGATCGCAATAGCGTCCGGGATATATACTTGCGTGATGTCGCTAATAATCGAACCATTCTAATAACCAGTCCAAACTCAGGCCAGCAGGCCAATGGCAGTTCCCGATTCGGCAAACTCTCCGGCGACGGTCGCTACGTGACATTCATATCATCTGCCAATAATCTGGTCGCTAATGATACAAATGGGACTGAAGATTTATTCGTGAGGGACATGACAAACGGTCAAATCAGCCGTCTATCGGTGACGCTGGACGGTGTCCAATCAAATGGTAATGTTAACGGAACACACGCTATCTCAACCAACGGCGCGTTTGTCGCCTTCAGTTCCAGCGCCAATACATTGGTGACCGGCGACAAAAACGGCAAGCCGGATATTTTTGTGCGCTCACTCGACTTGACGCAACCGTTGCCGACAACCACGCCAACTATAGCCGGCACGCCATTGCCAACGCCAACCGCGACACCACCGGCATCAGCCACCCCCGGCCCGTCGGCCACACCCCGTCCAACGGCCACCCCTGACCCATCCGTTTGCGAATTCTCTGAGGGAAACCTCATACGTAATCCCGGTTTTGAGTTGAATTCTTCAGACTGGAAATTCTACAGCAATGTGTCGGGCAATAAGAATGAGGCCGTGACGGCCAGTGATTGGACCTGCGGGCGGTTTGACCGGGTCACTATCACCCGCACCGGCAGCAACATCCAGCTCTTCCAGCCTAGCCTGGCCATCCAAAAGGACCAGCAATACACTTTGCGGTTCGATGCTCGCGCCGACAGCAGCCGGGCCATCAAAGTGTTCCTGCACCTGAACAAGTCGCCGAACACTAACTTGGGGCTAAGTCAGACAGCGAAGCTGACGACTAACTGGCAGACGTTTGAATTCACCTTCACCGCCACCGGATCGACAACCGATGCCCGGTTAAGGATATGGTTAGCTAATCAGGCCGCTGGTAGCCAATTTTCGTTTGATAATTTCTCCCTGACGGCTGCGCCATAATACAGTCCAGTAGGAAATGCTGACCGTGTGCCCGCGTGAAGGTTGCGGGTGAAGATGGCTGATATTATGTATTTATTCACCAACCGAGAACCAATCACTGATCATTAAAGGCATTGTGCCATATACGGTCATTTGCTATGATAATTAAGTGATGAAACTTTATCTGGCTACGAAAGATGGGCTGGCTGTCGCGGAAGGTAGCGGCTGCGACTGGCTGTCCATCCGACGGGGTTTGGACGGCCAGGAGGTCACAGCCGTGATCGCTCGTGAGGGCACGATTCTGGCCGGAACAACCGACGGTATCTTTCGCTCAAATGACGATGGTCAGACATGGCAGGACGCCAATCAGGGATTAACCGTCCGCCATATTCGCCGACTTGCTCACCACCCGGATATTTCGGACTTTGTGATGGCCGGCACGGAGCCGGCCGCGCTGTTTGTCTCCATTGACGGCGGCGAAAGCTGGCAGGAACGGGCTGAGGTGTCAAATATGCGCGACCGTTTCGGCTGGTGGCTGCCCTACTCACCGGAAGCCGGTTGTGTGCGCGGGTTTGCCGCACACGGAGAGCGATTATACGCGGCCGTTGAGGTAGGCGGCTTGTTGCGGTCCGATGATGAGGGTCAAAGCTGGAACCTTGCTCCCGGCAGTGACGGCCGGCCGCGCTTCGGACAACCGGCTGAGCAGAATGTCCACCCGGATATGCACGACGTATTCGTCCACGCTTCCTCGCCCGAATTGTTATACGCACCCACCGGTGGAGGTTTCTATACCTCCCAGGATGGCGGGGCGACCTGGAGCAGTCCTTACGATAACTGCTATGTCCGCGCAGTGTGGGTCGATCCTCAGAACCCTCGGTTTATCGTGCTCGGTCCCTCAGAAGATCCGGACGGAAAGGAAGGGCGCATTGAGATATCCGAGGACGGAGGGCAGCTTTGGCAACCGGTTACCGAACGCTGGCAGGCCAATATGGTCGAGCGCTTTCACCCAGTGGACGGCACCCTGCTGGCCGTGCTGGCCAACGGCCAGCTGCTCGCGGCATCAGGCCCATCGTTCAAGTGGACGCAAGTTCTGGAAAACGTGAGCGATATCCTGGACATCAGTAGCGAACCTCAGTAAGGCCATCACTTTCGTCAACAGGCGCCTACCAGCCGCTGGCGGCAAACACAGTCCGCAGTAAATCAGCGCGTTCTTCAGGCGTCATCACGCGCGGCCGCGCCCAACTCTCGATGAGACCCGTCCACAGGTCGATGTTCAACAATCGTCCGTCGTAGATATAGTACGTGTCGATAAATGTCTGGCGCGTGCCCATCATGTCCATCTGATCGAAGAACAAGTTACCCAGGCCGTAGTGAATAAAGCTCCCGTTCTCGAAAGCGAAACCCTGGGCGTGGTGGGCCTGGCTGCCGGAGACGGCTGTCGCACCGGCAGCGGCCAGCTCAGCGAAGGCCCGTTGTTGATCCGGCGGCGCGTGATAGACATAGTGTTCGATATATTGCAATGTGGCGATGACAACGTAGCCCTCATCGCGCAACCGGCTGATCTGGTCCAGTAAATCAGGCCCGCAGGGCCGCGATCCCGCGGCATCCGCCAGTGCCCAAGCATTAGCCGGGCCAACCGGGTTGCAGCCAACGAAGGCGATGCGATTGTTGTTGTGGTCGATCAGTAACGCTCGTTGGGCATCGGCTAAATCGTGGCCGCCGCCAAACCATTCCATCCCGGCGGCCGCGTACATATCCAACGAACGTTTCATTGGATCGCGTCCGTAATCATTGACATGATTGCCCGTGAGTTCGATGACATTGGCCCCGATGGATTCAAGTAATTCGAAATAAGGATCACGCGAGCAAAATGTTGTTCCCCCATACGGATCGGGGGGAGGGCAGTCGGCCGCAAACGAGACTTCATTACTGACGTGGGCGAAATCGGCGTCGCGCAAAATCGGGGCCACTTCTTCACCCGGCCACTGGATGCCGTTGCGCTCCATCTGGGCCGCGGTGGCACGCACCAAAGCGGTGACGCCCGTCATGGCCACGCGGGTTAATTTGTCTGGGTCATAATTGATGGCCGGACCAGTCCAGTTCGCTAAAAAGGTCTCGACGGCCTGCGGTTGTCCTTTGATGGTGATCGGCAGCACCAGCGGATAGGTGCTGAGGTCAAAATCACGCGACAGTGGCGAGCGGCCGTCTATGGGAATCACTTTGAATTCCGGTCGAAGACGTTCGAAGGGGACAATGATCCACGACGGCCGCGCGGCCCACACCTGGCCGATGAAGTCATCATTGACGACTTGGACCGTAGCCGATGGTCCCCAGGTCGCGGTCAGTGCCGCCGCTGTTTCGGAATCAACCATTAACTGGCCTAACGCCGACACACCAGCCTGCCACCCTTCCGTGACGGACGTCCAGGCGGTTTCATCGGTTACGGTGGCGAAAGGTACGGCCACGGCATAGACCCAGCCGGCCAGCGGCGTCCCATCGTTGACGGTCAGCAACACATCGGCAGTTGGGTTTGCCGGATCAACCTCCGTCCAACTGAACAAGTGGGGCACTGCCTGGGCCAGACCACGAGCAGCGTCGACAATCGACTCCGGAACCCCCGGTGCGGCACCCAGGGTGAATTCTCCGTCAACAGCCACATCTGAAATAACTCCCGGGGCCGACCCGGAATCCGGACTTTCTGGCGTAGGTGGAGGTGTAACGAGAATCTCGGTCTGAGAAGCATTAAAAGAATCCGGTTCGCCTGGCTCACCGGCTACTGTCGGTGTCGGCAACAAGACGCCGGGCGGTGCAACGACAGCCGCGGCGGTAACCGGTGGTGTTGGCGGTGGGGATATGATTGCTTGGAAAACTGGGGGCGCAAAATTATGGGTTGATCCATCTGAACAACTAGTCATTAACACAACAAACGGGATCAAGTATAATAAAGCCTTACGCATCGCCGATAGGTTAGCGCACTTCGACCGTGCGCGCCAATGGCTTCTGGACTTGTAAAAGGGAAAAGTTATGCCGGACGAATCAACCTCCATGAAAAAAGCCAATGAAACTACCGGAACGAACGGGCGGGAGCAGCCGGCAGCACAACCTCCAGTACTCCTCCCGGTCGGACAGGAAGCATCAGGCAAAACAACCACAACGCGATCCCGCACCAGGACAAAGGGCCGATCACCTTCCTCAAAGCCCGAAATCGATTTGCGTGATCCCAGCCTCTATATCAACCGTGAATTAAGCAGTATTGAATTTAATCGCCGGGTCCTCCATGAGACTCAAGCCAACCATCCGCTGCTGGAACGGGTCAAGTTTCTAGCGATCTTTAACAGCAATTTGGATGAATTCTTCATGGTTCGGGTATCGGGCCTCAAGCAACAATTCAAGCTGGGGCTGACGGCCACCGCCTCCGACGGTTTATTGCCACGCGAACAGTTAGCCAGCGTTCATCGCACCCTGACCCAACTCTTTGCCGAGGCCAATGCTATATGGCGTGACCAATTATTACCGCAATTGAACGATTCCAATGTTCAGGTTTTGACCTACGAAGAGTTGAGCAAGTCCCAACGGAACAAACTGCGCGATTACTATGAACGTGAGATATTTCCGGTCTTGACGCCATTAGCTTCCGATCCCAGCCGGCCGTTCCCCCACATCTCCAATCTCAGCCTGAACCTGGCCGTCCAGATTTCAGATCCGAAAACGGGGGAAATGCGGTTTGCCCGGGTAAAGGTACCCCCCTCACTGCCGCGGCTGGTTCCGCTTAAACGGTTTGATCCGGACCAATTGTCTACCCCCACCGTCCAGAAATTCGTCTGGCTGGAAGAAGTGATTGCCGCCAATCTGGACAGGCTTTTCTTGGGTATGAATATTATCTCCGCCTACCCATTCCGGGTCACCCGCAACAGCGATATGGAATTGCAGGAAGAAGAAGCCGACGATCTGTTGCTGATGATGGAAGAAAACCTGCGGCAACGCCATTTCGGTAGCGTGGTGCGCCTGGAAATCGACGACAATATGCCGCCGGAAGTGCGCGATGTTCTCAGACACAATCTTCAGGTGGATGCCTATGATATCTACACGACAAACGGTCCATTGGGGTTAAGTAGTCTGTGGGAGTTACACCGCCTGGAACGACCGGATTTGAAGGACAAACCCTTTACGCCGCGCATGCCCTTACCGCTGCAAAACATGACCGGCAGCATCTTCAGCACCCTACGCCAGCGCGGCATCTTGCTCCACCACCCTTATCATACTTTTGCACCGGTAGTAAACTTTCTGGAAGCCGCAGCCGAAGACCCGGATGTGCTGGCCATCAAGATCACACTTTACAGGCTAGGGGCGAATCCTCCGGTCGTGCAGGCATTGAAGAGAGCGCGCCTCAATAACAAGCAGGTCGCCGTCGTCGTCGAATTGAAAGCCCGCTTCGACGAAGAAACCAATATCCATTGGGCGCAAGATTTGGAAAGTGCGGGCGTCCATGTCGCCTATGGATTAATCGGTCTCAAAACCCACTGCAAGGTGACCCTGATCGTCCGGCGCGAGCGCGACGGCATACGTCGCTATGTTCACCTTTCCAGTGGCAATTACAACAGCACAACCGCTCGCCTGTATACCGACATCGGCTTTATGGTCCACGACGAAGCGATGGGCGCCGATGCCAGTGATGTCTTTAACTATTTAACCGGTTATTCGCGCCAGGAAGAATATCGCAAATTCCTGGTTGCGCCGGTCAGCATCCGTCAAAAATTGACCGAATTTATCCAGCGCGAAACCGCTTTGGGTTCGAAAGGCCGGATCATCATTAAATGTAACTCCCTGGTTGATGGCGACATCATCCGCCATCTCTACCGCGCCTCGCAAGCGGGGGCCAAGATCGATCTGATCATTCGCGGTATCTGCGGTCTGCGACCGGGGATTGCCGGGATAAGTGAGAACATCCAGGTGATGAGCATCATCGGGCGCTTTCTGGAACACTCGCGCATCTATTATTTCCACAACGACGGCGAACCGGCCATCTACATGGGCAGTGCGGACCTCATGCCGCGCAACCTCGACCGCCGGGTGGAAGTTCTTTTTCCGATTGAAGACCCCAGCCTCCAGCGGGATATCGTAGAGAATATTCTAGCCGTTCAATTGCGCGATACAGCCAAGAGCCATATTTTGCAGAGCGATGGCGAGTATGTTCCCCGTCGTTTTCTGGTAGGCGAGGACGAGCCACTGTTTGATAGCCAGGCCTGGTTTCTGAGCCAAGAGGGATTGCGCAATGAGTATTAGGCGAATGCCCGACTGATTCTGTAATTAAAAAGCGCCAGACTGTCAAGTCTGGCGCTTTTTTTAGGGGAGAGTGGTCGGTTGGCTAATCGCCGGGTCAGTCGATACCCAACAGGATGGGATGCGAGCGTTTGCATCATCGTAACACTCCAGACGCCACCACTGGCCGTCGGAGCTGGTACCAATAACCGGATAGCTGAACCCGCCGGCCACCATAGCAACCGTCTCATAAGTCGTTCCGGGGCCGCTGTAAAAGGTAGCTTCATCGGCAGTGATCACCACCGCGGGGACATCGGTCGGTAGGCCAATGAACCCAAAGCTGGAGTACAGCATTAATTCCCACTGGAGCGCACCATCGGGTTGTTCGGTAATGAGTTGAATCGCTTCGCCGTTGCCGTCAGGACCCCATCCGTAGCTGAGTAAGGCGGCCACGACATTTTTATCCGGTCCCAGCATCGTGGCTGGTGGCTGGCCCATCAACATCGGAGCGAGATCCAGGTCCGGATCAGCCCAGACGACAATAGCATTTCCGGACAGGAAGTTGTTCTCCATTTGTTCGATCACTTCGACCGCGCTTGATGTCACACCTTCCGACATCCAATAACCAATTGTGAACGGATCGGCCATGAGCGATTCCAGTGTCGCCCAATCTTGTGTGGCCACGGCCGCTTGCATAACCGCGATGAATTCATCCAGCGTGGCCGGCACCTCTCCAGGCATATCACCGGTGGCTACGGTTGCGGTTGGTTCGGGCGGCACGGTGGCCGTGGCTGGAACATGCGTGTTCACCGGCATAGGCGACGGTTCGAGGGTCGGCACCGGCTCGGTCGTGACAACTGTTTCGGGCGTAGGTACG
>JAWOHK010000343.1:0-20014 GCA_046485205.1 Chloroflexota bacterium | reverse complement strand
CGGCCAGGACTACCCCACCTGCGATCGCAAACCCTGATGCCCTTTGACTGCTAAAACCAATCACTCGCGGAGCCAGGACCCAGAGGATCAGACCGAGTACAAGCGCGGCTGCTATACTGATCAACGTTGCGAGCAGGGCATAAAAGCCGACTTCCCGCGATCCGAGGTTTAGTGCGAGTACCAACTCATCGGGATCGACGAAAATCAACGGCGCGGCCGCAACCAGACCGACCAGTAAGCCGGCCGGTCGCCATCCGGTGAAGATCCGTTCAGCGGCTCCCCAATGGGCAAGACCCAGGACAAGCCATCCCAAACTAGGCAGTAAGAAAATCAGGATCATTTGCTGACCGTTGACCCCCAATGCCGCCCCCATAGCCGCTAACATAACTGAGACAACCAAACCCCCATAAGCAATGCGCGTTCGCGGCTGCGCGATATGGACTTGAAGACTCGGAAGCAGGTTAACCTGCCAGATACGAGCGGCCGCGAGGCCAAATAGCAAAGCCACGATCAGGTTCAGCGCGGTGTCAAGCCACGAACCGAGTGCTCCCCAAGCGACCCAGGGCCATATGATGAGACCGGCTGCCAGCCAGGCCGGTCCGGCTGAACCCAAGGCATCTTGTCCTGCTGTGCCGCGTCCTTGCCACCACCTTAATCCCCCCAGAAACACAAGTAAGCAAAGGATCTGCAAACCGGCAGCGGTGAGAGCATCCGTCAGGCCGGCCGACCGGACGGGCAGCATCGTTAGCATGAAGACTGCGGCCAGGATCCAGGACTTGAAAATCGCGTGTTCGCGATATCTGCTGCGAGTGAGGGCGTAACCGGCCAGGGAGGGAACAAGGATGCTCAAAGATTGCCCTGCAACCAGAATTGCCCAGTTCACCCTGGGAAAAACTCCCCCGGTCAGCAAGGCGAATTGTTCAACCGCCCACAAGGAAGGATAAAGGATCAGGGTCGAGCCTACGATCCACAAAGCCAGTAGCAGGACCCCGATAACAGCGGCGTTATATTTTGAAGGCGTTGCCTGCTCCCTGTTGGATTCGGTTTCGGTCATGAACGGCTGCTATGCTTGGCCGATAAAACTTCAGTTTAGTCCATTAGCGGCGATGACCTGCCGGTACCAGAGCGCGCTATCCTTAGGGATTCGTTGTTGGGTTTCATAATCGACCCAGACAATTCCAAAACGTTGGGTATACCCCTTTGCCCATTCGAAATTGTCCATCAGAGACCAGACAAAATAACCGGCCAATGGCACACCGTTCTGTGCAGCCCGGAGGGCGGCAGTAAAGTGATCGCGCAAATAAGCCTGGCGGCGTGAATCTGCAACCCGCCCATGCTCATCGGGTTCATCACTAAAACTGCAACCATTTTCTGTTATGTATATTTTTCGAGGGTTGTATTCAAAATGAAGGCGATTCAGTAATTTGTAGAGCCCGGTCGGATAAATTTCCCAATCCATCTCGGTTCTTTCCAAGTCGGGAAAAAGGGTTTGCTCCTCGTTGTCCTCTACATCCGTGTCCCGCACGACGCGCCGGGTATAGTAGTTCACGCCCAGGAAATCTGTTGGTACAGCCATGTGACCAAAGTCGCCCGGCTGGATGAAGTCCATTCCGTGAGGAAAATATGGTGCATAGGCGAAGACAATGTCAGCTGGATAGTGCCGCCCGAAAATCGGGTCAAGAAACCAGCGATTAAAGCGACCATCTTGATCGAGGGCCAACTGCCGATCAACTGCGCTATCCGAAGCCGGTTCGTTAACTTCGAAATTGAGCGTGATCCCGACCTCTGCTCCGGGACTATTTTGCCGAATGACAGGGACGGCCCATCCATGCGAAAGCAACACATGATGGGCGGCACGAATGGCGGCCGCCGTGTTCTGCCAGCCGGGCGCGTGCTCGCCGATTTGATGGCTGAGAATACTGATGCACCATGGCTCATTGTGGGTGATCCAGGAAGTGACCCGATCGCCCAAATGCTCGGTCACAACATCGGCATATTCCACAAACGCCTCAGCTGTGCTTCGTTCCGGCCAACCGCCCTGGTCTTGGAGGACTTGCGGTAAATCCCAATGATAGAGGGTTACGAACGGCAGGATACCAGCCTCAAGCAACCCATCGACCAGACGGCTATAAAAATCAAGACCTTTGGGATTCACTCGGCCGCGCCCTTCCGGCAATATTCGGGGCCAGGATAGTGAAAATCGATAGGCTTGCAAGCCCAAATCGCTCATCAAGGTGATATCGTCCGGCCAGCGATGATAATGGCCACAGGCGATGTTACCGGTACTGCCGTCCTGAATTTTCCCGGGAGTCTGGCTGAACCGATCCCAAATTGATTCTCCCTTTCCGTCTTCGTTCCACGCGCCTTCAATCTGGTAAGAAGAGGTCGCAACGCCCCAGATGAAGTCGGGAGGAAATTTTAATGCCGTAGTAGCGACCATTGAGAACACTCCTTGTGTCTAGAACGCGAGTTACTACTTAATGATTCAATAATCGAATTTGGTAAAAATTTTCAACTACAAGTAGAGAATAACCGTCAGCCGGACTAGAATAACAGCCACATCTTCTCATATCGTACGCGAATCTTGGGCGATCGCAACTGAATAAGAGGTTGCCTTACCCAATGTATGGTTCCTACGAATCTTGGCTGTATACTTTTTAACAACCATATGGACCAATTACAGTTTCTGGAAATACTGGATAAATCTCTTTCCGAGTTCGAGGTCGGCCGGCTAAGTCGCCAATTCGGCATCGATTACTATGTTCTGGCCGGGGATAGTAAACGCGACCGCATTAGGGATTTTTTAGGCATAATTTCGCGCCAAACCCGACTGGAAGGTCTGGCCGAAGCCACTGTCGCTTTACGACCGGACATTGCCGAAGATGTGGCTCAGCTCTTTCATGAAGACGATGCGGATCTGGCATGGCTAGACATGATAGCCCGCGGAAACTTAGAAACAGTAGATTCAGAGGTGACCTGGCGCTGGACAACGGAGCCAACCTTTGAATCCGCTACGTCAGTCGAAGAGACAGAGGAATTCCCAATAAGCGGATCGAGCGATTCTGTTCCAGCGATAGTAGCGGAGGCGAAAACCCTAGCTTTCCGAGGTCGCAAAGTTGCAACCGGGGCAGACTCTGAATCTAATCCTCCGGTCAATCCATATACCCCGGGGCTGCCAATCACCGATGGTGAAATGTTCTTTGGAAGAAAAGCCGAGCTTGAATCGATGTCCGCCCGCCTGCTAAATGGCGATCATGTGGCGATTATCGGTTCCAGAACGTTCGGCGGGTCGTCGTTGATTTATCACGTGGCGCATTTTCTCGAGGATATTGTCGGCAGCGAGACAACAGACTTTTTGCTCGCCTATGTTGATATGAAAAATACCGACTACCACACTTTACCTGGCTTGCTGGATGGTGTGTGGAGACAATGGTGGCAAGCAGTGCGTCCGGATCAATCTGTCCAGACCGAAACCTTGGCCGAATTCGTTACCGGTGTCCGCAAGCTTCACGCCGCCGGTTTCCGCCCGATTTTATTTCTGGATGAATTTGAGCAACTCGTGTGGCAAGCAGAAGTAAACGGCGATCATGTACTCGATGCATGGCATGAATTGGGTCGTGATCAACAATTACAGATAATCACGACCAGCCACTCAACTCCGGCGGACATGCTGGCCAAAATCAATTCCAAAACTGTTATCTATGAAATGTTTCAACAGATGGATATCGGTTTGCTGGATGATGAGTCATCGCGAGCCTTATTAACGGAACCGGTCGAACGAGCCGGATTGAGTCTCCCCCCCGGCGCAGTCGAACAATTGTTGCCTCTGACCGGACCCCAACCTTTTTTCCTGCATCTTGCCGGACTGTATCTCTACGACAGCCTTGCCCGGCAAGAATATTCTCACGAGCGGGTAGCGGAACAATTCATCACCGCCGCGATCCCTTTCTGGCAGGAGTTATGGGATTCGCTTTCTCCTCTGGCCCAAGAACATTATCCGGTTAAAGAAACGAACTTGTTTAGCGAGTCCGATTTGGGAAAACCAGGTGCCGCGATGTCAATGAGGCAAATGCGTATTCTGGCCAATCGAGGATTGGTCATCCAAAATGACCGGGGCTATCGGCCGTTCAGCGAGGGGTTTGCGCGGCATCTCCGCCGGATCAGATCGGCCAATGACGCGGTATCGTTGGTGATTGCAAGCATGAATCAAGCCTGAATTGCCGATCAGGCGACGTTAGGGATAACCGCCTCCTCGCATCCATTCTGTAGGCAAGGCGATTTCGAAGGTCTCGCGAATTCGCCTATCTACGTCTTGCGAGAACCCTGGCGGGAAATGGCTTTTTAATACTTCTCGCGCCCGGCGCCGGGCCGATTCACGCATATCGGGGCTACCGTCACTTTCCCAATCCTGACGCGTACGCCGGTCGGCCGTCAACGGATAGGTGTACTCGCTCTGCATCAAAGCCAATGTTTGAGGATGTCCCAAATAGTGACCTTCGCCGTTACATACCTCGTGGATGACATTCAGGGATAGCGCCTCGTCGGACAGATCAATTCCCTTGAGCAGGCGCATCACCATCGCATTGATATCATCATCAATGACATATTTTTCATAAGAAACTGCCAGCATCGATTCCAACATGCCGGCCGCGTGGTGATTGTATTCGGCTCCGGCCAGGGCAGTAACAGCTACCGTCAAAGCTGTCTCATATCCGGCTTGGGCGTCCGGGAATTTGCTGTCGGTCAGGCCGCAGGTATTGTAGATTGGCAACCCATACCGCTGGCAGATTTGAGCGCAGGCCGCATTCATGATGGCCAGTTCGGCGTTGCCTCCGGCCACGTTCCCGGAACGCAGGTCAGCGACGAGTGGCATATTTCCCATCAAAAGCGGATGGCCTGGTCGCAAGATCTGGACATAGGTTAATCCGGCCAGCGTTTCAGCCATCACCTGTACCAGCGTGCCGGCCAGCGAGGCCGGTGCCGTCGCTCCGGACAGAGGCGCAGCTACCAAAACAACCGGAAATCCCTCGCGAACGGCCAGGGTAAGGGTTTCGGTTGTCTCCGGAGCGAATTTCAATGGACTGACCATAAAACCCAGATTGAGCGAGAAGAACGGTTGTTCACGAAAAGCCTCATCCGACCCGGCGATGAGCACGGCCAACTGTTTCAGATCCGCGACTTTGCCGGGAAAGTAGCAGCCACCCATGACGTGCTTGGTCGTAGCAGCCATCGTAGCGTAAAAAGTATTAACATCGATCAACTCGCTGTCTACATCACGAGCCACCACCGGGCGCAAGTAGAAATGGATGTTGTCGAGCGTGTCGACCAGTCGGCCGATGTCGTACAGGTCCCGTAACACCGACTCGCGGGCTTGGCCGGTTTCCAGATCCAACACCAGCACTGCCGCGCCGCCGGTGCCCAGGTGAACACGACGGCTACGAAGGTCGAGATCAAACCGGCCATCCCGGCTATAGAGAACGACCCGTCGATTTGCGAGTTCCAAAGCTTTTTCCACCATCCGGCGGGGCATGAATACCCGGTCGCTTGATTGATCGACAGATGCGCCGGACGATTCAAGAAGGTCCCGGGCCTCGGATTCGACGATGTGAACGCCGGTGCGTTCCAACACAGCCAGCGCTGCGTCATGGATACGGTCAATATCGACCTCATCCAGTGGCTTGTAGCGGCCGCCCTGCAAGCCGGGTTCCAAAGGAATGGGGGTGTGGTCCAGATATTTAGGACGCTCGCGGCGACGGACTCGTTGGTTCATTTTCTACCTCCTGAAAACGGGACAGGGCAAGTTCTTTGTTGTACGCCATCGATTAACTCCCTTGTTAATAGACCGCGCGATACATGGCTTCCAGGTCGGCTTCGGTGACGGGGCGCGGATTGGTCGTCCAGTTTAGGTCGATAAAGGCGTGTGTAGTCATCTTCGGGATAAGGTCTTTGGTAACGCCGACATCCCGTAAACGCGTGGGTAGCCCGATTTCGTGAACCAATCGGCGTACGCCCTGCACAGCCAATTCAGCCTGTTGGTCAATGGATTTTACACCGGCAGAAGCCGGATCGAGGGCGGCCGCAATTCGGCCATAACGTTCTCTGGCACTGGGCAAACTAAATTCCATCTGAGCCGGAAGCATCAGCGAACAAGCCAGGCCATGATGAACATTGGCAAAGGTCGAGAGCTGGTGGGCCAGAGAATGGGCCGCGCCCAGCCAGCGCGAACTGATGGCGATACCGCCGATCAGCGCCGCCAACATGACCTGTTCCCGGGCGTGGCCATCATTGGGCTGGTTAACGGCGACTGGCAGATAGCGCCCCAACAGCTCGATACCAAAAAGGATCATTGGATCGAGTGCGACAGGGCCGGCATTGGTCGAGACATAGGCTTCGATACAGTGAGAGAGCGCATCTATGCCGGTCGCCGCCGTCAGATAGGGTGGGAGTTTCAGGGTCAGCTCGGGATCGATCAGCGCAATGGTTGGAATAAGCGCCGGGCCGCCAATCGCTTTCTTTTGCATGGTAGCCAGATCGGTGATGACCCCCCAGGGCGTTACTTCTGCTCCGGTTCCGGCCGTGGTGGGAATGCCGATCATAGGGGGCATATCACGGACGGTGGGAACCGGAAGCGCTTTATCACGCAGTAAGAGAGCATACTCGGCGATACTCGCTTCCGGCGGACCACCGGCCAGCTCGCGCACGGCTTTGGCGGCATCCAGGGGGCTGCCACCGCCGAGCCCGATGATCAGATCGGCGCCGCAGTCCCGAAAACAGACCGCGGCCGAATCCACCGATTCTACGTCGGGATTCGGCGGACAGTGAGTGTAGACTGTCGCGGTGACACCGAAATCCCTTAATGAAGCCAGTACCGGTTCAACAAGTCCGGCCGAATTCACGCCGGGATCGGTCAAAATAAAGGCATGTCTTGTACCCAATCGAACGGCTTCTTCCCCAACGAGGGCCACCGCGCCAAATCCAAATCGAGTATTACCCGGCCATAAGTAAGTTGAAATGTTCGTAGCCATAGAATGAAAAATTACTATTTTGCAAGCATTCAAGATTCCGGCTGTGGAGCTATCTAGGAAATCGACCCAATCCCGTAAGCCCCACGAAGTTGGTGACCGGTGAGAAACCGATCCATGTGGTAGTCAAGAATGGGCACGCGTACCGCTTCCCCTAACACGGTCTGGGCCAGGCCTTCGCCGATGGTCGGCGCCAATTTGAACCCGTGGCCGCTGAAGCCGACGGCGACATATAGCCCTTCGTAGCCGGGCACCGGGCCGACGATCGGGTTCCAATCGGCAGCGATATCGTAGGGGCCGGTCCATCCGGCCGTATAGTGGGCGTCGGCAAAGGCCGGCATTCGGTGGGCGATTAGGGTTCCGATTCGCTCCAGATGCCCATCATCGATGAAATCGGTCAGCGAATCTACATCATCAATGGGATCTCCGTGATCGCCGGTGCCCACGAGAACCACTCCACCCGTTTCCGGCCGGAAGTATATCTTATCCGGCGTGGTCAGGTCCTTGACGATCGGCCAGCTTTTCTCATAGGGGCGAGCGATCTTCAGAGTGATTACTTTGTGACGGCTGATCTCATACGGAAAGTACAGCCCGGCGGTTTTGACTAGATCATTTGTCCACGGTCCGGCGGCCAGGATGACAACCGGCGCTTGGTACTGATCGGAGTCCGTGGTGACTGACTTTATACTTGACTCGACCTCCAGGCCGGTAACCCGAGTCGAAGTCCGGATCTGAACCCCCAATTCTCTGGCGCGAGCGGCATAACTCGTCGTCGTCAAGTATGGATCGGCATAACCGGCCTGGGAGTCAAAGCCGATGACTTCGGCGTCCTCATAGTTGAGGAGCGGGTGCATAGCGGCTGCTTCGTCCGCGGTTAATACCCGTGTGTCGACGCCGCGCTCGTTCTGTTTGACAAAGACCTGGAGCATCGGCTCCCGGTGAGCTTCCGGGCCGAGGATGATGTAGCCGGTTTGTTGCCAGCCCGCATCCCCACCCACTGCATTGTTAAAGTTGCTGAACACCTTGAGGCTCTCAACCGCATGGTTGAGATTGGTCTCAATAGAGTAATGGGTGCGGACAATGGCGCAGGATTTGGCCGTACCGCCGGAGCAAATTTCCCCGCGCTCCAGCAACACTACGTTTCGCGCGCCGGATTTGGCCAGGTTGTAAGCCGTGCTGCAACCAATAACCCCACCCCCGATGACAATGAAGTCGGCATTTATAATGGGCATTTCACCTCTTATATCGCAAGCTCGCCAGTATATAAAGGTTTGACACGGTCTTTATCCGGATTAACCCGCGACGTTTGATGGATTCAGATATAACGCTCGCTCACATCCACGGGAAGGGCGCGTTCGATTTGGGCAGGGTTGTGCCTTCCTCAAATCGATGGTAAGTAAACGGCGCCAGAAGGTCACTCGTTTCACCGGTCAGAATTTGTGCGACCTGTTCGCCAACCCCGATCATCTTGAAGCCATGATTGGAATCAGCGATGACGTAGACATTTGGCTGCATGAAATCAAAGACCGGGAAGTTATCGGCCGAGAAACAACCGACACCGCCTGAAGATTTGGTGGAAGCATACTGGCGAGTTCCTTCGTAGCGCTTCATGCAATGAGCCAGGGAAGCGACCCACAGATCATAAAAATGATCATCTACGCAATAGTACGGGCTCCGCGTGCCATAGGGATCGATAGCCGCTTCAGTGCCCAGATCGATCGGCACGGCACCACCCTGCACGGCATGCTTGTCACGCTTGAAATAGATCCCCCACGGTTGATCCCAGACCAGGCGTCCATCCTCGCTGTAGAGGGGTACATCGCTATCGACATGGACCAGCGGCGGTCGCTGGCCGTCGTTCGTGATATGGATATAAGGGTTGATATCGATCTCGCCCTCCTGTAAGGCTAAAAAGCGCCACAACTCAACTTGCTCTTTCGGGTTTCGCGGATCGGCTACTGTTGGTGGCAATTCCAGCATTTGCCAGAGATTTTTGATCCAGGGCCCAACCGCAACAATAACGTGACCAACCTCGATGGAACCAAAATCTGTATCGACGGCGGTCACTTCTCCGGCACTGTTGAACTGGAAGCCGGTGACGGATGGACCGACCAGTATGCGCGCGTCCTCCTGCTCCGCTTTAATGGCCAGACCATGGATGGCCTGGCGACTCCAGGCATGGCCGCCGCGCTGTTCGTGCAGCACGGCCGTCAGATCCTCAGCCTGCCAATCATGGAAGATGCCCTGCATATACTTTTTTACTTCTTCCTTGCCTGTGACCAGAGTCGAGGGATAGCCTAGCTGCTGGTGGCGTTCATAAATAACTTCTAATCCGGCGCGCATCGGCTCAAAGGAGGCAGTCAGATAGCCGACGGAATTGTAAGCATAGTAATCGGGATCAGATTCCCAGACATCCATGCAATGCATCATGAGCCGGGTCATGGGTTCCTGGTAATAGTTGCAGCGTACATTGCCGCAAGCTACCCCTGAGGCCCCGGCGGCGATGCTGCTTTTCTCAATGACCAGCACGTCTTCACCCGAACCCATTCCTTTTTCTTTAAGGTATTTACTCAAGTGATAGGCGGTTGACAGTCCGTGTACGCCGGCCCCAATTATCAGATATTCGACACGCTTTGGTAAACCCATTTCAGTTCTCCTTTTATGATCGCTTCTCTGATTTTCGGCTAGAGGGCCGGATTTTCTCCGAACTCAACGATTGGCGCCAATTGCGCCCCGGTTAGGCGGATCAGATCGGCCGCCTCCATCTCGAGACCAAACATCAGATCACCGGTGCTGATATTGACTCTTCGGCAATGGGCAATTGACTCATCAAATATCACCGGGACCTCATCAGGCAGGCCCAACGGATTAACCGCGCCTTTGGGGTAACCGGTTACAGACTTGATCTCCTCATCCCCGGCAAATGACAGACGCGCCCAATCACCGGGAAGATGTTGGCGGACGGCTCGATGATCGAGGCGGTGGGGACCGAGAATGCAGGCCATCACATAGCGTCGGCCGCCGGACTCGCGCAGCAGGATGGATTTGACCATCTCTTCGGCAAGGACGCCGCGCTGTTCGGCTGCTTCAGCGACGGTGAAAACCGGTTTGTTATGAGGCAAAAGGGTGTAGGCAACGCCTTGTTCGGCGAGCAAACGGGTTGCCGGGGTATCAACGGATGGTCCACGTTCCATAGCTTGAAGCCTTTATTATAAATTCCTTTGCCATTACAATGTGGATGATCTGCTTGAAAGTGTGGACGAAACAATGGTGAAAAATCTCTCAGATCGCTCTGAAAGACAGGGCTCATCAAATGCGACCATCCGCAGACCGATAACCGGCGGCACGAACGACGGCCGCCGGCCGGTTCGATACACTTACTGGCGTGTCGGCTATGGGGATGTTCCTTCGGCTGATCTACCCTTCGTGATCGAGCGGGCCGGTGAGTATCATTGCCGTCCGGACTATCTGTCCGGCAGCATCGATCACCCCAGTGCGACCCAGGTTTACTACCATCTGGAGGGCGAGGCTCTCTTTGAACAGCCGAACAGAACCAGGCCTATCAAGCCCGGCAACGTCCTGATCATTCCATTTGGGCATGTCGGTTACTATCGTAGCGAGGCGGGCATGAAGTATCATTGGCTCTCATTAGGCCGCCACTGGCCACGAGAAAGAGGTGAGCGGCCTTCGGTTCAACTGTTGCCTCTGTCATTCGACGATGAACTGGCGGACCGGTTCATCGAAATACGTGAATTGCTTATCCTGCAGAATAACGGCTATCCGCTACGCGCTATCGGCTCTTTTTACAATCTGTTAGCCCGCATCGAAGAGCTGTCGAGCAAAACGTCTGACTCACTGGCCCAATCTCCCTATCCGGAAGCGGTGCGCAATGCCATCATGTTTTTGCGCGAGCGCGATACAGAGCCCTATGACGCCGCCGCCACCGCAGGGGCGGTCAATTTAAGCCAATCCCATCTGCGAGCGCTCTTTGAAAAATGGGTAGGCGAATCGCCGCGTCAGTTTCACACCCGCAGCCGCATCGAGCGGGCGGCCCGCTTGTTACGTGCTCAAGACTTATCAGTTTCGGCCGCGGGCATGCAGGTTGGTTATGGCGACGCCCGTCATTTCTCGCGGGTATTCAAGGCAGTGACCGGCTTCAGACCAAGGGATTGGCGAAGAAGTGAATATGGTTGACCTCCGTTCTCGCTGGAGCAAGGTCTGGCGTGATAGTGGGGCTTTGTCGGCTGATGATGTTGCTTATAACGAGTTAGTCAAACGATACTCGCAACCCCATCGGGCCTACCACAATCTGGAACATATCAGAGAATGCTTGCTTCACCTCGATTCGGCATCACATCTGTTAGCCCGGCCCACTGAGGCGGAATTGGCAGTTTGGTTCCATGATGTAATTTATGATACGAGGGGAGGGGAGAATGAAGAATTATCAGCCCGTTTTGCCGCAACCATCCTTCAATCCGGCGGGGTTGAAAATGACAGTGTCCAACGGATTGCGGACCTCATTCGGAAGACATCCCATCGGCACAGTTATCTCTCCGGGGATGCGGCCATCGTTGCTGATGTCGATTTGACCATCCTGGGAGCCGATCCAGACCGGTTCAACCAATACGAAATAGCGATTCGGGTGGAATACGACTGGGTGCCTGCGCCCCTGTATCGCCGGGAACGGAGACGAATCCTGGAGCAGTTCTTGGATAGACCCCATGTATTTCACACCTTGTTTTTTCGTGAGAAGTTTGAATCGCAGGCCCGGGCTAATCTTCACTATGTGATCGAGCGTTATGGGGTTTAATTTCAGACTCGATGGCTGTTTTCAGGGCTGTTGCACGCGAGGCGGCCGTGCCGATGTATTGGTCCGCATTCATCAAGGAATAGATTTGATCGACCGGGATAAACAGCTTTATTCGCTCATCCTTGGCGATCAGTTCCATCAGGGGGTTTTCTTTCTCCAATCGCACTGCTTCCCAGGCGATCAAACTGGCTTCGCGTAGCCATTCATGAGCATCTTGCCGGTTGGCACCATTGGCAACGACTGCCATCAACACCCGTTCCGTTGCGGCAAAAGGGCCGAATCGGGCCAAGTTACGGCTGATCTGTTCCCGGTCAATGAGCATTCCCTCGACAAGCAGGGTGGCTCGTCGCACCATTTCGTCTATCGCCAGGAAACTTTCCGGCAAATAGAGACGGCGGTTGGCACTATCGTCAAGGCTGCGTTCCAGGATTGCCTGGGCGGCATTGTCCCAGGCAACGGCCGTTTGCGCGGCCACAAATCTTCCCAGAGAACAGATATTCTCAGCATTAATGGGGTTGCGCTTGAAAGGCATGGCTGACGAGCCGACTTGTCGTTTGCCAAAAGGCTCGGCCAGCTCGCCGAAGGCTGGTGATTGAAGCAGGCGAAAATCCAGGGCGAACTTATGTAAACTTGAGGCGATACCGGCTAGAACTTGTTGGAGACGCAGGTCTTGCTGGCGGGAATAGGTTTGCGAAGCGATGAGATAATAAGGCAGATCGAGACGTGCCATTGCCAATGACTCCAGCTGCTCGGCCGACATCTCTGCCTCCTGTAACATTTCTGCGAAGGCTGCCTGAGAACCGACTGCGCCTTTAAACCCTTTACCGCGCAAATTTTCTAGAAGGGCCTTCAATTGCCGGTAATCCTCCAGCAAATCCTGGGCATAGATCGCCAGCCGATAGCCCAGGGTTGTCGGCTCGGCTGGTTGGATATGGGTGTAGGCGATCACCGGCAGATCGGCCGTTTCCTCGATGCGCCTGGCGAATGCCCCTAGCAACCGGCTCATCTCAATTGCCACCAGGTCAACCGATTCACGCTGGCGCAGGACATCGACGTTATCGGTGATATCGGCGCTGGTTGCGCCCCAGTGGATGATCCTGCCGCCGACCGGGCACTGTTCGGCGTAGGTACGAATCTCGGCCATTATATCGTGGCGAGTCTCTCGTTCGATTTGCAAGGCACGATCGATATCGACCGAGTCAACGTGGGCTTCCAGATCAGCCAACTGATCGACCGTGACCAAACCTGCTACATGTTGCGCGGTAGCCAGGGCTACCCAAACGCGTCGCATGAGCCGTCGTTTGTGCATTTCAGACCAGATGTAGCGCATCTCGTCACTGCCATAGCGCCAGGTCATCGGGGATAGGTAAGTAGTATGATCGTATTTGGGCATAACAATTCATTCACTAGGGTGACTTGGCAACTGTTTCTAAGGCATGAACCCTGCGCCTATGGTGAAGGCTTTCAAAGGTGTAGACCAGCAGCGCCAACCAGATCAGGCTGAAGCCGATGATACGCGTCGGTCCAAAAGGCTCATTATAAATCACAATGCCGATTAAAAACTGCAACGTTGGGGCGATGTATTGGAGTAACCCCAATGTTGTCATCGTAATTAGCCGCGCACCGGCCGCGAAAAGGAGTAAAGGAATACTGGTGACGACTCCCGCGCCGATTAGCAACACAGTGGTTGATAGTTGAGTGTGAGCGAACGTTCCAGTGCCGCGCAACTCATGCAATAAGAGGAAACCCAACGCCGGAAGGAACAAAATCGCTGTTTCGAGGAACAATCCTTCAGCCGAATTCAGAGCGGCCGTCTTTCTTATCAACCCGTAGGTACCAAAGCTGAAGGCCAATGTCAGGGCGATCCATGGAAAAGAACCATAATTGAAGCCGAGATAGAGAACTCCGCCCAGGGCGATACTTAAGGCCAGCCATTGGCCCGACCGGAGCCGTTCTTTCAAAATCAAATAACCGAGAAGAACATTGACGAGAGGGTTAATGAAATAACCCAGGCTGGTTTCCACAATGAATCCGGCATTGACTCCCCAAATGTAAGTAAACCAGTTAATCGCCAGGAGTGTTCCAGAAATGGCGAAAGTCAGCAAGACACGCGGTTGCCTGACCGCCCCGTGCATCCACCCCCAGTTGTGGCGCAGCGTGAGGATGAGGCCGACAAAGACCAGAGACCATACGATTCGATGGCCTAATATCTGGGATGCGGATATATCATCCAGTGCTTTCCAGTATAACGGGAACAGGCCCCACAGGATATAGGCGGCGGTAGCATAGGCTACTCCTCGGCTCAATTTTGACCTCTTATCGGTTGGGGAGTACCGTCACACGCCTGGGACTGGCGGGCAACACACTTTCGGGATGATAGGTATTCTGAAAAAACCCATTCAGCGCCTCGCCTGGTAATTGGGCGCCTCCTTGGTGATCAAGATCCCATGCGGGTGGCTTTCCAGCAAACCGGCATTGGAAATGCGAACGAACTGCGCTTTAGCGCGAAGCTCGGTCAAATCGCAGGCTCCCACATAGCCCATGCCGGAGCGCACACCGCCCGTCATCTGGTAAACGATGTCTTTCAATTGGCCCTTAAAAGGAACCTGGCCTTCAACCCCTTCCGGCACCAGTTTGTCGCGCACCTGGCCGCTGGCTGGTCCGCCGGTGGGTGACATGACCCCGCTACCATAACGATCAGCCCCGAAGCCCTGCATGGCCCCCATGCTGCCCATACCCCGATAAATCTTGTAGCGCCGTCCTTCATACACGACGATCTCGCCCGGGCTTTCCTTCAGACCGGCCAGCATCGAGCCGAGCATGACGGCGTCGGCGCCGGAGGCTAACGCTTTGACGATGTCACCGCTATACTTGATCCCACCGTCGGCGATCAGGGGCACACCATGTTCACGGCATACGGCCGCGCAGGCGCTGATGGCGGAGATTTGGGGGACGCCGGCCCCGGCCACAACTCGCGTGGTACAAATCGAGCCTGCTCCGATGCCAACCTTGATCGCCCCGGCTCCGGCCTCGATCAGGTCGCGGGCACCATCTCCGCCGGCCACATTCCCGGCCATGATCGACAGCTCAGGATGGCGTTTTTTCGCCTGCCTGATGGTGTCGATGACCAACCGGGTGTGTCCGTGAGCCGTGTCGATCGTGGCCACATCCACATCTGCATCGACAAGTAAATCGAGGCGAGCCAGTGCCTTATCTCCCACGCCGATAGCCGCAGCGCAAAGGAGCCGGCCCTGTTCGTCCACAGCTCCAGACGGATAATCGATTTTCTTGAGAATATCCTTGACAGTGATCAGCCCTTTCAGGCGACCCTGGTTGTCTACTAGGGGTAATTTTTCAATCCGGTGACGGTGGAGGATGGCTTTCGCTTGCTCGAGGCTGGTGCCGACCGGCGCGGTGACCAGGCCCTGACTGGTCATAAAATCAGCGATAGGCTGGTCTCCCGGAGTAACAAAGCGGGTGTCCCGATTGGTCAGAATACCGACCAAACGGCCGTCCTCATCAGTAATGGGTATGCCGGAAATATGATAACGGCTCATCAAGGCTTCGGCCTGAGCCAGGGTGGCATCCAGCGGCAAGGTGATCGGGTCAACGATCATCCCTGATTCCGAACGCTTGACCTTGTCCACTTCCTCAGCCTGTTCCTGAGGTGTCAGGTTACGATGTATCACGCCGATACCGCCTAGTCGAGCGAGGGTAATAGCCATCGGGGCTTCGGTAACCGTATCCATCGCCGCTGAAATGATGGGGATGTTGAGATGGATGTTGTCGATCAAGCGGGTTCGCAGATTCACTTCAGCCGGGAGAACCTGCGAGTAGCCCGGCACCAATAGCACGTCATCAAAAGTTAATGCCATTTCACCGAATTCAGGCGCAAATCGCATGATCAATCAACCTCCGCAAGCTACAGTCCGGTAATTCGCTCAGGTCTGGCGGCGCGGTTTGGGTTTAACCACTCGCCGGCGCCGTTTTCCGAACAATTCGGGCATCTTGCCGTTCCGGGATAGAACAATGACCAAACCGGCCACCGTTAGGGATATAGACATAATCATCGAGTAGGTGATCGGCGTGGCGCCAATGGTAGCCTGGTCAGGTCGGAATATTTCCAGGATGGCTCGTCCGCTGCCCCACCAGATGAGAAACAGGCCGAAGAGGGTACCGGGTCGCCAGATGTCGCGATAGCGATTGTTCAGAAAAACCAGAACGAGGAATCCCAAAAACAACCAAAGGGATTCATAGAGAAAAGTCGGATGAAATCGCGTATCCAAAGGGAACTGGGTCAGGTCGCTAAATTGTGGCAGGCGAAACGGGGCATCGATCAGAAGTCCCCATGGTAACGTGGTGGGCGGCCCATAGAGTTCCTGATTGATGAAGTTGCCCCAACGCCCGATCGATTGGGCCAAAAGCAACGCCGGTCCGGCCACATCAGCATATTGCCAGAAATTGAGGCGCCGCCAGCGCAAATAAAAATAGCCAACCACGGCTGCGCCAATGAAACCGCCGAGAATATTGATTCCGCCGGAACGGATGTTGATGATATCGAGAAAGCTTTGGAACTGGCTTCCCCGACCGGCAAACGCTTCGATTAAGACATAGGACAGGCGCGCGAAAATATAGCCGCTGAAGACAACCAGAATCAAGCCGTTAAAGTATTCGTCCACATTCTGGTTTCGTTTTTTAATTTCTCGAGCCCCCCACCAAGTCCCGAGAGCAATGCCGATTGTGACGATGATACCGTACCAATAAATCGGAAACCCGTCGCCGATAGGTATAGTAAATGCGACCGGGTCCACCCTTATTCCATCAAACATATTTCACCCATTTAAAGACCAGATTTGCAAGCCGGCCAACAAGAGGAATCGTTCCTGTCATTCTGACTACCGGCGAGGTTTCATGATTATTCCAAATATCCAAGACCACGCAACCGCCGGTGGAGCGAATCATCGCCCTCAAGTTCGACCGCATCACCGGCCGGCATGGACTCGTGTTCGCGCAACACCCGCCGGCTCATTTGCTCCAGAAGGCGGGCCATTGCATCCGTCGTGACCGGTTTGTTTTCTACATTTCCGTCGAGTTCATGTGGGTCGTTCGCCAGATTGAATAGTTCATCGGGTAAATCATCCACCGCGATCAACTTCATGGCTGATTGATCTCGTTGTCCATTCTCCGGTCGCCCGGCGCGAACGACGGCGCGGCGAGTAGAAAGACAGCGGAACTGGGTCAATAATTCTGGCTGTCTGTTTTCAATCGCTTTGACGAAATTGAGCGGTGGATAGACCTCGCTGAAAGCAGTTTGTTGCTCCGGGTCGCGACCGCTAATCGTTTGGCGTAGAGCCAGTCGGCGAATGGTCGTCGCTTCTTTATCCAGCATACCGTCAATCAACTCGACTTGTTCAGGCATACGGGCAGCGGCATCGAGCATCGTATGATAGACCCGGCGCGTGCTGACCGGCGTGTCAATTCGGGTGGATGCCGTGATGTGGCCGGGCCTATGGAGGATGAGCGGTACATGAACCAACTCCTGATAAGCCACAAACGCGTGGCCGAAGTAACCGTGATCCCCCAGTCCGTCCCCATGATCGGCCACAATTACCGTCAGCGTGTCCCTTTGGCGGCTGCGGCGCTCTACCAAATCAAATAGCTGGCCCAGGTAATCATCCTGATAAGCCACTTCGGCATCATACAGGTCATTGAGCACTTTTTCTTCCAGTTCGCTCATCGGCTCAGCCAATGGTGCAGCCCAGCGATAAGCCTCGCGATTCCAGGTGCGCAGGATGTCTCTGGCTTCTTTGTTGTGGCGGAAGTAAGGTGCAACCTGGTCGATGAATTCACCCGGTGGCCAGAAAGGCAGATGGGTTTCCATGAGATTCAAGAAGAGGAAGAGCGGCTTTCCGGATCGATGTGTTTCGCGTGTGGAAAGAAAACGGACTACATCCTGAACCGACCGTTCATTCTGACCTTTGAAATTCGCCATGCGAGACCAGAGTGGTGTCAGCCAGGAGTGGAGCGAGATACGAAACGCGAGATCAGATTGGCCAAAGAAATTCTGAACCGGATAGGAAATTCGCCGGAGAAACTGGGTGTAACCCTCGGCGACACGATTGAGAGGCCATGGCCAGGGATTCGATTGATGGGGAACACTGGGAAACGCACCGCCATAGTTATAAAATGCCTGGAAGCCGCGTTTAAAGCCGTTGTCCAGCACGCCGACAAGTGGGTTATTACAAAATCCGACTGTCTCGTACCCTATGGCCTGTAATACCTCCGCCAGGTGTGGACGTCCGCGGTTTAGACTTTGAGACGACTGGGTGACACCATGCGCGGTGGGGTAAAGACCGGTAAATAATGAAGCGTGACTGGGTATTGTCCATTGAGCCGGGGAAATAGCTTGTTCAAATACAGCGCCTTGACTTGCGAAACGGTCGAGATTGGGAGTAATCGGTCTCGAATGACCGTAGCAGCCCAGCCGATCTGCCCGTTGAGTGTCCAGGACAAGGAACAATATATCGGGAGAATTCATGAAATGGTGCCTTTGGGCAATAAAATGCCGATTTCCAATAGATCGATCGGCCTATTTGTCTTGGAAAGTAAGCATAGCAGGTAGGTGAACCGACCGCAAACGCTTCTCAGGCACTTGTTTGCCAATCAACCATAATCGCCTTATCTTTGCGGTTATGCAAGTCAGTCATTTATCTTTGACCAACTTTCGTAACTTTACCCGGCTGGAACTGGCCTTGCCGGGTGGAGTCATCTTGTTACACGGCGACAATGCCCAGGGAAAAACAAACCTGCTGGAGAGCCTCTACTTTCTGGCCACTACGCGCTCGCCTCATGCCAGCAAGGAACAACAACTTGTCAATTGGGAGGCGCTCCAGGAAAAAGAGCCGGTTGTGGTCAGCCGATTGGTGGCCGATGTACGACGGCCTGATAGTCCCCGCCATCTCGAGATGCGTCTGATTGTCGAGGATAAGGGCTGGACCGCGAACGGCCAGAGCACTTTTCGCCGTGAAGCCCTGGTCAATCGCCGCAAGATTCGGCTCATGGATTTGCTGGGTCATCTACGGGTTGTGCTGTTTTTACCGGAAGACGTCGAGTTGGTAACCGGCCCGCCGGTCAATCGCCGTCGTTACATGAACATTACGCTTTGCCAGGTTGATGCGGAATATTGTCGCCATCTATCAGAATTCAACAAAGTTTTAGAGCAACGCAACGCTTTATTGCGGCGTATGGCTGAAGGTCAGGCACGCCAATCAGACGATATCTTGCAAATTCTAACCGATAAATTGATCGATCCGGCTACAAGGGTTTTGTGCCGGCGAGCGGCATTTCTGGCCGAAATCGCGCGTGAGGCACAGGATATTCACTTTCAAGATCTCATCGACGGCCGCGAATCCTTGCGTCTGGCCTATCTTCCGGGCTGGCATTCCAATGGCCGCAAGTCTTCTGACGAATTGATGAATGATGGTGAATGGCTGCAACAAAATCAAGATGCCGCGTTGGTCAGAGAGCGGCTGGAAGCAGAGTACGCGGCCGCCCGTTCCGCCGACCTGGCTCGTGGAACCTCGACTATGGGACCTCACCGCGATGATTGGATGGTGTTGGTAGATGGGAAAAACCTGGGACAGTTTGGGTCGCGGGGACAAATTCGCACAGCCGTCCTGGCGCTAAAACTGGCCGAAATTAATTGGATGAAATCGGCGACGGCCGATGTTCCCATCTTGCTATTAGACGAAGTGATGTCCGAGTTGGACCAACACCGCCGCGAAGCGTTGCTGAACTATGTTCTTGAGCAGGTGAAGGATCGGAATATGACCCAGGCCTTGCTTACCTCGACCGACCCGGCCATGTTTCCCCGGGCGTTTATCGCCGCAGCGACGACGATGACCGTACAGGGTGGGCAAGTCTCTACTGACCAGGATGTTCTGACTAACTAGAGTGGCCTTTTAGCCGGCATCCCCGCTTTTCGAGGATAGCGTGAATCCGTCTGGCGAATTTTTTGAATCGTGATGATGAAGTGTTTCTGCTCGGTTTCCGGGAGCTGGATTGAATTGATTTTCACGTCGCTCCCACCTAGAGTTTCAATCGCCTTTTGGGCAGACTCCGCCTCACTGTGAGCACTCTCGCCTTTTTGAGCCAGGGCGTGGCCGCCGACTTTACATAAAGG
>JAWOHK010000303.1:0-10355 GCA_046485205.1 Chloroflexota bacterium | reverse complement strand
GCAATATTTGGGCCCGTCTCATTCGGCGTACATTCCCTTTGCCCTTACTGACAATGGTTGTCAACGTGACGCGTTCTTCATTTGTTAAAGTGACTTTGTATCTTTTTGCTGGCATCTCTTCCTCTTATGTTTTTGGTGGAAGGATGCCTCTTTTTAACTCATCCGGCAAACTCTGTTTGTCGAACTACTAGTGTAGTTTATCCAATTGGGAATTCCCAGTTGGTGAAGAAGTCAATTGAACGAGTGTCGATCCGTCGATCAAAGAGATTGGTTTGCCACGGGCCCATTCGCGGGCTGCATCAGAGAAAACGGCCGTGGTCACCAAAAAGCCGTGAAGGGCCATCTCGTGGACCATTGTCCCGAATAATTCGCGGACAACATCGGGGCCAATTGCATGGCGATAACGCTTGCACTGAACGATGGCGCGACGGCCGTCGGACCCGACAAGTTCCAAGTCAACGCCGAGATCGCCCGAGCGTCCACGAACGGTGACCAGGTAACCACGTTGTTCAAACAGCTCAGCTACGTGATGTTCAAACTCACAGGGGCTGAGGTTATGCAATTGCTCGAGAGTCAAGGATTGCAATCTATATGCAGTCATTAGGCGCTTGTGCCAGAGAATCAGCCCCCAAAGCGCCGCCAGGGTCATCGCTGCCGCTCCGGTACCCAGCCCCAGACTATCGACCATCCAATCCGGCAACCGGGAAAAAGTAGAAGCCGCGACTACATATCTCAAAATGATCCAGATGGCAAACAACCCGCTTCCAATCGCCATGAAGAACACTAGCCGTGCTAAACGATCCTGCGAGGCACGCACCTTCTCAACACTAGCTTGCGGCCGGCGGGTGCCGGCTGACATACGGGCTATCATCATTTTGTCCGCCATCGAATGAGTCAGTATTGTAAACCTCCATACAATCAAGGCCAAATAAAGTTGAACCTCCGTTTTGTCCGAGTTTACCGGTGATGATATAGTACCGGCGCGCATGGTAACGAAAAGGCAACTGGGATTTATCTTTATTCTACTAGGGGTGGGATCGGCCGCTGCCATGTTCATTATGGACTTGCTTGACGCCGGGCAATATCAGGGAATTGGGCCGGCCCAGCAACGTGCGCTGCTGGCAGCCGGGCTCGTCGTGTTAGTGGGGTTAAGCCTCGTTCCCCTCGGAAAGAAGCCGGCCTGATCTTGCTTACGCGGAAATTGATGTGACTCATCGAGCCCAATAAAACCTATGACATCCCCGGAAACTTCCATTTCTGCAATTCCTCACGATCAACAGACCGCACGTCAATCGATTGTCGCCTGGGTGCCTAGAGTCCTCATAACCCTGGCCCTCATTGCCTTCCTCGGCTACCTGATCGTCTACTTCATCTACGCCTTCAACCTTTTCCGGTTCCCATTTGACTACGATCAGGGCGAAGGCTTCGAGCTCATGGACACGGTATTGTTCAGCCAGGGGCAATGGCCTTACCGCAACAACGATAGCTATCCCTTTTATTCTTCCAATTACCCTCCACTCTTTCACGTTGTTATTGTGCCCCTGATCTGGTTGTTTGGACCTCAGTATTGGACCGGACGGTTGGTCAGTTTCCTGGGCACGCTCATCACCGCCGCGGCCATCGGTTATGCCGTTTCTCGTGGCGATCCCCTTCACGGCCGGGCACGGTGGTGGCTGGCGGCTCTCTCGGGCCTGGCCTTTCTGGCCTCCAACTACGTTTACCACGTTGGTCCGCTCTTCCGTCAGCACATGTTTATGGTCATGTTCGAAACACTGGCCGTCGTGCTGCTGACCGTGCTGATCGAAAAAGAAGAGGCCGACGGCCGTCGGCGCAACCGGGCGTTGTTGGTCGTGATGATTTTGTTGCTCTTCGCGGGTTATACCAAACAACTGGCCTATGCGACGGTTGCCGCCGTATTCATTTTTCTATTCCTTCGCCAGCCAAAACGGGCCATACTATGGGCTGTACCATTCGCGCTGGTAACCGGACTGGTATTCTTGTGGCTCAACGTAGCTACCGATGGACAATGGCTGCTCAACACGGTGACAGCCAACCTCAACCCATTCATTCCCGGCCAGGCGGAAGGTCTTTTCAGGCAATGGTTTCGCCTTCACACCGTCATCATTAGCGTCGCGGCGATCTATGCGATATACCAGCTCTATTTCAGTCGCCTGTCCGCCTATGCCGTCTGGTTTGTCGTCGCTACGGTCAACAGTGTAACCGCCGGCAAGTGGGGGGCGGGAGAATCCTATTTCGCCACAGCCATTGCCGCGGCCTGCATTCTGTCCGGGTTGGCCTTCAACCATTTGTTGCATTGGGGGCGTAAGCGGGAATGGCGATCTCCCCACCACTCCCATTGGGTCGGGGTCCTATTGCCGTCTGTCATTGCCCTCCTCTATTTGTGGCAGGCGGATAAGGTTTTTCACATGCCTACCCATACTCCCATCCTGGCCGCTGTTGCCCAAACATTGGGGCGGCCGACTGAGGTGATGATCGCGCCGCAAACATCCTGCTCGGCCCCACGACCGGCTGAGGCGATCCCCTATATTGATTCGGCCGGTGTATCTCTGCTTGGCCGCCCACCTGACGCGAACGACACTGCTGCCGGAAGGCAAATCGTGGCTCTCATCGCCCAGGGAGAAACGGCCGCGTTCGCCGAGGATGCCGGTTTTAACCTTTACTTGGGCCGGGATGTCGTAACAAATCCGACTCAATTGCTTAATCTGTACCAAAACAACGCTGTCGACCTGACCGAAATGTTGGCTATGCTCGACGCTCAAAGTTTCGACACCGTTGTATTGCGGGCTCAATTTTACCCGCCGCCGGTGCTGGATATGATCGGCCAGCGGTACGAGACGACAGATCTGGTCCAAATGAATGGTTTTGTGTATTGCATTATGCGGCCACGATGAACCAGTACCGCGTCGAAATCCCTGTTTTCAATGGCCCGCTCGACCTGTTGCTGCACCTGATCGACCGTGAGGAATTGGATATCACCATCGTGTCCCTGGCCCAGGTGACTGACCAGTATCTGGTCCAGGTCAGGCAGATGGACGAAAACCAGGTCGAGCAGTTGATTGACTTCATCGGTATCGGGGCGCGGCTATTGCTTATTAAGAGTCGGGCATTATTACCCCGCCCGCCTTCGTTGCCGATTGATCTGGATGAAGAAGAGGACCCGGCCGAGGCGCTTCTGCGCCAGTTACGCATTTATAAGCACTTCAAAGCCGCCGCTCTATGGCTGGACGCGCGCAGGCAGCAAGGATTGCGCACCTACCTTCGCGTCGCTTCCCCACCTCGTGTTGAAGGCAAGCTGGATATGACCGGCATCACTGGCGATACGTTGCTGGCTGCCTTACACGGCGTTCTGCAACGAGCAGAAACGTTGGATGAATCGTTTAGCCTGGTTGAACCGCGATCCATCACAATCGAAGGCCAAATGGAACAACTGCGAAAGCAAATGGGCCTGCGCCGGCGGTTATACTTTACCGAATTGTTAGGTCATCCCTACGATCGAATGGAAGTGGCGGTTACCCTGTTGGCGTTACTGGAATTGATCAAGCGTCGCGAGGCGCGGGCTCAGCAGGTGCACATGTTCGGGCCAATTGAAATATTGCCAGAATCAGTCTCTACCAGTCAATCCGAGCAACCTGGCTGATGCAAACATGGGCCCAATCAAGGCGCGGCTCTCACCACCAGTCCTTGGTTCGGCCATAGCGGGCCAGCACGTATAGAATCCCCCCAACCAAGATCGCCGGCACCACCAATCGGAAGGCAGTTGCCCCACCGAATCGTAACAGGAATAGTAAAACCAAAATACCCAAACCGATAAGAATCCAGCGGGTGTAGGGTTCGGTCGCTTCAACCATAGCCGCTCTGGCCCGCTGAGCCTTGCGACAGGTACGCAGCGTTCCCACTCTTAACGGCTGATTCTCCAGCGTCCACTGGCAACTACAATGTTCGCACTGAAAGCAAGAGCGATCCGGTTGCCCGCTTTCCTGATCGGTGCGTTTCAGAATACGACCACCACAGTGGTCGCAATCGAAGCCGGTGTCTTCCCAAGTAGTGTTAGTTTCAATCACAAAAAAATTAGTTAATGATCGACTTGGCAATTTTAAGTCGATCCGCGTGATAACGCCCCTCTTTCGAGACAAGTGGAGGCAGCCAATCCCCATGTGCTTCAATCAGATCATCGACGAGGTCGAAAATTTGGTCCGGGTCTAATTCAGCCGCCGTGTGCGGATCAAGCATGGCCGCCTGGTAAACACGATCGCGGTTCCCGGTCAGAGCCGCTTCAACGGTCAAGGATTGAACATTGATGTTCGATTGCATTAAAGCCGCCAATTGGGGCGGCAGCAGGCCGATGCGCGTCGGCTGAATGCCGTTCTTATCAACCAGGCAAGGCACCTCGACACAGGCGCCTTGCGGCAAATTATCGATGAGACTGTCATTGGAAACATTTCCGTACACAACCCGCGGCTGACCGGTCTCGATGCTGTGAATGATGTAAGCACCGTATTCCTGCGTCCGTTCGATTGATAAGGCCGCCTCATCATTTTCCAATATCTCGCGCGCCATCTCCCAGGCCGCGATCTGACTCTCGCATCGTGATAGATATTCATCAAGGGGAATATTGAAGCGCCGGATCAGGTCCGGGCGATCTCGTTTGATGTACCAGGGAACATATTCGCTTAAGTGTTCGCTCGACTCTGTCGGAAAGTATCCGAATCGCATCCATACATCATAACGCACGCGGTTCCAATCCGGCACGCGTCCTTCAGCAACGACCTGACGAATAAGCGGGTAAAGGTCTTCGACACCATCGGCCGTTTTGCGTTCCAACCGCAAATAAAAGGCCATGTGGTTGATCCCGGCGCACAAGTAGCTGATCTCTTCAACCGGCACACCGATATCCTGGGCCAACTGCCCGGCCGTCCCCTGAACACTGTGGCACAACCCAACGGTCTTGATTGGAGTTGCCCGGCTGAGCGCCCAGCAATTGATGGCCATCGGATTGACATAATTCAGCAGATAGGCCTCGGGACAAATCGCTTCCATCTCGGTGCACATATCAAGAAGCACCGGAACGGTTCGCAAACCACGCATAATGCCACCGATACCCAGCGTGTCGGCAATCGTCTGGCGCAGGCCATATTTCTTGGGTACTTCAAAATCGACGACTGTCGACGGCTTGTAGCCGCCTATCTGGAACATGGTGATAACATAGTCGGCGCCTTCCAGCGCTTTCTGACGATCGGTCGTCGCTTCAATCACCGGTTGAGTCTCTAACGTCAATGCGACGCGGTTCGCCACAATCGTCGATGTTTCCAGCCGCCGCTCATCGATGTCGTGGAGAGTGATTGTCGACCGGCTTAACTCTGGAAAACCGAGAATGTCACCCAGCAGATTTTTGGCAAATACGGTGCTGCCCGCACCCACGAATACGATTTTGGGCATCCAACGTTCCCCTATCTCTATCTCATAAATATTATAGCCAAACGGCGGGTCTCCGCGTAGTGAAAAGATGGTCTCTCATGATACTACGTCAGTCTATGCTTCAAAACTCGTAGCCAGCCGCGAAGTCGGATTCCGGCCAACACCAGCGCTGTGGTGAGGCGGAGATATTTATCCCGGTAAAATTTCTGATAGAAAATCTCCATTGCGCGTACCGATTCTTGGGCAACCTTAATTCGGGTTTCTCGCGGTGGTCGGGCGATGTCGGCCGACTCTTTCCGCAAACCGGAACTGGCTCCTTTGTAATGGATCACCTCGACCAGGGGATAATAAATAATTCGATAGCCGGCTTCGTTAATGCGGTAACAATAATCAATGTCCTCGCCGTAGAAAAAGTAGGTCTCATCCCAGCCGCCAAGCAACTGGTCGAGTGCGCGCGACATTAACATGTAGGAACCGGCAATGACAGGCACTTGGTGAACCTGGTTGAAATCTTCATAAGACCGAAAATAGCCATTAAACCGTGGTTGATTGCGCCAAAGGCGGCTCAGGCCAGAGAAGTGACAGAACGCATTCCAGGGAGTTGGAAAGCCGCGATGATTGTCAGGATCGCGTTCGCCGGTTGGATAAACCAGCTGTACGGTTAAAGCTCCAACATCATTGTTGGCTCTCATGAATTCCAATGGCTGAGAAAGCGCACGATGAGACAGGATCGTGTCTGAATTGAGAAAAAGTAGATATTCCCCGGAGGCTACGGCTGAACCCAGATTATTGGCAGCGGAAAAACCCCTGTTGTCCGGGCAGGTAACTAATTTCACCGTCGGATATTCCCGGCTAACCATATCAGCGCTGCTGTCAACCGAACCATTATCGACCACAATGACCTCGACTCCACCTGGCGGCGCTTCGGCCGCGAAAACGGATCGTAGGCAGGCGTCGAGCAATTGCCTGGTATTGAAAGAAACGATAATGACAGACAGGTCCATAGACCGGCATTGTACCGCCAATTCGGTTTCGCCGGTTAATCACTAGGATCCAGGAATAGCCTCAGGGACGCATGAATTAAATATTTGGCGTTTTTCATACGAGGGAATAGTCACGACGCCCGTCACGATCATTGTAATTGCCCGTAATCTGTGCAGTCGGATGTCGCCACCAGCGAGCGCCGTTGCCGGGTTACAACATGTCCGAAATTTTCAATAGGTAGGCGGGTTAGGATTGCCCACAAACCATGTGATATAGACAAATAACCCGATCAATGTCGCCAACATATAAAGTGCGTACGCTACACGCATATAGGCTTTGTAATTATTGAAGCGTAACGGTTTGGGAATCAAGCCATTGCCCCTTAAGGTGACGAACAGCCCAAAGACAAGAGCCGTCGCGCCAACCGCGGCATGTATGCGGGTCACGGCGATGGCCGACAATGGCAGACCGGCCGGGTTGTCCGGCGGGGCAACGAAATCACGAAAGGGCAGTATCATCAACCACAACACCAAAATCGCATTGATGGTAGCCCCGGTTGTCTGGAAGACACGGTGGGCGCCGTACTGCCCCCGAACCGCCAGGATCATGCCGGCGGTCAAAATGATGGCCACCAGGGCACTGATCAGCAAGGTCATATCTGCGCCCCAGTTGGCGCTGGTTCCCAGAAACCCCGGTTGGTGTAACAATTCAGTCATACCTGCCTCCATTCCTTGGAATTTCGGCTCCGGCCCCTCAGATCAGTGACTTAATATTTTGCTCAAGAATAGTTTGGTTCGATCTTGCTGAGGATCGTTAAAAAGAACGTTGGGGGCGGCGGATTCAACCACACAACCGGGGAAGATTATATTAGCTTCTAAGCACCAGGAAAAGCCTCGCCATTGGAACCGGATACCGGTATCTATTAACAACTGATCTTCCCCGATCATAAACCTTCCTCGATATTTGCTATTTGTAGTCCTGCTCATATCGGATATTCGGAATAATACCTGCCTGTATTCAATAAAAAACGCCGGGAATGTCCTTGGTCAAATATTCGTAGCCTTAAGACTACCCAGCGTGTGTATATTCGCGAATATGTTCATCAGACTTTTTGAGCCCTACTCTAGATCCTCATAGGAAAGCGTAAAAGAATCTGAAAAATACTGCTGGGCCAGTCTCTCCAAAGTGCCGTTGGCTCTGATTTCCGCCAGGGCCGCGTTGAAAGGCCCGACCAATTCGCTGCCCTTGGGGAAAATAAATCCCAACTCTTCGCTTGACATCGATTCACCGACGAGCTTAAGTTGATCAGCGTTAATACCCACGTAACCCTGACCGGCAGTTTCATCAATGATGACGGCGTCAAGGTCGCCGGAGAGGAGGGCCTGGACGGCAAAGGGTAATTGCTCAAATGCTTGGATTCGGCCAGCAGGCAGCAGTAGCGAGGCAATCTCGAAGTTTGTTGTGCCTACTTGGGTACCAATGATCAGTGTATCGTTGCCAGTGAAAGACGTCACCGAATCGTAGCGGTCTTCGTCGATACGAGCTAAAAGTCGTTGTTCGATTTTGATGTAGCCGTCGGAGAAATCAACGATTTCTGCTCGATCTGCGTTGATCGGTATACCGTCGGCGGCCATGTCATACTGGCCATCAGCTACGGCTTGGAACATCCCTTCCCAGGCCGTCTCAACAAAAACCGGCTTACAGTTCAGCAACTCGCACATAGCCCGAATCGCATCATAATCCCACCCGGCTGGTTGCCCCGTTGATGGATCAATGTAGTTAAATGGCAAATAGGCATTTTCAACTGCCACTGTCACTTCTCGACCGCCCAGATCAGGCAGGCTACCAGCAGTCTCGCCTCCATCGGTCGCCGGTGTCTCAGCTACACCAACAGTCGCCGGTGTCTCGGTTGTGGCTCCATCACAGGCAACCAGCACCAACGCTAACAAAACTATGATTAACAGCACAAATTTCCTTAACCACATATAACTTTACCCCTAAATATATTTCGGACTATTCAAAAGCCTAATCAATTGAGCCTTAAATCTTCCCCGAAATCTCCAAACTAATGGTTCGAGACAACGACTTTGTATGTCTTTTTATCACATGACCAAAGTGATTCATCATAAAATTAATCAGAACTCTCGGAAAATTCATAACGGGGAAAATATCGTGGTTCTGTTAATATTTAGCGAAACCATTCGACCAGGTGGCGCACCTTATAGGCTATCGTAGATTCAAGTAATCGTAACCGTTCTATAAGCGGATTGGTTGCTGTTCCACCCGGCTATGGGCTGCATCGATAATACTGAGCACCTTTTCGACAGCCAGTTCCGGCTTTCCTTCCGGATTAACCACACAGTAATCGAACTCGGTCAATCGCCTCATCTCCTTACGCGCCGTAGCGGTGCGCAAAGCCACTCCCTCGGCCGAATCCGACTTCCGCAGAATAAGCCGCCTGACCAGGCCCGCTTCGGTATGGGTGGTGAGAAATACCGATAGTGCCCCGGGAACAAGCCGCCGTACTGTTGCGGCTCCCTGAACATCGACCCGCAACAAGACATCCTTACCACTGGCTAACGCATCCCGAATTTGCTGCTTCGGAATTCCCTTGTAGTCATTATAAACTATGGCATATTCTAACAGTTCATCTTCTTCGATCATTCGCGCGAATTCGTCATGAGAAACGAAGATATAATCTCGCCCATCCACTTCTTCATCGCGCGGCGGCCGTGTTGTCGCCGTCACTACAAAATGGAACCTCTCCGGCCGTCGCTCCAGCAACATGCGGGCGATAGTGTCTTTGCCGACCCCAGAGGGTCCAGAAATAATTAATAATAATGGCATGTCCGGACAATCATATGTTTCAGAAACACTCATTCCATTTCACTCCGCATGGGTGGACAAACATCTAAGCATGCTGTCTAGCGGTTTGCGTTCGAGGTCATTCCTGCCTTATAATCATTCATTGTAGCAAGTTTTCGAATTAAGGGAGAGCATTTAAAGAGTCAATACCATGCCAGTGTATGAATATGTCTGCCAATCTTGTGGGCAGCGAAGTCGCCTGTTTTTATCGTACGTGGCGTATGATCAGGCGACTCCTGAGTGTCCTCATTGTGGAGAGGCCAATCTGAAACGGAGAGTCGGTCGCATCGCCATTGCCAAGTCAGAAGAATCGCGAATGGACAACTTGATGGACGATCCCTCACTGGGCGGTCTGGATGAAGAGGATCCGCGGGCGATGGGTCGGTTCATGCGCCAGATGAGCCACGAAATGGGAGAAGAATTGGGCGGTGAATTCGAAGAAGTCGTGAGCCGGTTAGAGAGCGGTGAATCCCCGGAGTCGATTGAAGAGTCGATGCCCGATCTGGGTTCCGAAAGTGGATTCTCAAACGATGATTTCTAACTATCTTTGAGCAGGCCCGATCACCAGAACCTGCGCTTAGCTGCCGGCTACTACTTCAAGCCGCGCCGTCACGATACGCCGTAACTCAGCTTGTACCTCACGCGATGGTCTACCAGCTTCAATTGTGACCCAGCGTTCCGGCTCGGCCGCCGCCAGGATCCGGTAGCCATCCCGGACCCGGTTATGAAATTCGATAGTTTCCAGATCGAGCCGGTTCATTTCATTACCAATGCCCTGGCGACGGGCCAGGCCTTGGGCCACATCGATGTCGAGCAGTAAAGTCAAGTCCGGTTTCAAGCCCCCCCAGCCCACTTTCGCAGAGCTGGAGCAAGTAGCTATCGGCGGTAAAGCCTTCGGGCACATCGAACTGGGGTAGGCGGTAGCCTTTGAAGCCCAGGTCGATGTTGCAGCGTTCGGCAATCAGCAAAGTGTTGCTGAGCGCCCCAGGCACCTCCCCGAAAATGGCATGCATCTCTTCCGGGCTGCGCAGGTGGTAGCTGTTGCTGGTCATGCGCATGCGGTTGGGGTC
>JAWOHK010000207.1:0-4979 GCA_046485205.1 Chloroflexota bacterium | reverse complement strand
CCCGGCCGGGCAAGCAGTGCCGGTCGAAGCTATCGATTGGCCGCCGATGGTGGTCGTTAGCGATCCGCTGCCGGGTGAAGAAACCCCGCTGGACACGCCAATCACCCTGCGCTTCGACCAACCCATGGATCAGGCATCGGTGGAATCAGCTTTTGCCATAGAACCGGCATTGTCCGGCGATCTGGCCTGGCCGGCCCCGGATACGGTGGTTTTTAACCCGACCGAAAACCTAGTCTCCGGCCAGACCTACAATGTGCGGGTGGCCGATCCGGCCAGCGGGCTGAATGGCCAGCCCTTGCTTGAACCGTTTGAAATGATGGTCCAGGCGGTTAACCCGGTTCGCGTAACCCAAGTCATTCCAGACGATGACTCGGATCGGGTTCAGACTGATGCCGTCATTACCGTGGTATTCGACGCTCCGGTCGTGCCGCTGGTAAGCACCGGCGAGCAAGCCGGATTGCCCCAACCGTTGACCTTTGATCCTCCGGTGGCCGGCACCGGGGAATGGATTTCGACCAGCATCTATCGTTTTATCCCCGACCCACCGCTGGCCGGCGCGACCACCTATACGGTCGGCGTCGATCCCGATCTGACAAACTTCCTCGGCGGAATGATCGAGGATCCGCCTATCTGGCAGTTTACTACCCTCAATCCGGAAGTGGTGACCGTCTTTCCCGAAAACGAAGCTGTTGGTATCGCGCCAACGACAACTATTTCCGTCACCTTCAACATGCCGATGGACACCGCCGCGACCGCAAGCGCCATCAACTTGAGTGGCGCTGAAACAGGCAGCGTGGGCCTTTCTTATGAATGGGAAAACGAAGACCGGACTGTTGTTTTACAGCCGGACGATCTTCTACCGCTTGACACAGAACTTACCTTGTCCATTGACGCCGGCGCGCGCGCCGCCAATGGACAGGCGAGGATGGAACGCCCGCATACAAGCATGTTTACCACCGTTCCCTTCCCGGCCGTCATCTCCACCACTCCGTCTGACGGCAGCACGGGCGATCCCTTCCAACAGGGCTTCCACGTTGAGTTCGCTGGGCCGATGGACGACGCGACTATTCTCGACCAGTTCATCATCGAGCCGGATCCCGGCCAGGTTAACTACTTCATCAACGAATGGGAAAATTACTATGCCGTGTACGTCGAGTTTGACCAAGAGACCAATACTCGCTATACGGTGACGATTCCGGGCACGGCCGCCGATCCCTACGGTAATACCCTCGGTGAAGATTATGTCTTCAGCTATGACTCACCGCCCTATCTGCCGATGGCATCCTTCAATTTGCCGCGGGATGCCGCTCAGTTGAGCACCAGCTTTCCTTCTGACGTCCAAATCACATATCGAAATGTCAGCGAGATGAAAGTGAATCTCTACGACGTCGGAGTGGATGTGAATCTTCTCACGAATACTTACCTGATGCAGGAAAACGCGGCCGACGGCGATCCGATATTCACCACAAGCATTCCGATCACCCTGCCGGAAGATGAATTAGGAGTCATGACCGTTCAACTGGCCGATGGCGGCACGTTGCCGACCGGCGTATACCGGCTGGAAGTTGAAGCGCCGGAGGTACGCAGCGAGGATAAATGGTGGCAGAACCAGAAAGTGCTGCTCATCGTCGCCGATACCAACCTGGTCGTCAAGGAAATGTTCGGTGAGGTCAATGTCTGGGCTACTGATCTGGCTACCGGCCAGCCGGCTCCCGGACGCAATATCACGGTGTATAATCGCAATGGTGTCGAGGCCGGCATCGCCGTGACTGACGCCAACGGATTTGCCACTCTGGCCTACGAACCCCCCGAGCCCTTTCTCGATGGCGTAGTAGCCGTGAGTAACCAGCCCGGCGAAGCGGGTTTTGGTCTGGCTCTCAGCTACTGGCAAGGTGTCTCGCCGTGGCAATTGGGTCTCTTTGCCGACACCAGCAGTGAGCAGCCGCTTTACACCTATCTCTATACCGACCGGCCCATTTATCGCCCCGGCGATACCGTCTACTATAAGGGCATCGTTCGCGAAACGAATTTCGGCCGCTATACCATATCGGCGGTAGAACAACTCGATTTGTATGTCGGACCAAATTCCTTCATGGGTGAGAGTTACTACAGCGACGAATTCACCGTCACCCTCGATGCCGATGGCGTTTTCTCCGGCGAACTGGTGTTGCCGGCCGATATGCCGCTCGGTGAATATTCATTCAGCTTCCCCGGCCGGGACATGTGGACCTCCACACGGGCCTTCACCGTCGCCGAGTATCGTGCACCGGAGTTCGAGGTCACGGTGACTCCCGACGCCGGAGAAGTCTTGCGTGGCACGGCAACGAACGTTACGGTTCAGGCTGAATACCTCTTTGGGGGTTCGGCATCCGGGTTACCAGTTCACTGGAACGTCAATGAAGCACGGTACGACCCAGTTTTTGCCAACATACCGGGCTATGTCTTCGGCGACCAGGCCGGGTTCTTCTATAAGTCATATTCCCCGTTCAGTCCCCAGCCATTTCCCGGCGCGACTGCGTACCTGGGCGACGGCAATGCGGAGACGGATGCCACCGGGCAGGTGACCATTCCACTGCCGGCTGATCTTCTGGAGAACGTCGACGCTGGAACGCGCGAGGTAACGGTTGAGGCCACTGTCGGCGGGCTGGGCGAGTTCCCGGTCAGCGGCCGAACCTCGATCACCTTCCACGCCGCCGAAGTATATGCCGGACTTCAAAGCCTCAACAACCTTGTTGATGCCGGCGACGAAGCAACCGTTGACTTGCTAACCGTCGATTGGGACGGCCAACCGGTCGGCGAACAGATGGTTGAGGTCGTTTTTTACAGGCGAGATTGGCAGAGCGAGCGCATCGCGGACTCTGGCATGCGTTATACGGCTTGGACACCGGTCGATACGGAAGTCGCCCGAGAGTCTGTGACCACGGGCAGTGATGGTCGGGCAACGGTCAGTTTTACGCCGGATTCGGGCGGGAGCTATTTGGTCGTCTCCACGCTCACCGATAGCACTGGCCGGGAACAGCTGAGCAGTCTGTCGATTTGGTCGGTTGACGAAAACTTCGCCGGCTGGCGGACCGATCCAAACCAGCGGTCGATGGAAATAACGGCCGACAAACGTGATTACACGGCGGGCGAAACAGCCCAGCTCCTGGTGCAATCGCCCTTCGCCCAGCCGGTGCAAGCCTGGATGGTTGTCGAGCGCGGCACACTGATCGACCAGCAAGTTGTCACCATCGACGGCAGCACGGTCATCGAACTGCCTATCGTAGCCAACTATGCGCCCAATGTTTTCGTCACCATCGTAGCTGTCAAGCCGGTCGACCAGTCGGACCCGAACTTTCCCTATGCCGACATAAGGGTGGGTTATGTGGAACTCGTCGTCGCGCCGGAGCAATTTGATCTCAATGTAACGATTACGCCCGGCCAGGAAGTGTATGCGCCGGGGGATACGGCCACCTTTGATGTGGCCGTCACCGACCAGGCCGGCAATCCGGTACAGGCCGAGGTCTCCCTGGCACTGGTCGATCTTGCCGTCCTTCTCCTGAAAGAAGACAATGCGCCCCCTATCCTGGACTTCTTCTACACCCCCCAGCCGTTGCGGAGCAACACCGGTTCCGGCCTGTTCATTACCGGCGAAGGGTTGGAGATCGAAGAGCCACTGCCCGGTGGTGGCTTTGGTGGCGGCGGTGGTGGCGATGAGGCGGCCGGGTCCTTCCGCCTGGAAGACGAAGAAGGCGTGCGCCGCGATTTTCGTGATACCGCCTATTGGGAAGCGCGCCTGATGACCGATGCCGGCGGCCGCGCCTCTGTCGAGGTGCCCTTGCCCGATAATGTCACGACCTGGCGCATGCACAGCAAGGCAGCCACGACGGGGACTGAGGTCGGCCAGGCCAGCGCCGATATCGTCTCGCGCCGGCCGCTCATTGTCCGGCCGGTCACGCCGCGTTTCTTCACAGTAGGCGATACGCTGGCCCTGGGTGCGAATGTCAACAACAACACCGGATCAGCCATTGAAGCGACGGTGAGCCTGGAAGCCAATGGTCTGATCATCGACAGCGATGCCGAGCAGGTGGTCAATGTCCCGGCCGACGGCCGCGTGCTGGTGCGCTGGGATGTCACCGTCGAGGATGTGGCCGCTGCTGACATCATCTTCCGCGTTGAGGGCGGCGGTTTCAGTGACGCGAGCAAGCCCACGATGGGCGTCGGACCAAATTCACTGTTGCCAATCTACCGCTATGACGGCCGCGACTTCGTGGCCACCGCTGGAGAGTTGGATGAGGCCGGCCGGCGGGTCGAGGCAGTATTGCTGCCAGAAGGAGTCAACACCCGGCGTGGCAATGTGAACATCAAAATGCAGCCGTCGCTGGCCGCGGCCATCATCGAATCATTCGATGTGCTCGAAGATACGTTCCCCTTCTATCTTGAGTGCCCGGGCTGGTTGGCTGATCGGCTGCTTCACAACCTGGCCGTTGAGCGGGCCATCGCCGACCTCAATCTGAACCTGACAGATTTGTCAGGTCGATTGTCAACTCAAAGTGCCAGTGACTTACCCAAACTGGTAAAACAGCAACTTGGGGACGGCGGATGGGGCTGGTGTCTCACCAGTGAGAGCGATCCGTGGATCAGCGCCCAAGCACTTCTCGTCCTGACCCAAGCCGCTGACCTGGGCTATGAAGTCAGCAGCGATGTTATCAGCGCGGCGGCCGATTATGTGGATAAACAACTGGAGCCGATTAACCGAATCGGTGATGCTTATGAGGCCAACCGGCAGGCGTTCTTCCTCTATGTCCTGGCTAATGCCGGTCAGAATGTAGTTGAGGATGCCGATGCTATGGTCGACGAACACCGGGCATTGATGGACCCTTATGCCAAAGCCTTACTGGCGATGGCCTATGATCTGAATGACGCCGCTGGACCCAATCAGAGCGCTTTGCTGGATGACCTGAACGACAGCGCCATCATGAGCGCCACCGGTGCCCATT
>JAWOHK010000159.1:0-17439 GCA_046485205.1 Chloroflexota bacterium | reverse complement strand
GGCAAGGCGTTGAGCCGCCGTGGCCGCCGTGAATTGAAGTCACTGTCTGACATGCTGAAAGGCAAGAAAGGCCGTTTTCGCCGCAACTTGCTCGGTAAGCGCGTCGATTATTCAGGGCGTTCCGTCATCGTTGTCGGTCCAAAATTGAAGATGGGCGAATGTGGTTTACCTAAAACCATGGCGTTGGAACTGTTCCGGCCGTTTGTCATCAGCAAACTGGTCGAATATGGTCATGCCAGCAACGTGAAGGGTGCCAAGCGTTTCATGGAGCGTCAACCGCCTGAGGTCTGGGAAGTTCTGGAGGAAGTGATCCAGGACCGGCCGATTTTGTTGAATCGTGCTCCTACCTTGCACCGCTTGGGAATCCAGGCGTTCATGCCGAAGCTAGTTGAAGGCAAGGCGATCCAGCTTCACCCGCTGGTGTGCGCGGCGTTTAATGCTGACTTCGATGGCGACCAGATGGCGGTACATGTGCCTCTTTCCGAAAAGGCTGTTGAAGAAGCTAAAACCATCATGATGGCCACGCGTAACCTGCTCAAGCCGGCCGATGGTCAGCCGATTGTTGGCCCCTCCAAAGACATGGTGTTGGGCGTTTATTACATCACCATGATCCGCAGTGGTTTGAAAGGTGAAGGACGAACCTTTAGTAGCCTGGAAGAAGTCGAAACGGCTTACGAATTGGGCTACCTGGATATCCATGCGACGATTAAGGTGTTGACACAAACCTATTGGACAGACGACGACAATCGCTACGCCGACGGCGAACCGCGTACGCGGATCATCGAAACTTCTCCGGGCCGTGTAATTTTCAACCTGGCCCTGCCGGAAGAGGCTCGTTTTGTCAACCGCCTGTTGGACAAAGCAGGAGTCAATGCGTTGATTAATCGTGTCCACCAGGTTCTGGGTGATGATGCGACGATCCAGATGGTCGACGCCATCAAAGACATCGGTTTCCGCTTTGCCACCTTATCCGGTACGACGGTGGCTGTTGCTGATTTAACCATTCCGGAAGCGCGTCAGCAAATCCTTGATAGTGCTCGCAAGCGAGTTGATGAGATTGACCGCCAGTTCCGGCGCGGTTTGCTGACCGAGGACGAGCAATACCAGCGAACGATCGAACAGTGGAATGAAGCGAAAGATCATGTCGCCGACGCCGTTCGATCAGCGATGGACCCCAACGGGCCTTTGGCGATCATGGCCAATTCCGGCGCGGGTAAGGGTGGTTTTGGCCCCATTACCCAGTTGGCCGGTATGCGCGGTTTGATGGCCGACCCGCAGGGTCGAATCATTCCTGTGCCGATTCAATCGAACTTCCGGCAGGGTTTGGAGGCGTTGGAATACTTCATCTCCACCCACGGCGCTCGTAAGGGTCTGGCTGATACCGCCTTGCGTACGGCCGATGCCGGATATCTAACGCGCCGTCTGGTAGATGTCGCTCAAGATATCATTATCATGGAAGAGGATTGCGGCACGACGAAGGGAATTTGGGTCCGGCGGGCGGATAACTTCGGCAAGCAGACGCTGACCGAACGCCTCATCGGCCGTGTGGCCGCGCAATCCGTCGCCGATCCGGAGACTGGCGAAATCATCATCGCTGATGGTAATTACTTCGATAGCGTGACATCGGAGGCTGTTGACCTGTTGAAGGTCCCGGAAGTTTATGTTTACTCTCCGATGACCTGCGAGCTTCGCTTAGGGATCTGCCGCAAGTGCTATGGCACCGATCTGGCGCGTGGCAAACCCGTAGAGTTGGGTTCGGCCGTTGGTATCGTGGCCGCCCAGTCAATTGGCGAGCCGGGAACACAGCTGACGCTACGCACCTTCCACACCGGTGGAACGGCGTCGGCCGGTGGTGATATCACCCAGGGTTTACCCCGTGTTGAGGAATTGTTCGAAGCACGGCAGCGGCCTAAGGGTGAAGCCGTCATGACGGAAATTGGCGGTGTCGTCAGCTTGCGCGTGATTGACGGTGTTCGTCATGTGTTTATAACCGAATCTAAAATGGTTGATGATGTGTATGAGGTGCCCGAAGGCTGGAATGTCCTGGTTGAAAATGGACAAGAAATTCAGGCGGGTGACACGCTGGCCGAAAGTGGCGACGAAATCATCTTTGCGCGCCATCCCGGCCGGGTAAATCTGGATGATGAGGGGCTGCGCGTTGCCTGGGAAAGTCGCGAAGAACGGGATTACGAGATTTCGGCCGGTGTCCGGTTGCTAGTCTCGGACGGCAAAACCGTCCATCCGGGCGATCAATTGACCGAAGGTTCGCGAAATCCGCATCGTATCTTGGAAATTCTGGGCCGCGATGCCGTGACTCAATATCTGCTGCGTGAAGTACAGCAAGTCTACCGGCCTCAGGGTCAGAATATCCATGATAAGCACTTCGAGGTTATCATTCGCAAGATGCTGAGCAAGGTCGTGGTAACTGATTCAGGTGATACCGATATGCTACCTGGCGATCTGATTGATGCTCCCTTGTTCCAGGAGGCAAACGACGAAGTGATGGCCGAAGGCGGCCAGCCCGCGCAGGCGGAACCAGTGTTGTTGGGTATCACGAAAGCTTCACTCAATACCGAAAGCTTCCTGTCGGCCAGTTCCTTCCAGCATACCATTAAGGTGTTGGCCGGTGCTGCAATCGCCGGAAAGGAAGATCGACTGGTCGGCCTCAAGGAAAATGTGATCATCGGCAAGCTTATTCCGGCCGGAACTGGCTTCCGGGTTGAAAAAGATGAACCATTAGAATTGCCGGAAGGGTTCTTGCTCGATATGGAAGCCGGGGTTCCCGGCCGTCTGACGAGCAGCGCGTTGATCGACGATGATACGGATGACGATATCCTGGCCGCCATCGCCGCCGCCGCCGCCGACGCCTCGCGTCTCGCCCTGGTGAGTGACTTCGATGAAGAAGAAAGCGTCTGGGAAGTTGATGAAGAAGATTGGGAAATCGAAGATGTCGAGGTAGTCGAAGAGACTGAGACTGAAGAAGATTGGGAAGAACCGGCTGAGTAAAGCCAAGCGTTCATGGTATTAAAAGACCGGCTGGTCAGTCAATGGCCAGCCGGTCTTTTTTATATCGTGAATAACGATCAGTTGGTCAATGATCGCGCTGTAAGAGCATATGGCTCAATTGAAAGAGAGCTGTGCCGGCGTCACCGGTGGGGTTTATTGCCTCAAGATGAGCCAGCGCTTCCTGCGAGTAGTATTTTGCTCGTTCCTCAGCGTAGTGCCGCGCTCCGGTTTCATCAAGCAAAGATACAGCGTTGCGAACGAATTCCTGTCCGTTTGCCTGCCCTTCATAGAGAGTTTTGAGAGCGGAGCTCTTTTCGAGGGCATAAAGGACTGGCAACGTCTTTTTACGGGTGACGATATCCGTGGCGGCCGATTTACCCGTGACCGACTCATCCCCCCAGATTCCCAGGATATCGTCATGTACTTGAAAAGCCAGGCCAAGATTCTGACCAAATTGCGCCATATGGTCGACAATCGTCTGAGAAGCCTCGGCTGTCATCGCACCTAATTCGCAGCAAAGGGAAACAAGGGCCGCAGTTTTGCCGGCGATCATCGATAAATAATCTTCCACAGAGACCAGGCCCAGCGATTCAAAGCGCATATCCATGTATTGACCTTTGGTTAGTTCGATGCAGGTTTCGTCGAAGCGACGAAAAGCCTGAACGACAATGGCCGGGCTGGTTTCCCGCTCAATGAGTCGATTAAGAGCCAGATGGGCTTTGGCAAATATGGCATCACCGGTGTTAATCGCTTGCGCTTCCCCCCATAACGTCCACAAAGTCGCCCGGCCACGACGGGTGGGACTGGCATCCTGGATATCATCATGTACCAGGGAGAAGTTGTGGAGAATTTCGATAGCCGCGGCGGCGGGAATGGCTTTTTGCCAATTGCCACCGCCCACAGCACAAGACAACAGACAAAGAATGGGCCGAATTCGCTTGCCGCTGTTATGGCCACTGTTGTGGAACAAAGGCTGAAGGTTTTCATCCAGCCATCCCATGTGGTAGTGCATCATGCCATAGAATTGATCCGGTGCGGCCAAGTGTCGATCGGCCGGGTTTCGATCGGACAGAAGGACGGAGCGTATCTCTGATTCAATTGCCGGTAAAAATTCGGCCGAGAGTTTGTCTAGCTCACTTGTCATTTACATTCAGTCCTGCTTCATTATTTCTGTTGTTCGACTCGCCTAATAGACGGTATGGAGCGGAGTCTGGGCTAAAGATTTCAGATCAGCGATTCCCGCGCTGAACATGGCAATTCTTAACTCATCCGTGATCGTCTCTGTCAGTTCGATGACGCCACCTACACCATCCTGATCGGCTGCCCGTAGGAATTCGCCGGCCAGCCCGACAATCGTCGCACCTAACGCAATACACTTGGCCACGTCGATCCCATTCTTGATTCCCCCGCTGGCGATGATCGGCAGGTCAGGCGCTTCCTGTCGGCAATAACCAATGGAGACAGCAGTGGGGATGCCCCACTCAATAAAGGCTCCGGCTACACGCGCGTGGCGGGCGGTGGGTGCCCGGTACATCTCGACCTGACTCCACGATGTTCCACCGGCCCCGGCGACGTCGATAGCAGCTACACCGGCATCGGCTAAACGCCGGGCGTCAAGGCGTGAAAATCCCCAACCGACTTCTTTGGCGATAACTGGCACAGGCAGTGCTTGACAAATTGCTTCTATCTTGCCTAGTAATCCGGAGAAATCGCCGTCTCCTTCAGGCTGTACTGCTTCCTGGAGGGCATTGAAGTGCAGAATCAGCCCATCCGCTTCGACCATATCGACAGCCCGCCGGCAATGGTCCAATCCATAGCCGTAATTAAGCTGAACCGCTCCCAGATTGGCGAAAAGCAGTATGTCAGGTGCTACATTGCGAACCTGATACGTAGATTCCAGCGAAGAGTCTTCCAGCGCGGCGCGCATTGACCCCAAGCCCATAGCCATCCCGGTTGCCTGCGCTCCTTCGGCTAGTATTAGGTTGATTTCTTGGGCTTTGGCGGTTCCCCCGGTCATGGATGAGATGAGTAGCGGCGTGGCCATTGTCTTGCCCAGAAAGCTGGTCGTGGTTTTGACTTCGGCTAGATTCATTTCCGGCAAAGCCCGATGCATAAAAAAGTATTTCTCTAATCCGGTCGTTAAACGTTTGAAAGATACATCCTCTTCCAGGTTGATCCGGATATGATCGGCTTTTCGTTTCTCGTGAATATCGGCCCCGGCTACATCCGGGTTTGTTTCATGATTCATGGGAGGGATTATAGCATGGACCGACATTCGACCAGAATGATAGGCGGCGTTAAAATTAAGATCAATAGGCTTATGGAATTACATCCACGTGAACCTCGCTAAGCGAGGCTCATTAAAGTCCATGGAGAAATTATGCGCATATTAATTACGGGAGCGGCGGGATTTTTAGGCTCGCACCTTTGTGATCGATATATAGAGGAAGGCCACACCGTTATTGGTATGGACAATTTGCTCACCGGAAGCATGGATAATATCGCCCATTTGATGGGTCATGACCAGTTCAGCTTTGTCAAACATAATGTGAGTCAGTATATTTATGTGGAAGAGCCTCTCGACGCCATTCTCCATTTTGCCTCCCCGGCCAGTCCGAATGATTATCTGGAACTTCCGATTCCTACACTCAAGGTCGGTTCCTTGGGAACCCACAATACTTTAGGGCTGGCAAAAAACAAAGGTGCCCGTTACCTTCTGGCTTCTACATCCGAGGTTTATGGCGATCCCCAGGTCAATCCGCAACCGGAATCTTACTGGGGTCACGTGAATCCCATCGGTCCCCGTGGTGTCTATGATGAGGCTAAACGCTTTGCCGAAGCGATTACCATGGCTTACCATCGCTATCATGGCCTGGATACGCGCATTGTTCGAATCTTCAACACATATGGCCCTCGTATGCGGTTGAATGACGGGCGAGCAGTGCCGAACTTTATCTATCAGGCATTGACCGGTCGCCCAATCACTGTATACGGTCGCGGCATGCAAACTCGTGCCTATCAATATTACACCGATCTGATCGAAGGGATTTACCGGCTTCTGTTGTCGGATGAAGCTTATCCGGTCAATATCGGCAATCCGGGAACCGAGATAACAGTGATGGAGCTGGCCGAAATGATCGTCCGTCTGGCCGATAGCTCGTCAGAAATCATCTGTATCGAGCCTTCCGATGACCGCATTGTTGATGATCCGCAAGTTCGCCGGCCGGACATCACCAAAGCGAGAGAAATCCTCAATTGGGAGCCGTCGGTTCCGGTTGAGGAAGGACTCGCGCAGACGATCGCTTTCTTTAAACAACGCATTTGATCGATCAATCCACACTACGTCAGGCCACATCTGACCGGAATCCGTGGGTTATAGCAATCCTGTTGGCTTCGGCTGTCGCCATCGCCCTGGTTATTATTTATCTCCCCTTGTGGCTCGCTGCCGGGCTAATCTTTCTGCTCCTTTTCCTTGCCCTGACGTTAACCTATCCACTTTTCGGTCTGGGTGTCGCCCTATTGTTGGGGCCCTTTGGAGCATTAGAAAGCATCGTTATCGGCACACCACTGCTCGATAGCGGTCAGCTGGCGCTATTATTTGCCTTTGCAGCATGGTTAAGTTCTGGGCTGGCCAGACGCCGGCTGGTTATCCCCCGCACACAACTCAATCTTCCATTAATTCTATTTATCCTGATAGCCTTGCTGTCGCTTGTTGATTCTCGTTCAGTTGTGTCAGGTTTGATCGAAACAATCAAATGGCTCGAAATGCTCCTGATCATCTGGCTCATCGTCGATATAAGCCTTGATGAACAACACCATCCGCGCCGTTACGCAAATGCCTTCCAGGGTCTTTTAGTCGCTCTGCTTCTGGCAGGCTTGATCCAGGCGATGATCGGTATCTGGCAGTTTGGTCCGCGCGGTCATGGTCCGGAGCATTTCATGGTTTTGGGCCGTTTCTTTCGGGCGTACGGAACCTTCGAACAGCCTAACCCGTTCGGCGGTTTCATGAATATGTCGGCTCTCCTGGCCGTCGGGATCGTGATCGGTTTATTACACAGCCGGAAAAGTGGTAGTACAGGGTTGATTTCATTTGGAAAGGGGCGATACTATTTTCCGTGGTTAGCGTTTGCAACCCTATGTGCGGCCGCCTCACTACTGGCGGTTGTGTTCTCCTGGAGTCGCGGGGCTTGGTTGGGGCTTATTGCTGGGGCGATCATTCTCGTCATGTTCAGTTCAAACCGTTTACGAAACGGGTTGCTCCTGCTCTTCATCATTGGTTTTATCGGGACAGGCGTTTTGCTCGTGGGGGCAAGTCGTGGTTATGGTCCCGCGCTCTCAATTGCTGGGCGGCTAAGTGGTTTCCAGGAGGAATTTACACTGGGTGATGTCCGGGGTGTCGATATCAACGATGCCAATTATGCCGTTTTGGAACGATTAGCGCATTGGCAAGCCGCTGTCGATATGGCGCGGGATAATCTATGGACCGGTGTGGGATTTGGTAACTATGAGACCGCCTATGAGAATTACGCCTTGATCAACTGGCCGGCGGCTCTCGGCCACGCTCATAATTATTACTTGAATCTGTTGGCCGAAGTCGGATTATTTGGATTAATAGCCTATCTACTTTTTTGGCTTGTCGTCGCCTGGCAGTCACTTAAACTCATCCCTAGGCTGATGTGGCCCGAACGTGGGGTTGTCGTAGGCTTTTTAGCAGTCTTCGCGGCATTGGCAGTCCATCATCTGGTGGATAAACTTTACGTGAATAATGTTTATGTCCATTTGGGCGTGATGCTAGGATTGCTACAATTACTCGCTTGGCCAGGATATTACGGGCGACGAACAGTAGAATCCCCCTGAGCCTGAAGAAAAAATTAACTACTTGGAATGTCAAAGATGATCGCTTTGTTCGCGGATGCCTCAGGCCGTTTCGGCGTCAAACCGAAGGAAGCTGAGCGTTTCTTCAAATTTTTAGTCGTCGGGGCTATAGGGTTCGCCGTTGACTTTGGCATTTTTAATATTCTTGTCGGCCCTTTTTCCGAGCACTTAAGCGAAGGTCACTGGCTATATGACAATATCGTGGCGCAGGGGATCAACCCCGTTTTCCTGACCGGTCTGGGGCCGGTATTCGCCAGCATTTTTTCATTTATCGCCGCAGTGATCAGCAATTTTCTTTGGAACAGATATTGGACCTACCCGGATTCTCGCTCCCGTTCTCGGCGGCGTCAATTCTCGATGTTCTTTGTCGTCAGCGTGGTTGGCGTCCTTATCCGCATTCCTATCATCTTTGTTGCCAATCCAATATTCAAGACTATTTTGGGGGGCATTCCGCTTTTGGAGCCTTATTCAGTGAGACTGGCCGACAATTTATCTCTGGCGGTTGCCGTTCTGGTGGTTTTGTTCTGGAATTTTCTGGCCAATCGTTACTGGACCTATAACGACGTGGAATAATGGCCGTCCGGATCGGATTCGATGTTACTGCTGCGTTGACTCAGGGCGGTGGGATTGGCCGTTACACACGTGAATTAATTCAGTCCCTGGTAGCGGAAGGCCAAGCTTACGAGTTTAGACTTTTTTCTGCTCGTCCACCTGAATTTCCACCGGTTCCAAACTCTCTCCCCGTCGGAAAGAACGTTATCCACAAACCTGCACCGATAGAAGAGCGCTGGCTTTATCGCATTTGGTATCGTGCCCGCCTGCCTTTACCAATCCAGCTTTTTACAGGGCGACTCGATCTTTTTCACTCCCCTGACTTTGTTCTCCCTCCCGTTTCAGGCTCCATACCAACCATCCTGACCGTTCATGACCTGTCATTTATCCACTATCCGGGCTCATATCCTTCCAAGTTGGTCAATTATTTAAACAGCGTAGTTCCACGATCTGTCGCCCGCGCCGATCACGTACTGGCTGACTCCAAATCGACACTTAACGATCTGGCATCACTATGGAATGTGTCACCGGACAAGATGAGCGTGCTATATAGCGGTGTGAACCCCCGTTTTAACCCGATGCGAGACAGCGAGAAAATGACGTCCATTCGCCACCGATATGCCTTGGGCGACCGGCCGATTATCCTCACTGTCGGAACCGTGCAGCCGCGAAAAAATTATGAGACGCTTGTTCGGGCCTTCAGTCGGGTCGCTGGCCGGATCCCCCACAATCTGATAATCGTCGGCGGCCGCGGATGGCTGTATGACGGACTGTTGGCCGAGATCCATCGCCTGAAATTGGCGGATAGAATTTATTTGACAGGTTTTGTTAGCGATGCCGACCTGCCGGCTCTTTATTCAATTAGCGAGATATTTGTTTTCCCCAGTTACTACGAAGGTTTCGGTTTGCCCTTGCTGGAAGCGATGGCCTGCGGCACGCCGATCATCTCGTCCAATTCTTCTAGCTTGCCGGAAGTTGTCTCCTCTGAAAATGAAACCGCGGCCCTCCTGCTGTCGCCAACAGATGAAGAAGGATGGGCCCAGGCAATACATAATCTGGCCACAAATGAGGAAAAACGTCGAAGCCTCGTTGACGCCGGTTTTCGCCAGGTGGTTCAGTTTCGCTGGGAAAACACTGCCCAGCAGTTACTGAGTCTTTACGATCGTCTCCTTTCCCCCTGATTTCTCTCGATTGAGCCCTTGCTCAACTATGACTTAATACCTATAATGGAGCTTGTACGTGGGACGTTGGTTGAAACGATAAAATAGAGCGTTGGCTTTTCCAATGTCGCCTTAACCGGCCAAAGCGTGCGCCTTACTGGAAGTACCCAAAATAGAATGTAGCGGCAATTTCAGAGCCGGTGTGTCTGAATAGGGCCTGATGCGCCAATATTGATGCTTTAGGAGTGACCTTTGCTTTTTTGCAACGGTTCTCTGGCGATAGCGTCCTGTAAATCGCATGTAAGGACGGATTTGAATCTTATGGCCGCTCTTTCAAACCATACTTCCAGTTTGCCGGTTAAAACAGTTTGCGTGGGTGGTGACTTCTCGCGCATTCCAAATCCCGCGCCTCAAACCACCTTTCCTGCCTCTATCTTCTCGCAAACGGGAAATTTCAATTTCCTGCGGCTTCCTTCGCTTTCAACCACCATTGGAAGACTAAAAATGGATGAAAGCATCGCCCTTGTTTTCATTGATGCTGATGACGAAGATTTAGTTGATTTATTGGAATTCATAGAGGATGTCCGCAAGATCCGACCGAATCTTCCCCTCGTAACTTTTACCGCTCGCGCTGATGATAAGATGCGCTATTTACTGCGCGGTGGAGTCACCTGGCATTTTACGAAAGGATCAAAAGCGACTGCGCGATTGAGCCAGGAGATAGATCGTCATGTGCTCAACCCCTCGGATAGACAACCCAACTCAGCCAATGATCGCAATGGTCGATCGCTGACTAAATCATGGGTGAACCCATACGTTGTCGGTCGACCCTTGACAGGTCACTCAGAGTCGTTGTTTATCGGCCGGGGAGAAGTATTTTCCTGGATCGGCGAAAATTTTTCAGCTGATTTACAACCGAACCCCCTTTTATTGTTTGGCTCAAGGCGAATTGGTAAATCCTCGGTCCTCTATCAGATTGTCGCCGGGAAGCGCGGCCGTTTCATTCGAGAGAATCCCGCCAGACCACTCTTCCCGGTTTATATCGATCTCCAACGGTTCTCCGGTTCACCGACAAGCGAGTGGTTGCTCCGCTTTGCCAGGGAGATTTACAAGCAAGCAGCGCCGATTAACCTGTTGCCCACGCCGCCGGAGATTCGGGTCAATGGCGAATCGCCCTTCCTGATCCTCGAACGAACATTCGACCGATTGGAGGCAGCTCTACCTAAGAACGGGTTACTCCTATTAGCCATCGATGAACTAGAACAACTACGGGAAGGTTGCGAAGCTGGCAAGCTCGATCCCGCTATACTACCTTTTTTAAGATCGCAAATTCAACACCGGACCGGCATCGCTTTTCTCTTCAGTGGATCCGAGGGGTTACTCGATCCGTATTGGGCGCCGATCATGAATTTAGCCGTAATTCGGGAGCTTGGACCTTTGAGTTATGATGAAACGGTGGCACTGGTGAAAGAACCGGTCACTGACTGGATCTGTTACGATGAAGGGGCGGTAGACATGATCTGGAAGGCAACCTTAGGCCATCCCTATCAAGTTCAGGTCATCTGCCACCGTCTCATAAGCCTGATTAAGAACGAACATCGATCCGACCAGATCATAAGTGTGGCGGATGTCGATTTCATTTTGAATGACTTGCGATCAGTCAGCCTGATTCTTCCCCTTCAGCCGCTGGTAAGTGCCGAAGGAGAGCCAGTATGAGGACTCCCTATATCGTAGGTCCTCCGGTGCGAGCGGCCGGTGATTTTTTTGGCCGGTCCCAACAAGCTCAACAATTCTTTGAATCAATGGCCGGCCAACAGGTGCAATGTGTCAGCGTGCTTGGCCTGCGTCGTGCCGGCAAGACTTCCTTTCTTCAATACGTGGCCCATCCTGAAATGGCGGCCGCGCACCTGCCTGACCCGGAACGGTATGTATTGGTGTACATTGATATGTCGGCTTGCAAGACACCAGCGGATTTTTATACACGGGTTCATCGTCGGTTGACAAGCCGTCTCATGTCACTGAATTCCAACGGGCAAACGATGCCGCAACCAGCGACTGATGTTTATGGAATAGAATCGCTGTTATATGAATTTAAGGATTATCGAGTCATCATACTCATGGATGAATTCGATCAATTGCGGATCGCCTCATTCGGACAGGAGTTCATGACCGAATTGCGTGGTCTGGCCAGTGTGTGGGACTATGAATTGGCTTTTGTCACCGCTTCTTATTGGGACCTGTATCGGTTGGGCAATTTTATCGGCTTGCCCCTGACTTCACCGTTCTATAATATCTTCTACCCTCAGCCCATTTATTTATCCGGTCTAAACGCTTTCGAGATGGAAGATTTGGTTCGAACTCCGGCGCGGCGCGTCGGCATTGCCGCCGATGATGAAGATATCGCCTTTATTCGCCGGATCGGTGGTTCACTACCATTTTTTGTCCAGGCTACGGCCGCGGTTTGGTTTCCTCACAAAGCTCTGGAGCGATTGCCTGATGCCCACGACATAACGCAGCGCCTCGTCTCCGAGATGAGTCCATATTTTGATCAATGGTGGCGCAATTTTAGCGATGTCGAACGTGATGTGTTAATCCAGGTGGTTTTTGAGAAACCGATCGAACGCTTGCCCTATGGCGAATATGAAGTCGACGAGGCGGTCAATCATCTCATCAATTATGGATTGATCTCGGTTACGGGTAATAACGTTTGGCCGGATAGCGCTATCTTTTGCCACTGGTTGCGCGAGTATATTGGTCGGACTCCAGCTTCGGCTCGAATACGTGCCTCGTAAATCAAAGCCATCCTCGCTTAAGGGGTCAAACCATGCCTGGTGAGAGTAGTTAACGCCCCGGCGACATTACCGGCTGCGCCCGTCACTATCATAATAAGCGCAATTGCAGTTAGTTCCATGTGAAATAGGATCATCGCAACGATTTGCAAGGCAACGATGCTAGCCAGAGCGAAAACGAACAATCTTCTCTCAAGCGACAGAGCATAATTGAGCCAAATACTTACCCCGGCATAGAGAGTGGTTGCTAAGCCAACCATAGTCAGCAAAATCCCTGGATCTGTATACGCATCTCCAAATACGCGTTCAACTATCTGGGCTGGAAACAAGTAATAGAATATTGTCAGCAAGAGTCCGGGGATGAGTGTGGCTACGAGGGCCAGCATCAAAACCGGTCGGGAATCAAGGCCGGCCGCATGGCGTTGGGTAGCTTTGGGGAACAAGACCAGGCCGATACCAAGAGGGATAAACAAATTCAATTTGCCCAGGGTAACAACGGGTGCATAGGCCGCTGCGGCGGCCTCGCCAAAAAAACGCCGTACGAGAATCGGATCGATGTTAATCATAAGCCCATAAGCCAATAATCCGATCAGCGTCAGGGTTGAATAGCGCCAACTAATGGGTCGTGGCGGCGATACCGGATTAGGCGCGCGAAAATACGTGCGCAGCAGAAATATAGCCACAACCAGCGCTACCGTGCTGGCCAGGGGCAGGGCAACAATAGCCCCGGTTGCTTGTAATCCAATCGATAGTAACAATATGACAAAGAGCAATCGCAACACGGATTGCAGTATTTGAACCGAACCCAGGCCAAAGAAGTTTTGAATGCCTTGCAAGGTTCCATCCGTGACCGGGCGCAAAAACAATAGCAATAGAGCAAACGCGGCCGCCCACAGGGGCCAGGGTGAGTCGATCCGTAAAAATTGAGCCAAGAGGGGGCCGAGGAGTACGGCGAGGGCCGTGGCCACAAGGCCCCACCGCCAAGCCCAGCGCCAACTTCGACGCAATACGATCCCGACCCTCTGGAGGGCGTCCGGATGGACCGTTGACTCGGCGGTATAGTAGGCGACTACGTTACGGATGACGTTCGTCAATTGAACCATCACCTGCAACAGGGCTGTTACGGTAACGAATACAAAGAATTGATTGGGATCCAACCGTCGCCCGACGACAATATTGACGATGTAATCGAAACCGCCGGCAATAATCAAAGCGATTGCCAGAAATGAACTTTGAATGGCCGAGGGGGCGTGCGTGAGGTAGTGGAGCCGGGCGCGAAGTCTGATCATGGACGTAGGTTCTATCGGGTCAGTAATTATGCTCCTTGTGCGCTACCAGATAGCCATGGGCGCTAAAGCGCCGCCCAATCCGTTGAAGGCCTCGCTCGATAGTCACCGCCAGAGGGGTCAAGGATTCCATGGCCGGAATTTGGTCTGGAAGCACTTCCCACAGCCAGAAGAGGACACTATATTGTCCTGAATCGATGACTCTAAAACCATGCTGGGCAACCAGGTTCGCCAGTTCCGCATAAGTGAAGGCTACATTGATTTCATCGCCTAGCCAGCGGGGGTACAAACGCCGGCCCCACCGAATGATCGGATTATCTTCGACTGTTTCAATCAGGAACAGAACGCCGCCCGGTCGCAGGCAACGCCGCGTTTCAACCAGCGCGCGTGTGATGTCGCCAATGTGATGAAGAACGTGTTGGATATAGATCATATCCAGGCTGCTGTCGGCGAAAGGGAGACGGAGTCCATCAGCTAACAGGGCCGGACCATGACTGAGAGCCAGGGACACCCGTTCCGGAACTGCGTCCAGCCCTATTATCGGCCGGCCGTATTGGGCGAAACGGCTCATATTCCAACCATTGCCACAGCCGATTTCCAGAATGCGGACAACATCAGGCCGAGTAATCACTTCCTTCTCGGCCGCGAAATAAGGCAGAATCTGATAACGACTTGGAGACCAGTTTTCACCAAATACGACCGGCTTACGATAGTCCATAGAAAGTTAACGCCTTAAGCCAGTGAAATTCTTTAATCGTGGGAAACGGCTGGTTGAGTTCACTATTAATTGACAGCGAGGTCGACAGAGAACAGCCGCTCAATAATCTGAGGCATCTGCTCCCACCACCGATCCGTCCCGCTTTCCCATTGCTCCAGGTGGATGCCGGACAACGCCTCGCGGAGAATAGAACGCTCTTCTTCCAGCCAATTACGATCTCCCCAATGATTGAGCTCGCGAAGGATGGATGGGTATGGTTGAAAACCTGAAGTGATATTGTCGGAAGACAGGATATCGATCGCTTGGTCCTGTTGGAATGATTCCACATCGCCGCTATTTTTCCCCAGATACAAAAAGGTTGACGGGTGGGCCAGATCAGCGAATGGAATCGAGTCAGCCATACCCTGCAACTGGAATTTCGGCTGGGGAATAATTCGCTGGAGATAAGTGTTCACCGTTGCCGCCGGGAGTTGATGCTGGCTAAAGAACAACCCGAACCGCCGAACAGGCTGGGAATAGAGCCATCGCTGCAAGCCCAGAATTAAGGATTGGCGCAGAGAATTTTCAGATTCAGACAACATATCATGACTGATTGTAACCTGTTTGGGAAAACTGCGAACCAATCGATCCCGGCCCATTATGATACGGTCATCACCCATAAACGATAATCCATGCAATTTACATAGCCTTATCAAGCCGTAACTCATATTTGGTTGCCCGGCGATTAGCAAGGCTCGTTCGATCGACTTGTCTGGACCCGATATCCGCAGAGCTGCTGTTCGGGCAAGAGAGTATCCTCGTGTAACGAGCATCCAGCGAATAACCGGCTCGACGATATTCGTATAAAGAAAATCCGGCGAGGTTTCCATCAAGGGCGAGACGACGACCTCGGTAAAGTCACCCGGCAGGATTGTTAAGCCAAATCCAAATCGCCCCAGGTGCTCGTCGTAACAAATGGCCCCGGGAACACGACTCGGTGTTCCATGTCGATCGATTCGGATCTGCATATCGCTCATGGTTGGTGGGTTCGTCATTCGAAAATAAGCCAGGTCATCGAGAGGTATTTGGGAGGCGATGGTCAGAATCCCGTGGATGTCGTAATAAGTGCTAGCCCGCGGACGCATCATCAATCCGCGCGTCCATATCCATTGTTCAGAAAATAAGTAATAAACAAAGCCAGCGAGGAGTAAAGCCAGGGAGTTGGCGATGAGGATCGGTGTTCCCAGACGGGTGATCAGCAAGTAGATAATCGGAACGTAGATCGCAATAAGGAAGACCAGACCCAGCAGTAATACTGCCCACAATCGGGGTTTCGTTTGTCCACGTGGACGATCGCTGAAAATCCAGGCTTCTCCGAATAGGATAGCCAGAAGGGTTAGGAATCCGCTCGCTGCTGCCGCCTGTAAATTATTCCAACTCAATCCATAGAATAACCAGCCCAGTAAAGATAAATTGAGCAAAATAGCCATCGCTAACACAACTAAGAACCGAATGAGATGCTGATTGACTGTCAGGCGTAGTCGAATTAAATGCCGGAAGAATCGCATTCCTTCATTCAAGTCCGCTTTGCTTTGTCCTTCCTGGCGATGGGCAAAGACAAAGTGTAATTCCGTTACCCGGAGGTCAGGATGGCGGGCCAAAATTTCAAGTAATATCTTGAATCCTTCCGGTTGCAGGATCGCTGTGTCAACGGTCGAGCGCCGGATCAAAAAGAAACCGGTCAAGGGATCGGAAACATTTTTTAATACCCGAGGGAATACAACCCGGGCCAGGATAGTTAAAAGTTGCGAGGTGAGGGCTCTCAAGCGATTGAGACCAACTGGCCCCAGGAAATCAGCCCGACGACTGGCTACAACCAGATCAGCGCCGGACCGTTTGGCTTGATTCAATAAACGGGGAATCATCTCAGGGGGATGTTGCAGGTCGGCATCCATGACGCAGGCCCATGTGCCTCGCGCGGCGACCAGCCCTTCGACCACGGCGCTACTTAGTCCATTGCGCATGGCCGGCGGTCGGGCGATCACGGTGATGGGATAAGGGTAATCCTGACAATGGTGGCGAATGACTTCAGCGGTACTGTCTGTGCTGTCATCTACAAAGAGAACTTCACCAACGATGCCCGCCAGAGCACCGGCTAAGCCATCGAGTAGGGGCTTAATATTTCCTGCCTCGTTCCGGGTCGGGATGATGACGGATAATTCGATCGCTTCCTGTTGAGCGGTGTGGATCGTATGACCGTATTCTGGACTTTCCGTTTGCATAACATTTCACCTACCGCTTGACTCGATGGACGAGCGATGAAGTGAGAGATCATAACACAGGACCCATTTGGTCTCCAATGGGCTGTAGCATCGTTGACGCTCTCCTTCAACTCAACTATGCTTCCAATCATGCCTCGCAGCCGGGCGCTTGCTATCGCGCTTTTCATTCTCTCGATGGTCTTGTTCGGGTTGATCCTGACCGATGCCTGGCCGAACCTTCGCGGCCCGGCGCCGGAAACGAGTGAGTGGTATTGGCCCTATCTGGTGCGGCCGATCATACGTTGGTGGCCGACCGCCCTGACCGCCATTCTCGTGATGGTTTTTGCCTATTGGTGGTTGCGGTGGAAAAAAGCTCAGGAGGCTTTGCCCTTACTTCTACTGGTTTTGCTCTCCCTCGCCATGCAATTGTCCCTCTTGTACGCGGATAGACCGAATATCGGCGCGGAATTGGTCGATAGAACGTTATCAAAGGCTTCTAATGGCTATCTCGCGACAGCCGGGGAAATCAACGATTTAGACGAGTCGTTGCGCCAGTTTCCGGCATTGATGCCCACCTTTGACAATGATCACGTTCGAACCCACCCGCCCGGCTTCATCATCGCCCACTGGGTGAGCGATCACTTGCTACGAGGATTCCCGGAGCTGGCATCTATCCTGGCTCGCCCGGCGACTTATTGGCGTTGTACCGATTTATGGATTCTGGCCCGGCGACCAGCACCGGCCGGTTCAGTGTTTGTCTGGTCACTGATACCAGTCCTAGTGGTCGGAATGATCGGCATACCGGCTTGCTTT
>JAWOHK010000058.1:0-24588 GCA_046485205.1 Chloroflexota bacterium | reverse complement strand
TTCAGTGATCGTTTTCAGATGTACTTCAACCTGCATTATGGTGTGAGCCATTATTTGGCCATGTGGGACAAGAGCGAGACGTATGCGGTCGAAGCCGGCAATGCTGAACTCCGTCACTATCTAGCCCGATTGGCCAGACGGTCACGGTGTTTTTCGCGTTGCATCAAGGCTTTGCGCCGCCATGTCAAGTTGTTTATCTACGCGTGGAACAGACGGCAGCTTTATCGTCGCGCTCATCCGGATTACCCGGCTCATGTCATCCAATTCATTTGACCACGGTTTTATTCACTCCCCAAGCTGGGTCACGCGTCGAAGCGTGATGGTAAGGAGTAACAAGCTTGGGTGATCTTCAGACAGTTTTGAATCTACTCCGGAAGTACGTATAATGGTCGATAGAAGAAAATTAAATATTTTGGTCTTGCGGGTGCGCGCATATAGATCGCGCTGAGATGCTCTCACGGGAGCAAACCGCCTAACCTGATCCAGGTCATACTGGCGTAGGGAAATGACATTCGTTTCAGTAGCGCCCTGACCGTGGGCGCTTTTTGTTGGAGGTTAAGTTATGTTAAGTGTCAGATTTATCTTCATACTGGGGTTGATTGCCCTCCTGGCAGTCGGTTGCGATAGCACGGATGCTCCGGCGGAGCCGGTAACGGTGCGGTTGATGACCCATAACAGTTTCGACATGAGCAGTGAGTTACTGGAGCAATTTGAGGAAGAGGCCGGGTTTGAAGTTGAAGTGTTCAAAGCCGGCGACGGCGGCGAAGCGCTGACCCGCGCGATTTTGTCACGGGACGCGCCACTGGCCGATGTCTTCTTCGGCGTCGACAATACCTTTCTGAGCCGGGCGCTGGAAAACGATATCTTTATCACCTATGATTCGCCGGTGCTAGCCGAGATCCCGGACGAACTCAAACTGGATCCCTCGAACCGGGCCTTGCCGGTAGACTATGGCGATGTTTGCCTGAATTACGATACCATGTGGTTCTCGCAGCGCGGCCTCGATCCCCCGGCCAGCTTGGCCGATCTGGCCGATCCGGCTTACGCTGACCTTACGATCGTCCAAAACCCGGCGACCTCGACCCCTGGTCTGGCGTTTTTGCTGGCGACTATTGAGACATTCGGCGAGGACGGTTACCTGGATTACTGGCGTTCGTTGGTCGATAACGGTGTGGTCGTGACCGACGGCTGGGAGCAAGCTTATTACACTTACTTCTCCGCCGCTTCTGATGGCGAGCTGCCGGTTGTCGTGAGTTATGCCAGCAGTCCGGCGGCCGAGGTTTATTTCGCCGAGCAACCGCCTGTTGAGGCGCCCACGGCGTCGGTCACCACACCCGGATCGTGCTTCCGCCAGATCGAGTTTGTCGGCATCCTGGAGGGCACGCAGCACGAAGCTGAAGCGCAACGGCTGGTTGACTTTATGCTCAGTCCTGAGTTCCAGAATGACATTCCCCTGCGCATGTTTGTCTATCCGGCCAATCGCCAGGCGCAATTACCGGAGGTGTTTGTTCTCCATGCTGATTCGGCGGTCGAACCGGTTCAAATGGACCCGGACCGGATTGGTGAGAGCCGCGAGAGGTGGATCCAGGCCTGGACAGAGGTAGTTTTGCGCTAGTCAGCGTCGGTTAGATTAGATATGGGTCCGTTCCTAGCGGGCGATTCATTGCCGTATTAGAGGAATAAATCGCCCGTTCCGAACGAGGAGATTAAAATCACAGCGTATGCATCGCTTCTCGCCGGCCGTTCGCATTGCCCTCACGATCGCTATTTTCGCTTTACCGGTGATCTTCTTCGGCTTGTTCTACTTCTATCCGCTGGGGGTCATCTTGCGGCTGGGTTTAGCCCCCGAAGGACAGCCGGAGTTAGGCGTGTTCGGGGAGTTATTTCGCTCGCGGCGTTTCCTCCGGGTGTTGTGGTTCACCACCTGGCAGGCGGCCGTCTCCACCATTCTGACCCTGATCGTGGCCTTTCCGGGCGCTTATGTCCTGGCACGCTACCGTTTTCCCGGCAAGACGGCCGTCCGGGCGCTGGCGACCCTGCCGTTTGTCTTGCCGACCGTCGTCGTGGCTACGGCGTTCGTGGCCTTGATCGGGCCGCAAGGCGTCCTGAATAACTGGTTGCGCGACCTTCTGGGGTTGGAAACGGGGCCGATTCGACTCTCGCAGACGGTCTGGATTATCTTGCTGGCCCACATCTTCTACAACTATAGCGTCGCCTTGCGCCTATTGGGGGCTTACTGGCAAAATCTAAGCCCGGCTTTGACCCAGGCGGCCCAAATGTTAGGCGCTTCGCCATGGCGGGCCTTTCGCGAGGTGACGCTAGCCCTCCTGGCCCCGGCGATCATGGCCGCGGCCGTGCTCATCTTCATCTTTAGTTTCACCAGCTTCGGCGTCATTGTCATTCTTGGCGGGCCGCGCTTTGCCACGCTGGAGGTCGAGATTTACCGGCAGGCGCTCAATCTGTTTAATCTGCCGCTGGCCGCCGCCCTGTCGCTCTGGCAAATCCTGTTCACCTTCATCCTGATGTGGTTCTATACTCGTACCCAGGCGCGCTTTTCCCGGCCTCTGGCCGCGGGATCCCGCCATACCGTCGAAAAACCGGTGACCACATGGCGGCAAAAATTGCTGGTCTACGGCAATATCGCGGCCATTGTCGTTCTCATCGGCGCACCGTTGCTGGCGCTCACATCGCGTTCTTTTCGCGGCCAGGCCGGCCCGACGACCGTCTTTTACCGGTCATTGTTCGCCAATCGCGGCGACTCTCTCTTCTTCGTGCCCCCCGGCGCGGCCATCTTTAACTCGGTTGTCATCGCCCTGGCGGCCATGGTCATGGCAGTCACGCTGGGCCTCATCAGCGCCCAGATGTTGACCCGCTGGGAGCGATCGTATGGGAAATCCCGCGGCTGGTCGTCTGTGGCCGCCCGCCTGCTCGATCCGTTGCTCATGTTACCGCTGGCGACATCGGCCGTTACCTTGGGTCTGGGCTATATGATTGCCTTTGGACGCCCGCCGCTCAACCTGCGCTCGTCAATCCTCATCCTGCCCATCGTCCATGCGGTTGTGGGCCTGCCCTTTGTCCTGCGCAGTGTCTTGCCCGGCTTCAGGTCTATCGTGCCGTCACTCCGTGAGGCCGCCTCTGTGTTGGGGGCCGACGGCTGGCGGGTCTGGCGCGAAGTAGACTGGCCGCTCGTCAGGCGGCCGTTGCTGGTAGGAGCGGTATTCGCCTTCACCATCAGCATGGGCGAATTCGGAGCGACGGTCTTTCTGACCCGGCCGGAGACGCCGACGCTGCCGGTGGCCATCTTCCGGTTCCTGGGCCGGCCGGGAGCGCTGAACTTCGGCCAGGCGCTGGCTATGAGTGTGATCCTCATGCTGGTCTGCGCCGTGGCCTTTGTGGTTATCGAACGCTTCCGCACCGATGATGAAAGCGGGTTTTGATCGATCCCTCCCACCTGTTTCCTCAGTGACACGGAATTTGTCAATTCTTACGCGCGGAACACCTGATGTTTTCCGAATTTGGCGAGAACGACTGTAACTGTTGTATCCTAAAGGAGCTATGGCTTTACTGGAAATTCGGGAAGTAACCAAGACCTACCCCGGTGACGTGACGGCCGTCAGGGATGTCTCGCTGAGCCTGGATGACGGCGAGATCTTGTGCCTGTTGGGGCCGTCGGGCTGTGGCAAGACAACGCTGTTGCGCATCATCGCCGGGCTGGAAGCGCCGGGTCGGGGTGTGGTCGTGTTCGGTGGCCGCGATCTGACCGCTGTGCGGCCCCACGAACGCGAATTCGGCATGATGTTCCAGGACTTCGCTCTTTTTCCCCACAAGAGCGTGGCCGAGAACGTGGCCTTCGGCTTGCGAATGCATAACTGGCCGGCCGAACGCATCCGGGCGCGGGTATCCGAGATGCTGGAACTGGTCGACCTGGAGGCGCTGGGCGAGCGGGCGATCGGCCAGCTGTCCGGTGGGGAGCAACAACGGGTGGCCCTGGCCCGCGCGTTGGCGCCCGGCCCGCAATTATTGTTGCTCGACGAGCCGCTGGGATCGCTCGACCGGGCTTTGCGCGAGCGGCTGATGTTGGAGGTGCGGGCCATATTGAAGCGAGTCGGCATGACGGCTGTTTATGTGACTCACGACCAGACTGAAGCCTTTGCCGTCGGTGATCGGGTGGCGGTGATGAACGCCGGAGAAATAGAGCAGGTGGCCGCGCCGCAGGATATTTATGACGAGCCGGCGACGCCGTTCGTGGCCCGCTTCCTTGGTTTTCGGAATTTGCTGCCGGGGCGGGTGAACGGCAAGGGGGAGATAGAAACGGCCGCCGGGCGATTCAATACGCTCGAATCGCCCCCTGCCGGAGAAACGGTACTCCTGTTGATCAAGCCGGTGCAATTAAATCCGTGCCAGCCGGGGGAGACGGGCGCGCCGGGAATTAACCAGGTCGAGGGAGTGGTCGACCTGATTTCATTTCGCGGCCGTTTTACGCATGTATGGCTTTCGATCGGCCAGTCGCAACTGGTGTTTGAGGATATGACCCGACCTACATACGCACCGGGAGAGGTAGTCCGGTATGACGTGTCGCCGGAGCAGTTGTGTGTGTTCTGGAATGAGGGAGGATAAGTCTCTCAGAACCAATTCTCATTCGTCGCAGGCTCGATTTATCGCTATAGTATTGGTTGAGCCAAATCCGGCCAAGAGGGGCAGCCTCGTCCGGAAAATCCTGGAGTGTTGGATTAACTTTTATGCTAGACGATCTCAATATCGCCACCCTGGTGGCCCGAATGGTTACGCTTCTGGTAGCCTTCACCGTCCACGAGCTGGCCCATGCCGTGACGGCCGATTATCTGGGCGACCCGACGCCGCGCAATATGGGCCGGATGACCCTCAACCCGATTAAGCATCTCGATCCGTTTGGCACGATCATGCTCCTGCTGGCTGGTTTCGGCTGGGCCAAGCCGGTGATTGTGAACCCCATGAACATGCGCGGCAACCCGCGAACCTCGATGGCCATCGTTGCCCTAGCTGGGCCTCTGTCCAATATCATCCTGGCGATGTTGACAGCGCTGGTGTTCCGTCTGGGTTTGGCCGATTTTACCTTGTTCCCTCCCCAGGGAAATGTGCCGCCCCTGGATTACCTTTTGTCGACCTTTATCTGGATCAACCTGATACTGGCCTTCTTTAATCTCATACCAGTGCCACCACTCGACGGTTCAAAAATACTGTATGCTTTCTTGCCGGCGGAAATTGTCTATCGCTTGGGACCGGTGGAACAATTCGGTTTCATCATTCTGATCGGCCTCGTCTTCTTTTTCCCGACCGTCCTCGATGTCCTGGTCCGGTTACCGGCGGTTACCACACTGCAATTTATGCTCGGTTGACGTGGGACTCGCTTATCGCTTGCGGCAGTTGGTGCACAACCTTTCGGCCGGCCCTCTCTCCGTCGAAGCCGAAGCCGAGGTCTCGGCGGTGCTGTCACCGTCTGAGCGGGCTTTGTTCGGCCGCTTCTCTCCGGCCGACCAATGGCACGGCGTCCGCGTACTTCGCACGTTACGCGCGGCAGGCTATAATGATCCTGATCTGGCCGCCGCGGCGTTGTTGCACGATATCGGCAAGACGCGCCACGCCCTGACACCTCTGGACCGGAGCCTGATCGTGATCGCTCAGGCCATCATGCCCGGACGGGCAGCGACGTGGGGTGACGGCTCTCTGGCTAGCTGGCAGCGGCCCTTTGTTGTTCGTGCCCATCATCCGGCCTGGGGCGCGACAATGGTCGAACAGGCCGGTAGCTGCGCGCGGGTTGTCGACTTGGTCCGGCGACACGCCGAGCCACCCCGCGAAGACCCGCTCCTGCAGGCATTACAGTGGGCTGATGATCAGAATTGACAAGTTTGCGACTTTGCGACTTTGCGTTACAAATAACCCCTGATACAGGTGACCCAGATTCCGCGAATTACCGCGGTCGTTCTGAATACACTGTAACTGAAATAACTTAGCATTTATACCGTGGAGGAATCGCGCCTGCCCGGTGGGTTAGTTAGTGGGTTAGAAACCCACCGCTATCGAAGAAGTGCGTTCGAACGCACTTCGGACAAAGCGCTTTTTCAGTGCGTTGGAAGGCACTTTTGGTTCTGGTTACGGGTTTCCAACCCGCAAGAAAAATCATAAATACTTTTGTTACAGTGTACTGAATAGGACCATTTATGAAAGCACAAACTGTGACCATTATCGGCCTGGAGCGCATGGGCGCCTCGATTGGACTGGCGGTCAAAGCGGCGACAAGTGGGCTAACGGTGGTCGGCCATGATCGTACCCGCGATATAGCCCAGGAAGTCAAGGACAAGATTGGGGCAGTGGATCGGGTGGAGCCTAACCTGATTAATGCCGCGTCGGTCGCTGACATTCTGGTGCTGGCCGTGCCCCTCACCGAACTGGAGACCACCATTCCCCTCATCGGCGGCGACATCCAACCGCACGCATTGGTGCTTGACCTGTCTTCTCTGAAAGGCATGGGCTTACGTTGGGCCGAACGCTATATCACCAGCGGTCATTACGTCGGCGTCATGCCGGTTCTTTCGGCGACCTATCTCAACGATGGGCGGTTCGAGCCTTCGGCGGCAACGGCCGACTTGTTCAAGGACAGCGTGTTTTGCCTGATGCCTTCGGCCAAGGCCGAGCCTCAGGCGGTCGACACGGCGGTCAACTTCGGTCGCCTGCTGGGTGCGGTGCCCTATTTCGTCGATCCGCTGGAATATGACAGCCTGGCCCAGGGGCTGGAAACGCTGCCCGGCCTGTCGGCCGTGGCCCTCTTCAGCGCCGTCAAGAACGCCACCGGCTGGCGCGATATGCTGCGTTTCGCCAATTCGTCTTTTGCCCAGGCCACCCAGCCCTTAACTCACGGCACCGACCTCACCCGACTGGCCCTTAACGACAAGGCGGCTACACTGCGCTGGCTCGACGCGCTCCTGGAAGAGCTGCACAAAATCCGGGCGCTCATCCAGGAAGGCGACCGGGAAATGGTCGACCTCACGCTGGGAAATGTCCTGGTCCAGCGCGAGAAATGGCTGAGAGAGCGACGCGACAACGATTGGGCCGAGGCCGTCGAGCAAAAAATCGAGCGGCCCTCGGCCAGCGAGCAATTATTAGGCGGCTGGCTCAGCGGGCGGATTAAAAAGGAAGAGGACCGGGAGTAGCCCTTGCGCGTCCTCATGATCGCGCCGACGTCGTTCTTCAGCGACTATGGCGGTCATATCCGCATCCTGGAGGAAATGCGGGTCTTGCAGGCCAGAGGCGTGACCGTGGCCGTCGTTACCTATTATAAGGGTAAGGATGTATCCGGCCTGGATATCCGCCGCACCGCGCCGCTGCCGTGGCGCACCGACTACGAAGTTGGTTCCTCGCGCCACAAGATCGCTTTCGATCTCTACCTGGCGGCCAAGTCACTCGTGGAAGCCCGGCGATTTCGCCCCAATATCATCCACGGCCACATGCACGAAGGGGCGCTCATTGGTGGCCTGCTGGCCCGGTTGTGGCGCGTGCCACTGGTGTTCGACTACCAGGGCAGTCTGACGGCCGAGATGGTTGACCATCGCTTTCTCGATTCTAATGGCCGGCTTTTTTCGCTGGTCCACCGGCTGGAGACCTTCATCACGCGCCGCTTGCCGGACGCTGTGCTGACCAGTTCGGGATTGGCGGCCGGCTTGCTGCAAGACGAGTTTCATGTCCCGACCAAACGGGTGCATACCTTGGCCGATTGTGCCGACCCAATCCATTTTGATCCGGCGCGTTTCCCGTGGCTGCCCGGTGACCATCCCCTGCGATTGCAGTTGGGGATCTCGCCCGATACGACAATCGTCGGCTATTTGGGCTTGCTCACCGACTACCAGGGCTTGCCGCAACTGATCGAGACGGCGGCCATCCTGAAAGCGCAAGGGGAGCGAGTGCATTTTCTGGTGATGGGTTACCCCAATGTCGACAAATATGAAGGTCAGGCCCGGCGGCGCGGGTTGGAAGACGTAATGAGTTTCACCGGGCGCGTGCCGTTTGATCGCGCGCCTTATTTTCTGGCGGCTTGCGATGTGGCCGTCGCCCCTAAAGTGTCGACCAGCGAAGGCAGCGGCAAACTCCTCAACTACATGGCCATGGCCTTGCCTACCGTGGCCTATGACACGACGGTCAACCATGAATACCTGGGGGAGGAGGGTATCTATGTGCCGTTGGGCGATGTGCCGGCGTTTGCGTCGGCTGTCGCCCGGCTGGCCCATGACCCCGAGCGCCGCGCTCTGGTCGGCGAACGCCTTCGACGGCGAGCTATCGACGAGTTCAACTGGTCGGTAGCCGGCGATGCAATATTGGCCTTATACCAACGCTTGACAAACCCATAAAGCGAATGTATACTACAGGTTCGCGTAAGTATATCACTTACCTGACTATCGACTGTGGCTTTAGACCATAAGAGATACTGACAATGAATAGGGTGCAAGTTCAGCTTTGCACCTTTTCCGTGTGTAAAGTGGTTGGGCATATTAAAAGGTAGCGACAGGTTGCGCTGCCCAGGGAGCAGGGAACTCTACATGTCAAGTTTTTACACCAAAAGCTACGCGCGCACTACCCGTCCGATGGAACTGCCGACGCTGATCGACGTGCAGTTGCAATCATTTGAGCAATTCATCAATGAGGGTCTGCCGGAGCTGTTTGAAGAAATTTCGCCGATCGAAAGTTTTAACGGCGATCTGAAGCTCTACTTCCCCAGCAAGCGGCCGGAGGTCGAGGGCTTTAATTTAAATTACTGGTTTGGAGAGCCGAAGTATAGCGTCGAGGAGTGCGTGGAGCGGGATATGAGCTATGCCGCGCCGCTTTACGTGCGCGTGTTGCTTTACAGCACCGATCTCGACCAGCCGATCGAGCAGGATATTTTCATGGGCGATTTCCCGCTCATGACCCCGGCCGGCACATTTATCATCAACGGCACCGAACGCGTGGTCGTCAGCCAGTTGATTCGCTCCCCCGGCGCGTACTTTGACGTGGAAGAAGAGCGCACCACCGGCCGCCCGCTGGCGATGGGCAAGCTCATCCCCGATCGCGGCGCCTGGATGGAATTTGAAACGCGCAAAACCGATTATCTGACCGTCAAATTTAACCGCAAGCGCACCGTCCCGGTGACCCTCTTCTTGCGAGCTATGGCCGCCATTCCCGACGGCCTGGGCAACCCCCTTATAAAGGAAGGCACTGACGAGGAACTGCTGGCTCTCTTTGCCGATGTTGACACCAACGGCGAGCACCTCTACATCCAGGGTAGCATTGAGCAGGAGCCCAATTGGGACGAGGAAAAATCAATTCCCGAGCAAGCTCTGATTGAGTTCTACAAGCGCATGCGTCCGGGCGATCCGCCAACGCTGGACAATGCTTCGCAATTCTTGCAGGAGCAACTTTACGACAACCGGCGCTATGACCTTGCTTCGGTCGGCCGGTATAAGCTGAACAAGCGGCTGAATTTGCAGGGAGTCGTCCCGCTGAGTCACCGGACGATTACTCAACACGACATCGTCAACCTGGTGCGCCACATGATCCTGATCAACAACGGCCTGGAAAGCGCCGACGATATCGATCACCTGGGCAACCGCCGGGTCAAGACGGTCGGCGAGCTGATCCAGGCCAAGCTGCGTGTCGGCTTGCGCCGCATGGAGCGGGTGGTTCGCGAGCGCATGTCGATTCGCGACAACGACAACCTGACGCCAGTGGCCTTGATTAATATCCGCCCCGTAGTCGCCGCGATTCGCGAATTCTTCGGCAGTTCCCAGTTGAGCCAGTTCATGGAACAGGCCAACCCGCTGGCCGAGCTGACCCACAAACGAACCCTGTCAGCCCTTGGCCCCGGCGGCCTACGCCGCGAGCGGGCCGGCTTCGAGGTGCGCGACGTCCACCACAGCCACTACGGCCGTATTTGTCCGGTGGAGACGCCGGAAGGTCCTAACATCGGCCTCATCGGCCGCCTGGCGACCTACGGCAAGGTGAACAAGTACGGGTTTATCGAGACACCATATCGCCGCGTGCTAAACAAGCTGGCGACCGACACGGAAGATCTGGTTGGGCATGACGCCTTTGTCAATGTTGTCGACCCATCGAGCGGCGAGATTATCGTTGACGCGGGAGAAATGATTACCGAGAAGCAACTGAAGGCCATGCGCAAGGCGGGTGTGACCGAAGTTGAGGTAAAGCCTTTCCTGACTGAAGAGACCCTCTACATGTCGGCCGACGAAGAAGATCATTACACCATCGCCCAGGCCAACGCCAAGATCGACGAGCGCGGCCAATTCGTCGATACCCGTGTTTCTTCGCGGCGTAACCAGCAATTCCGCTTCACTTCAGTGCAGCGGGTTGACTATATGGACGTAGCCCCGCGCCAGATCGTTGGCGTTTCGGCGGCGCTCATCCCCTTCCTGGAGCATGACGACGCCAACCGCGCCCTGATGGGTTCGAACATGCAGCGGCAAGCCGTACCCCTGTTGCAGCCGGATGTGCCGATTGTCAGCACCGGTATGGAACAGCAGGCCGCCCGCAACTCCGGCCAGGTAGTCATCGCTGAAGATCCGGGAGAAGTGGTCAGCGTCACCGGCGACCGGGTCGTCGTCATGGGCGAGAACGGGCCGCGGGCTTACGGCTTGCGCAAGTACAACCGTTCTAACCAGAGCACTTGCATCGACCAGCATCCGGTCGTTCTGCGCGGCCAACGCGTCCAATCGGGCGATGTTCTGGCCGACAGTTCTTCGACCCAGGCCGGCGAGCTGGCTTTAGGCCAGGATGTAGTCGTGGCCTTCCTGTCCTGGGAAGGCGGCAACTTTGAGGACGCCATCCTGGTCAGCGAGGCGATGGTACGAGGCGATCGGTTCACCTCAGTCCATATCGAGAAGCACGAAGTCGAGGCTCGCGACACCAAGCTGGGCCCGGAAGAGATCACCTATGACATCCCCAATGTCAGCGAAGAAGCGCTGAAGGATCTGGATGAGCGAGGCATCATTCGGGTCGGGGCCGATGTCAACGAAAACGACATTCTGGTGGGCAAGATCACGCCAAAGGGCGAGAAAGAGCTCAGCCCGGAAGAGAAGTTGCTGCGAGCTATCTTCGGCGACAAGGCGCGCGAGGTGAAGGATTCGAGCCTGCGCCTGCCCAACGGCGCGCGCGGCAAGGTGGTCGATGTGCAGGTCTTCGAACGGCAACACGACCGCGACCTGCCCGCCGGGGTAGAGACGATGGTGCGGGTCAGCGTGGCCCAGCGCCGCAAGATTTCGGAAGGCGACAAGATGGCCGGCCGTCATGGCAACAAGGGCGTCATCTCCAAGATCGTGCCCATCGAAGACATGCCTTATCTGGACGACGGCCGTCAGATCGATATTATCCTCAGCCCGCTGGGTGTGCCCGGTCGAATGAATATCGGCCAGGTGCTTGAGACTCACCTGGGCTGGGCGGCCAGCCGCATTGGCTTCCGCGCTATCACGCCGGTGTTTGACGGCGCTGATGAGAACGAAATCGCCGCCGAACTGGGTCGGGCCTGGATCATCGATCGCGCCTGGAGTATCGCCGGCGAATGGGCCTGGGATTTCCTGGCTGAAAATGATTATGACACTACACAGCTGAAAAATGACGATGAGGCGCGCAACCTGTTCGTCGTGGCCTGGCTGACCGATCTGGGGTATGACGAAGCGCAGTTGACAACTGACGAAATTTACACCCGTCGTTCTGTGGCCCGCGAGTGGCTCCGCAGTCGCGACTGGGATCCGGATATGGTCTTCCCCGCCGACCCGGAGACGTTGCCCAAGAGTTGGTGGGCGGATGTCACCGACTACGCGATCGAGATCTGCGTTCGCGAATGGTATGCGTTCATGTTGGAGAAGCATGGCGACCAATTGCCGGAAGCGATCAAGGTCGACCCGGTGGCGACCTCTGTGGAAGAACTGGCTATCAATGCCCAGGAAATTACCGTTCATACCCACGTGCCCTTGCCGATACTGGGGAAGGAGCGATTGATCGACGGCAAGACGGGCAAGCCGTTTGACCAGCCGGTGACCGTCGGCATTCTGCACATGTTGAAGCTGGCCCATCTCATTGAAGATAAGGCTCACGCGCGTTCCACCGGACCATACTCGCTGGTGACGCAGCAGCCATTGGGCGGCAAGGCCCAGTTCGGCGGCCAGCGTTTCGGCGAGATGGAAGTGTGGGCGCTGGAAGCCTACGGGGCGGCGCACACGCTACAGGAGATGCTGACCGTCAAGTCAGACGATACCCAGGGTCGTGTCAAGACCTATGAGTCCATCGTCAAGAACGAGCCGATCGAGGCACCGGGTGTCCCGGCTTCTTTCCGCGTTCTGATCAAGGAAATGCAAAGCCTGGGTCTGGCGGTCGAAGCGGTGACCGACGGCGGTGATGTGCTGCGCTTCGGCAAGGACGACGACAAGCGTTCCAGCCGACGCTGGGCCGGTGATGAATTCATGGGCCTTGGGCGAAACGACCGGTAGTAATCCTTGTGGCGGGTGCCGCTGAATTGAGGTGATTACGAACAAAGTAAGGATAGAGATAATCCTTAACTAGCTCTTGACACCCGATTGATTTCTGGTATAGTACTAGTTCGTATGTCTAACCTAATAGGGTAACGGCACACATTTGTCGTTACGAATTGAATAGGGTCGGGAAATATGGAGGCCATCAAGAAAGAAGATTTCCAACGATGGCCTCCATATTGTCGGGTAAACGGGGCGTGTTGGTCCACTCTCCTTCTTAGTTAAATCGATTTCAATCGTTATTCCCAAAAGAATTAAGAAGACCTGTTACTGCTGCGGGCGATAAGGTAATGCGAAAGATGCGTTTCCTTCCGATGCAGCAGGAGGTCATCTTTTGTGCGTTATTGAAGAGAAGCCCATAGAAAACGCTGATAGACGCGCAATGTTAAAAGGTAGACAAGAAATGCACCGAAAATCAGTTTCTTGTCAGCGTCATCAGCGGTCCAAGTCTGAAAAAGGCGATGTGAGTTTTCAAAAGGAGAAACGATAGCGGTGCCTACAATTAATCAACTAGTCCGTAAGGGACGTAGTATTAAATCAAAGAAGAGCAAAGCTCCGGCATTGCAATATACCCTGAATTCCTTCAAGCAGCGTCGCACTCGCCAGCCGATGGGCGCGCCGCAGAAGCGCGGGGTCTGCACCCAGGTGAAGACGATGACCCCGAAGAAACCGAATTCAGCGCTGCGGAAAGTGGCTCGTGTCCGCCTAAGTAATGGTATCGAAGTCACAGCCTACATTCCCGGCGAAGGTCACTCATTGCAAGATCACTCAGTGGTGCTGGTGCGTGGCGGTCGCGTAAAAGATCTGCCCGGTGTCCGCTATCACATTGTGCGCGGCACGCTGGACGCGGGTGGCGTGGCCAACCGTAAGAAAGGCCGATCGAAGTACGGCACGAAAGTCGCCAAGAAATAAGGAAAGAGCATTATGGCCAGACGAGACCGTCCTGAGAAGCGCGAGATCGAGCCGGATCTGCGCTACAACAACCTGTATGTGGCGATGTTTGTAAACCGCCTCATGTATGATGGCAAGAAGAGCGTGGCGCTTCGCCAGCTCTACAATAGCTTCGATATGATGGAGGAGCGAGCCGGCCGGCCGGGCGTAGAGATTTTCGAGCAGGCTTTGCAGAACGTCTCCCCGCAAGTGGAAGTCAAGCCGCGCCGGGTCGGTGGCTCGACCTATCAGGTGCCGGTTCCGGTTGAACCGTACCGGCAACTCTCGCTGGCGATGCGTTGGTTGCTGCAAGCAGCCCGCAATCGCGGCGGTAATACGATGGCTGAAAGACTGGCCGCCGAGTTCCTGGACGCGGCCAACAATCAGGGAGCGGCCATAAAGAAACGAGATGACGCCTACCGGATGGCTGAGGCCAACCGCGCATTTTCTCACTTCCGGTCACGATAAGTTATGGCTGATTATCCGTTGGAACGAGTCAGAAATATCGGCATCATCGCCCACATCGACGCCGGCAAGACGACGACTACCGAGCGCGTCTTGTATTACACCGGCATGATTCACCGGATGGGTGAGGTGCACGATGGTACTGCGACCATGGACCACATGGACCAGGAGCGTGAGCGGGGTATTACGATTACCTCGGCCGCGACGACCACTTACTGGCTCGACCATCAGGTTAATATTATTGACACCCCCGGCCACATTGATTTTACGGCTGAAGTGCAGCGCAGCTTGCGTGTGCTCGACGGCGGTATCGTCGTATTCGATGCCGTGGCGGGAGTGGAACCGCAATCCGAGACGGTCTGGCGACAAGCAAACGGTTACCAAGTACCCCGGATTTGCTTCATTAACAAAATGGACCGCATCGGTGCCGACTTCACACGCACCGTGAGCATGATTAAAGATCGGCTGGGAGCCAACCCGATTCCCATCCAGTTTCCCATTGGCGAAGAGTCAAACTTCCGGGGCATTGTCGACTTGTTAACGATGCAGGCCTTTATCTGGGTGGATGACGATATGGGCACAACCCCCCAGGCTGTGCCTATGCCCGAAGAACTGGCCGATCAGGTTGAAGCGGCACACAGTGAGATGGTCGAAAAGATCGCCGAAACCGACGACGAACTGACCTTGCGCTATCTGGAAGGCGAGGAGATCAGCGTCGACGAGTTGCGGGAGGCCTTACGCAACGCGACCATACAGAACCTGGCCACGCCGGTCTTGTGCGGCAGCGCGCTGCGCAACCGCGGTATCCAGCGCGTGCTCGATGCTGTGGTTTACTATCTGCCGTCGCCGCTGGATATTCCCCCAATCACTGGGCACAACCCGTACTCCGGCAAGGAAGAACAGCGCGCGGCCAATGGCAGTGAGCCGTTTTCAGCGCTGGTATTCAAGATTGTGACTGATCCCTATGTCGGCCGTTTGGCCTACTTCCGGGTCTACTCCGGTGTCGTCAATATCGGCGATTCGGTACTTAACAGCACTAAAGACAAGCGCGAGCGTATTGGCCGGATATTGCGCATGCATGCCGACCACCGCGAGGACCTGAAAGAGGTGAAAGCGGGTGATATTGCCGCTACATTGGGTCTGAAGAATACTTTCACCGGCGACACGCTGACGGATCCCAAAGGGCCGGTCATCCTGGAAGCCATCGACTTTCCGGAACCGGTCATCTCGTTGGCCATCGAGCCCAAAAGCAACGTCGATCAGGACAAAATGGGCAATGCGTTGCGCGCGCTGGCCGAGGAAGATCCTACCTTCCAGGTGAAGGTCGACGACCAGACCGGCCAGACGGTGCTCTATGGCATGGGCGAGCTGCACCTGGAAGTGCTGGTCGACCGGCTCATGCGCGAGTTCAAAGTGGGGGCCAACGTCGGTAACCCGCGGGTTGCCTATCGCGAGACGATCACCCGGCCGATTAACAATGTCGAAGGGCGCTTTGTGCGCCAATCCGGCGGCCGCGGCCAGTTCGGTCACGTCGTCATCAACGCCGAGCCGCTGGAACCGGGTTCCGGCTTTGTCTTTGAAAACAAAATCATCGGCGGCACTATTCCCCGTGAATACATTGGTCCCGCGGAATCCGGTATGAGGGAAGCGCTCGAGAGCGGTGTCCTGGCCGGCTTTCCGGTAGTCGATGTCAAGGTCAGCCTGGTAGACGGCTCATTCCACGAAGTCGATTCGTCGGAAATGGCTTTCAAGATCGCCGGTTCCATGGCTATCAAGGACGCGGTGCAGCGGGGTAATCCCGTATTATTGGAGCCGATCATGGCCATCGAAGTGGTCGCGCCGGATGATTACACCGGCGATGTGATCGGCAATATTTCGGCCAATCGCGGCATGATCGAGGGAATGGAAATGCGGTCAGACGGCCTGCAAACCATCCGCTCGCTGGTGCCGCTGGCCACGATGTTCGGTTATGCTACCCGGCTGCGGTCGATGACCCAGGGCCGGGGTACGTTTACGATGGAGTTTCACCACTACGCTCCGGTCAGCGATTCTGTCGCGCAGGAAATCCTGCACGGCCGCAAGTAAATCGCGAGTGGTCGGTATCAGGGCAGTTATTATTTATAAGCTACTGGATTGATCGATTTCGACGGCAACGCCGCCGCCGAGTGAGAGTGAGAACACAGAAGGAAGCGAAACGATGGGCAAAGAGAAATTTGTACGCGGGAAACCGCACGTGAATGTGGGCACGATCGGACATATCGACCACGGCAAGACGACGTTGACGGCGGCGATCACCAAGACGCTGGGCCTGAAGGGCTGGGCGGACTTTCGGGCGTTCGACCAGATCGACAACGCTCCGGAAGAACGGGAGCGAGGCATCACGATCGCCATCGCCCACGTGGAATACCAGACGGAGAACCGCCACTACGCCCACGTGGATTGTCCGGGCCACCGGGACTACATCAAGAACATGATCACCGGGGCGGCGCAGATGGACGGGGCGATCCTGGTTGTGGCGGCGCCGGACGGACCGATGCCGCAGACGCGGGAGCACGTGCTGCTGGCGCGGCAGGTGGAAGTGCGGGCGATGGTCATCTTCCTGAACAAGGTCGACATGATGGATGACGAGGAGCTGTTGGAGCTGGTGGAGCTGGAGTTGCGCGACCTGTTGTCGAGCTACGAGTTTCCCGGCGACGAGACGCCGATCGTGCGCGGCAGCGCATTGATAGCGCTGGAGTCGACCTCGACCGACCCGAACGGAGCGGAGTACGCGCCGATTTGGGAGTTGATGCGGGTGGTGGATGAATACATTCCGACGCCGGTGCGGGAGATGGACAAGCCGTTTCTGATGCCGGTGGAAGACGTGTTCTCGATCAAGGGTCGGGGGACGGTGGTGACGGGCCGCGTGGAGCGCGGGACGATGACCCCGAACACGGAAGTGGACATCATCGGGCTGGGCAACGACCGCAAGAAGGTGGTGGTGACCTCGATGGAGATGTTCCACAAGATCCTGGACAAAGTGGAAGCAGGCGACAACGCCGGCTTGCTGCTGCGCGGTGTGAGTCGCGAGGACGTGGAGCGGGGCCAGGTGCTGGCCAAGCCGGGCAGCATCACGCCGCACACGGAGTTTATGGGCGAGGTGTACGTGCTGCGCAAGGAAGAGGGCGGCCGCCACAAGGCGTTCTTCCCCGGCTACCGGCCGCAGTTCTACATCCGGACGATGGATGTGACGGGCGAGATCACCCTGCCGGAAGGGGTGGAGATGGTCATGCCGGGCGACAACGTCAACCTGAAGGTGGAATTGATCACCCCGGTGGCGTTGGAGGAAGGCAGCCGTTTTGCCATCCGCGAAGGCGGTCTCACCGTCGGCGCCGGCGTTATTACCAAGATATTGAACTAAGATGAATTCACAACAGGGGCATGATGTGATATACTTCATGCCCCTGTTTAAGGGTTGGTTGAGATGGCAAAGAAAGCCGTACGCACACACATTACGTTAGCATGCACTGAATGCAAAGAACGTAATTATCTTACCGAGAAGAATCGGCGTAACGATCCGAACCGGATTGAATTGAACAAATTCTGTCCGCGATGCCGCCAGGTACGGCTGCACCGGGAGACGCGCTAAGAAACTAGAAATTACGGATGTGGAATTGAGAACGGAACTGAATCGCAACGCAAGCCAGTTGATATTCGTAATTCCTAATTCGTAATTTTCCTAGGGGGTTAGCTCAATTGGCAGAGCGACGGTCTCCAAAACCGTAGGCTGCGGGTTCGATTCCTGCACCCCCTGTTTATTTGGGATGTTCGAGGAGAGGCTGGCCGGTGAGCCAGCCTTTTCCAGGCTAATTAAGAGGATGATCTAGCGTGGCAAAGAAAGAAGAATCGACAACAGTGGCGCAAGAAAACGCAATTAGTCGCTATTTACGAGAAACACGCGGCGAATTGCGCAAGGTAACCTGGCCGACACGCGAGGAAGCTCGGCGTCTCACTGCAATCGTGTTGGCTGTCACAGCCGCATTTGCCGTCTTTCTTTGGGCCATGGACGCCATATTCTCGAACGCGATCCGGCTGATTATTGAGCAAATGCTCGGGTTTTAATAACAGACGAATGGAAGATGAAAACGATATGATGGACGATACGGAAGAAGTACTCGACCTCCTGACCGATGAGAAACTGGAGGTGGAGGACGGCCGTTCCTGGTATGTGATCCATTGTTATTCGGGTTACGAGAACAAGGTGCGGCACAGCATCGAGCAGCGCATCGAAACGATGGGTATGCAAGATTTGATCTTTGACGTGGTGGTTCCAACAGAAGAAGAAATTGAGATTAAAGACGGCAAGCGCCGCACGGTTGAGCGCCGCGTCTTTCCGGGTTATATCCTGGTGCAGATGATCCTGACCGAGGATTCCTGGTACGTGGTGCGCAACACACCGGGGGTAACCGGCTTTGTTGGGATGGGGAACGAACCCACACCGCTGCGCTCGGATGAAGTCGCCAAGATCATGAACCGCATGGAAGCCGAGGCGCCGAAGGTAAAATTCGACTTCCAAATTGGCGAGAAGGTTCGAATCGGCACCGGACCATTCTTGGATTTCATCGGCTCAGTGTCTGAGATCGATGCCGAACGGGCCAAGGTGCGCGTCATGGTATCGTTCTTCGGTCGCGAAACACCGGTCGAACTTGACTTTTTGCATGTAGAAAAAGTTTAATTGTGGCGAAAAACGCCTTTAGGAGGAGCCTGAATTGTCAGGCGCTCGGACTCCAGGAGAGTATGAATGGCTAAGAAAATCAAGGCAGTTGTCAAAATTCAAATTCAGGGCGGTAAGGCTACACCAGCCCCGCCGGTCGGAACAGCACTAGGCCCGCATGGCGTTAACCTGATGCAGTTCTGCAAAGATTATAACGCACGCACGTCCAACATGATCGGCCAGATCGTGCCGGCTGAAATCACCATCTTCCAGGACGGCAGTTTTACGTTTATGCTAAAGACATCGCCGGCCGCCGACTTGTTGAAAAAGGCCGCCGGTATTCGAAGCGGCTCGGCCATTCCCAACCGGGATATGGCCGGTACTGTGACCCAACAGCAATTGCGTGAGATTGCCGAGATCAAAATGAAAGATTTGAACGCCCGCGACGTTGAAGCGGCTATGGCCATCATCGCCGGAACGGCACGCAGCATGGGAATTACGGTTGCGGAGTAATTATTAAGATAAGGCTGGTCGCCGGCTGGTAACCTGATTAGAAATTTAGAAACCGAACCGATGACCAGTTATGTAAGTGGGAGAGCAGCATTCGGTGGCTGCTCGCCAAGACCACAAGGAGTTTTAAATGCCAAAACGAGGACGTAAATATCAGGAAGCAGCGGCCAAGGTCGATCGCGCCCGGCTCTATACCCGGCGAGAGGCGGTCTCTCTGGTCAAGGAAACAGCGGTCACTAAGTTTGACCCGACCGTTGAAGTGCACATGCGCCTGGGCGTTGACCCGCGCCATGCCGATCAGCAGGTGCGGGATGTCGTAGTGCTGCCCAACGGCTTGGGCAAGGAAGTCCGCGTGCTGGTCTTCGCCGAAGGCGAAGACGCCGCGATTGCCCGCGAGGCCGGGGCCGATATCATCGCTGATGACGAAGTCGTCAAGAAGATTCAGGAAGGCTGGACGGAATTCGATGTGGCTATCGCCGTTCCGGCCATGATGGGCAAAGTCGGCCGCTTGGGACGCGTGCTAGGTCCGCGAGGACTCATGCCCAACCCTCGCGCCGGTACAGTTGCACCTGCCGCTGATTTGCCGCGGTTAATCGAGGAAGCGCGCGCCGGTCGCGTCGAATTTCGAGTCGATAAGACGTCGAATATTCATGCCCCTGTCGGCAAAGCCAGCTTTTCGGAAGATCAACTCATGGAAAATCTGACGGCATTTATTGGCGCTGTGAGACGCGCCCGTCCCGCAGCTGCGAAGGGCACTTATATCCAGCGAATCACTGTCGCCAATACGATGGGCCCGGGCATTCGTCTGGATCCGGCGGAAGGAAGCGACACTGTAAATAAATGAAATACTGATCACTTGCTCGTATCTACTGAAGACAGCCGGCGAGAGTGGTAAACCCACTCTCTTAATCACCGGCCGAGGTGGGGTAACACGATCAAACCGGGATAGGCGCGCGAGCCTGTCGCCAGCCTGACCCGTGAGTCCTCAAATCGGCCGGATTACCAACCGATTTGAGGATTTTTTATTGATAGGAGGTGATAACTTTTGGCAATTACAAAGAAGAAAAAGGATGAACTGGTTGAGCAGTATAGGGAGTTGATCCAGCAGAGCTCGGCCGTCTTCCTGACTCAATACGGCGGTATGACCGTCAAAGAAATGGAACAGTTGCGGGTTAAGCTGAGCGAGGCCAATGGTCGCATCAATGTGACCAAGAACACGCTGCTCCAGATCGCGCTGGAGGAGAGTGAGTTCGCCACGCCAGCAGACTTATTGATTGGCCCAGTGGCGACCAGTTTCGCGTTAGGCGAAGCCCCGGCATTGGCCAAAGTACTGGTCGATCAGGCCAAAGCGAATGAGAAGCTAACGATTATCGCTGGTTTGCTTGGCACCCAGATTTTGACCAAGGACGAAATCGAAAGCTTGGCAAACCTGCCATCGCTTGATGAATTACGAGCTCAAATTCTTGGTTTGATCAACGCTCCAGCTCAAGGAGTAGTATCAGTCGTAGCAAACAGTGTGCGCCAGATCGTCAACGTTATGGATGCTTACGCCAAGAAAGAAGAAGCTGCTGCCATCCCTCAGGAAGCAGAAGCCGCAGCCTAAGAATCGTTCGTGAATAAGAGTAACTAATCATATAAATTACCTAAATGGAGAATTTAAAAATGGCAGACATAGATAAGATTGTTGAAGAACTGAGCAGCCTGACCCTTTTGGAAGCTGCGGAATTGACGAAAAAACTGGAAGAAGCTTGGGGTGTCAGCGCCGCTGCACCCGTGGCCATGGGCATGATGCCTGGTATGGCCATGCCTGGAGCTGGCGCAGCCGCAGCCGAAGAAGCTGAGGAACAAACCGAGTTCTCGGTCACCTTGAAAGACATTGGCCCGAAGAAGATCGAAGTCATCAAGGCCGTTCGCGCGCTGACCAGCCTGGGTTTGAAGGAAGCCAAAGACGCTGTAGAGGGTATGGGTACCATTATGGAATCCGTAACCAAGGATCAGGCGGCCGAGGCAAAGAAGGCACTGGAAGAAGCCGGTGCTGTTGTCGAGGTAAAGTAAGCCTTTTGGCATTTTCTTTCCAAAGCAGAGGAGACCGGTTTATGTGTTTAACCGGTCTCCTTTTTTGATGATGAGGCCGATACACTTCCTCCTGGCTTCGCAATCACCGCGCAGGCGGGAACTCCTGGGTTTGTTGCCCTACCCTTTTGAGATCGCCATCCCTGATGTAGATGAGGATTTTCATCTTGATCGCGAGCCGGACGCCTACGTTCTTCACACGGCTGAACAAAAGGGTGAGGCGATAGCCACCGGCCTCACCCCATCTGCGAATGCGCCGATCATAATCGCCGCCGATACAACCGTCGCCCTAGAAGGTGAGATCCTCGGCAAACCGGGAGATAACAAAGAGGCCCGCAATATGTTACTGAAATTGCGTGGTCGCACCCATCAGGTTCATACTGGATTATGTGTTGTCGATATCGCCACTGGCCGGCGATTTGGTTCGGTACACACGGCGGCGGTCACCATGCGCCATTACTCGGCGATCGAGGTCGATGCCTATATCGCCACAGGGGATCCCTTTGACAAGGCCGGAGCCTATGCCATTCAGCATCCGTTATTTCAGCCTGTCGAGCGGTTAGAGGGTTGCTTTCTGGGAGTTATGGGTCTTTCGGTTTGCGATTTGATCGATCAATTAATCCGGAACAATATTCACGTCAAATTTGATGCGGCTGTGATTCATGCCGCTCATCAAGGGTTCGCCTGCCCAATTTTGGTTTCAACCGCACGGATGAGCCGGTTTGATAGCCAGAAGGGCACTTAAACTGACTTTCTTGGTAGGCATGGTGGGGCGTGGTACAATGTTTGACATAATTTTCATGCAAGAGGGAAGAAATGACCGTCACGATGAAAGAGGCGATTGCGGCCGCGCGCGCAGGCGATTCTGAACGTGCCCAACTTCTCGTCGCCGAAATCATTCAATCTGATCCTAATGACCCGCATGCCTGGTATTTGATGAGCCAGTTGGTCGATTCTGACGCCAGGCGGGCCACTTACCTTCACAAAACCTTGCAACTTGATCCCTCGCATGAGCGGGCACGAATCGAATTCAGCGCCTTGCCTACCGAAGTGATCGATCAATTATCGTCCTTCGAACCGTCTGAAATTGAGGAGCCGAGTGCCATACCGGTCGAAGGTGTGAGCCAGCCGGAACCGCCTGAATGGTTACGGCCCTTAGCCCCCGAAGCAGAAACTCAAAAGCCAGTAATTACGTCTGTTCCAAGCCCAACTGAAGAACCAGTTCTCGCAACCCGGGAGAACGTTCTTTTAACCCCCTCCCCCACAACATCCGGACAAAAACCGGCTCCTATCAGGCGTAACAACCTGTGGTTGATAGCTTTATGGGTCTTGCTGGGTCTGTTAACCTTGTTGGTATTGGGCTTGCTGGCTTTCCTCCTCATCAGCTGAACAACCAGGTCAGCGTTAGTTACTAACAGACCTAGACACCAGCCAGGCAGGCTGGAATCCCGTATCCGATACCTCGGTGAGAGAACCGGTCTCCAAATCGAGTAGCCAGACGCTAGCCACCGCATCGGGTCTCGCAAAATCGAAGCGCTGGAAGAGCAGATACCGATCGTCCGGAGACCAGGCCGGCGGTCCATGGAACAGATTGGGATCATTTGTCAACGCTTCAGCGTTGGTCCCGTCGGGCCGCATCAGCCACAACTGGCGTCCGGTAATGGTTGCCGCTGGTCGCCGTCCAAAGGCAATCGCCCGGCCATCCGGCGACCAGGCTGGTGCGCTATCTTCAATACTCGCCTCCGGACTGAGCAACTGGCGCGATCCTTCCTCCGAGAGAAGTACCCGGTATAAGTAAACCGCGGCTGACTCCTGGACGGCCTCGGGGCTATCTTCCCCATAAGGGGTGGTGACGACAGCGTCTACAACCAGGTCCGAAATAATCACACTGGTGCTATCCGGGCTCCAGACGGCCGGGCGCCCTACCCGGCTGGGCAATAACCGCTGGTGGCCATCAATCAGGTTATAGAGAACTATCCCGTCATTATTGGGCGAGAAATAGCTAATCCAATGACCATCGGGGGAAAATGACGCGGCAAAGCTGGGTGAATTATCGCCTGTGATGAGCGGAAGAGTTTCGCCGGATGAGATGTGAAGCCAGTAAAGTCGCGGCTGAGTCGTGTGGCCGTTCTCTATATCGCGTCGTTCATATACCAGCTGCGTTCCACCTGGTGCCCAGGAAATATCGCTGCATTCGTTATCCGGGCAGGACAGCAATATCTTGTCATTGCTGCCATTCGACGTCACTGAGCGAATTTCGGTCCCGCCTGAGCTGACAAACGCGCTATAAGCGATAGAACGTCCATCAGGTGAAACAGCGAAATCGATGATATCCGGACCCGGATTATTACCGTAATTGATTAATGGTCGACCCTCGTCACCGGGGTCGGAAGCGTAGAACAATTGGACCTTACCGCTGTCAGCCGGTCGGAGGAAAATCACCGGCGGTGGCACCCCCTCAGCCGGTCGACAACTCAGCAATAGCAAATTGGCGAAAATAAAAACGATGGAGAATTCAGAAAGATATGAAATTCGGTACCGGTATGACATTGACTATATATCGTACCGGTATTGCTTACATGATACCAAATGACTGCCGGAGAAAATTATTAACGGCTAAGCACACGCCACTCGCATTCAGGCTTGCTCCGCCATCCGCTGGCGCACGTGGTCAGTGACCACGCGCATAACGGTCAGGGCGAAGAACGGCGTGCGATGGACATGATACATGAACTTGTCCTCATCCAGCGCAACGAGCTTGCTGTCGGTTCTGGCCATCACAGACGCGGTTCGCGGGGAGTAATCGATGATGGCCATTTCGCCGAAGGTTTGGCCAGGCCCCAGGATATCGATTATCGTGCCATTGACAAGCACATCCAATTCTCCCTCCTGAACGACATACATATGATGTCCTTCTTCACCGGCATTGAAACCCATCTCACCTGCGGAGTAAAATTCGGTGTTCTTTTCATGTTTGAATAGGCTGATCGTCGTTGTGATTAGAACTTTCTCCCGCTTCGATTTAGATTACTCTGGCCGGTGGCGCTTCGTACTCGCCCATGTTCATCTCAGCGTAGACGCCAGTCACCATATAGATGACCCACTCGCAAATGTTTATCGCCCTGTCAGCGGCGCGTTCCAGATTGTGCAAAGCCCACTCCAGATGGTTAGCCCGATGGATCTGTTCCGGCTCAGCCATAACGAAGGTCACAATGTCTCCGTACAATTGATTGAATAATGCATCAACCTTATCGTCCATCGCCGGGACCCGCTTGGCCAATTCAACATCACGATTGGCGAAGGCTTTTAAAGCCTGAAAGAGCATTTCGCGGGTTGTCTCGGCCATTTCAGGCAGGAATTGACTGAAAG
>JAWOHK010000051.1:0-18057 GCA_046485205.1 Chloroflexota bacterium | reverse complement strand
CTTTCACTTGCTGTACTTCAATTTGACAATGGGGACATGTACTCATGAACTCTATTATCCCAATACCCGAAAAATTAGACACTCCCGAAGGAACGCGGAGATTTTCCAAAGGCGACGTCGCGACCGGCGACGACGGGTTGAAGAACCCGTCGCTATGGCGCAAGTGCACTGAAGGGCACTGCCGAAGCGCGCCGGCCGTTTCTTCAGTGCGTCTCGACGCACTTCGGGCGATCTCTGATCCCGTCCCCATCCACCAGCCATCGCGGGTGGCTAAGGCGCGCTCCTTCCTGCCGGAGGTTGTGCCGCGCCATCGGTTCGGCAACCTAAGTGACCGGACCTGAGGTCCCGCAGCGTTATAACCGCAACGAATTCGGGTCCAGGGCTCTTAGCTCGGTAAGGACTAACTCCCGCACGGCCTCGACCGTCATGCCGGTCGTGTCCACCACCACATCCGCGTGGGCCCGCGCGTGGGCCAAGCGCTCGCGCTGCATCTCCAGATACCCCGGCCCGGCGTCGTCCTTCGGCCGCCGCTGCCGGTAGGCCGCGTGCGACAGATCCAGGTAGATCAACGCATCGGGGTCAACCAGCCGCTGCCACATGTCCTTGACATAGGAATGTTCTTGCGCCGGGTGCCGGGCATCATAGCCGGCTTCGCGTAAAGCCTCGACCAGCGTGCTCTTGCCCGACGCACACGGTCCGACGACGGCCACGCGAAGCGGTTTGCCCTGTGAGGTGCGATCTGACTTCGTATCTCTAATCTCGTATCTCGTATCTATACTCGTCCCTCGTCGCTCGTCATTCGTCACTTCAATGTCAGTCGCCCGCTCAACCGTCGCACCTCATCGCCATCGTTGCTTTCCAAGACCGAGATGGCGATGACGCTGATGTCGTCGCGCGGGCGGCCGTCATCCATGGCCATCGCATCATCCAGCAGGCGGTCGCAGATGGCGCGAGCCTCGCGGATGCCGTCGGTGACCATCTTCTGAAAGCCGCTGTAGGGATCGTAATGGCGACCTTTGCCGCTCAGGCTGCCGGCGTGGCGCAGGCCGTCGGTGAAAGCGACGAGGATCGTGCCGACCTCAATCGGAATTTCGGTGATGACCGGCTTGGTGTGGCGATGCACGCCGACCGCTTTCGATGGTTCGTCCAGCAGATAAAAACCACCGGACGCGGTGTGGACCAGGACCGGGGCTTCGTTGTTGCGGCTGATGACCAGCGTGCGGGTGTGGGTGTCAACCGACAGCATGTTGAGCGTCGCCGTCACCTTGCCGCCGCGATTGGTGTAGAGGTAATCGTGGGCCGCGCGGGCGGCCGCGCCGTCGCGCACGCCCTCGCTCAACAGCTGGACCGCCTTGCGGGCGACGATGTTGCTGATGGCCTTGGCGCTCCGGCCGCTGCGCTGACCGTCAACCAGCACCATCGAGATACCGCCGTGCGGCCGCTCGATCATCTCCAGCGTGTCGCCGCTCTCGCTGGTGGCCCACTTGGTTATCTTGGCAACTGCGAATTGAACTTCCATTTCTCAAGATACGAAATATGAAATACGAGATACGAGTTTGGAAACGATGTTAACGTCAAGTCGCCAAGACGCAAGGACGCAAAGGCCACATCGGCCATGCTTTCGGCGAATCGAAGATCTCGGTCGCGCCGTTTGAACTCGTCACTCGACATTCTTCATTCGTATCTCGTATCTCGAATTTCGTCATTGCTTCAGCCGCCAATCCAGCGCCGTGTAGCGTTGGGCGACCGGGTTGTTGCGCACGGCGATCTGGACCGCCCGGCGCGTGCCGACCAGGATTACCAGCCGGCGGGCGCGGGTCACGGCAGTGTAGAGCAAATTCCGTTGCAGCATCATGTAATGTTGGGTGACCACCGGCATGACCACGCATGGGTACTCGGCCCCTTGTGATTTGTGGACACTGATGGCATAGGCATGGATCAACTCATCAGCCTCCAGAAAATCATAGACCACCGTCTGGCCGTCCATGCTGACCGCCAGCGTCTGCTCGATGATGTCGATGGCGGTGATCCGGCCGATGTCGCCATTATAGACGCTTTTGTCGTAGTTGTTGACCGTCTGCATCACTTTGTCGCCGGTGCGAAAGGTACGGCCACCAAGTCGCCGTTCGACCTTGCGCGGCCCCATTGGATTTAGTGTCTCCTGAAGCATCTGGTTCAACCGCGTCACGCCCACCAGCCCGTTGTACATCGGCGCCAGCACCTGGATATCATCCAGTGGGTCGAGTCCAAACTTGTGGGGCACCCGCTGCCCGACGATGTCGACCAGCAAGTCGGCTGTCTCGGCCGGTTCCTCCTTGACGAAGAGGAAAAAATCCTGCGCGTCAGGCCTGGTTTCGGGCATCTGGCCTTGATTAATGCGGTGGGCGTTGCGAATGATGAGGGAATCGGCCGCCTGGCGGAAGATCGTTTCCAGACGCACCACGGCGACCACGCCCGACTCAATCAGATCGCGCAGGACATCGCCGGCGCCGACCGACGGCAATTGATCGATATCGCCCACCAGCAGCAGGTGGCTGTCCGAACTGATGGCCTTCACCAGATTGTAAGCCAGAACCAGATCAAGCATCGACGCCTCATCGATGACGATCAAATCGGCGTCAATGGGATTGTCGTTGTTGCGGCCGAAACCCTCGCCCGGCTTGAATTCCAGCAGGCGATGGATGGTTTTCGCTTCCCGGCCGGTCGCTTCAGACATGCGCTTGGCCGCCCGGCCTGTCGGCGAGGCCAGCACGTAGGTACGGCGCTGCCGGTCGAGCAGATCGAGCAAGGTGCGCAGCGTCGTCGTCTTGCCCGTTCCCGGCCCGCCGGTCAGGATCGTGACCTTATGGTTGATGGCCGCGGTGATGGCTTGCTGTTGAAGCATGGTTAACGCGACCGCCGGCTGCGGCCCATCGCCCTTCTCTCCAAACCCGGCCTCCAGCCTCATCCCCTGCAACCGGCTGGTGGGGTGCTCGACCAGGCGCTGCACCTGCCGCGTCAGCCCGATTTCCGAAAAGAAGAGCGCCGGCAGGTAAACCGCCCGTTCTTCCCTGACCGTTGTGCCATTCTTTTCGGTCGGAATTTCATAAACGAGGGTTTCGCGCCGCACAACTTCACTGTTGTCCAGCGTTTCCAGCACGGACGACACCTTTTCCGGTGGCACTTGCAAGATTTCGGCCGCTTCCGGCTCCAATTCTTCTTGCGGCGTATAGACGTGGCCGTCCTCAGCCATACGGTTGAGCGTGTAAGCGATGCCCGCCTCGATCCGGGCCGGGTCGTCCGGGGCGAGACCCAAAGCCTGGGCGATCTTGTCGGCCATCTTGAAACCGATGCCGTGGACATCCTGGACCAGCCGGTAGGGGGTGGTCTGGACGACCCCGAGAGATTGATCGCCATATTGCTTGTAGATTTTCACGGCGAGGTGGGTCGGGATGCCGTGCCCGTGGAGAAAGATCATCACGTCCTTGATTGCCCGCTGCTCGGCCCAGGCCTTGTTGATGCTATCGACGCGCTTGCGGCCGATCCCCAGGACTTCATGCAATTTCTCCGGATGCTCGTCGATCACCTCCAGCGTCTCCGCGCCGAAGCGGTTGACGATTCGTTCGGCCATTACCTTGCCGACCCCGCGCACCATCCCGGAACCCAAATAGCGCTTGATTCCCTCGGCCGTAGCCGGCAGCGCCTGCTCGCACAGTTCCACCTGGAACTGGCGGCCGTGCTTGGGATGGCTGAGCCACTGCCCGGTCAGGCGCAGCCATTCTCCGGGGTTCAGTTCAGGCAGATTGCCGACTACGGTGATGAGCTGCTGCCCGTAAGCAAAGGGTAGCATGCCGCGCGTGTCCGGCTTCAGTCTCAGGACAGTGTAGCCGTTTTCTTCGTTATAATACGTAATTCGCTCAACTGAGCCCCGGATTTCCTGCCGGCCTTCAATCATTTCACCAATTCTACTCCATATGGTCAATCCCCTGGAAAAGGGGTAGAAATAAACGCCTTAGAATGCGTTGGATATGAGGGGGCGCTATGTTTTCCGGATTGGAATCAACGGTTCAATGGTACTGGCTGATTGGCCTTTTAATCCTTTGGGCCGGGTTACTGTTTGGTGGGTTTGTTTTTGGGCCGGCGGGGAATGTCGAGCGCCGCATGCCGGTCTGGACTCGTATTCCTTCCTCGGCCACGCTGCTCCTGGCCGCGATCAGCTGGTATATTTTCAGCCGGGGGAGCGATGTATCGAATTACGCCCTGTTCGTCGCTATCGGCATGGCCTTTTGCTTCCTGGGAGATTTGTGGATGGCCGGTCTGCTACCCGGCGGCCGGAACGTCATTGGCGGGGTGGCGAGCTTTGGCGTCGGCCACATTTTTTACATTACCGCCTTCCTGCGCTTCAGCGAGCTGACCGGATTGACCGACCCAGCCACACGCTGGCCGGCGCTGGTCGCCTTCCTTTTCCTGGCGATTATCGGCTGGTTTTTCATCGTCTATCGGGGAGTAGCCAATCCCCGCCTGGTCCACTGGATCGCTCTGCCGTATGCTTTGTTGCTGGCGACCACGGCCGGGCTGGCGACGGGGATGGCGCTGCAAGACGGGCGTTTCATTCCCCTGGGGATCGGCGCTACCCTCTTTCTAATCAGTGATATCATCCTGGCCGGTCAGATCTTTAGCAAGTTGACCTTTCCACTCATCAGCGATGTCGTCTGGTTAACCTATGGTCCGGCCCAAATGCTGATCGTCTACTCGGTTGGTTATGCCTGGTCCATAACATTAGGGACCTGAAACGGACACCTGTCGGGCAAACCTGATTTAGCAAGCTACTGTATGCTCGGGGCAGCGCGATCTTGCAAAACCTTGACGAGGACCGAACGAAAGCTGTCTCGCCCATTTCGATTTGATTGAATTCTTATTCCACCATGCCTATAATCCAGCTGTTACCCCAACCGTTGAATTGAGAAAACAGGAGACCCCCCATGAGCAAACCCAAGAAAGAAAAGAAGGAGAAGGCGCCGGATCCGGCGATGGTTGACGCGGCCGTCACCGCGGCCCAGGTTTCCAACCGGATTACGCGCGGCGCCGACGCTTTGTATATGGCGGGCCGGCGGGCCGATTTGAGCGAGGTGGTGGCCACCGCGGGCGTCAACGATATGTTTCAAGGTGCCGAGATGCTGGCCGCATCTGAGGATATCAGCACCATGAGTACCCTCGTTGGTGCTTTAAACGATGAAGATCTCGACGATGCGATGGAGATCGCCGCTATTTCGGGTGAACTGATGGCCGTTAGTGATGTGATGGCCGCCTTGGAGCTAGAGACTGTCGCCGACTTCCTGCTCGATCGCAGCCAGCGGCTTAGGGAATTGTCGGTCGATAATATCCTTCGCTACGGTGCGCTGCGCGCCTTATCCGAATCAATGGTCGACACCAGCGACGAAATGGCCGTGTTGGGATCGGAGGAAGTTGCCGAAGGGGAAGCGCGTCTCGATTTGGCCGAGGCATTTGCCGCCAACAGCGAGGCCATGGCCCTGGCCGGCGAAGAGATGATCGCCGAAGGGTTGGCCACGTTGGCCGCCGCCCAGGGGACCCAGGATGCGGAAAACGAATTAACCGAATGACCGGAGCCTGATGGCTTGAAATCCCGTCGTCGTGAAAATCGACAATATTACAGCATTATTAGAACCGGACCAAAGTCCGGTTCTAATAATATTCCTACTTGACTCTGCCTTTGTGATTGCTATACTTCAATTTATCTGATTATTAATCAAGTTTTTGATAATAATTCGTTCAACTGGGTATTAACTATGTGGCAACATTGCAGGTGTCTTAAGCGAGGATAGTTATCCTACCGCTAGCCTGAGGAAATCATCAGGCTGTTCGAAAATTTCGGACAAACGGTGGCAGCTATCCTCGCGGCGTAACGAATCTGTTACACGCGCTCGATTGCCGGGCTGCGACCGTTTTTTTGTGCCTGACCGCCATAATGGCGGGCACACTCGAACAAAATCTGAATTTTTTGGATAAGACATCTGAATCTATGTTAGCGACACAACTCGAAATATTCCCCAAGACCTATACCGATTATTCATCGCGTCTGGAAAATCTAATAGGCAACACGCCGCTCCTCCGGCTGAACCGGACCGCGGCTTCTCATGGCATCTCGCCCGGCGTCAGCCTGCTGGCAAAAGCGGAGTGGTATAATCCGGGCGGCTCCATCAAGGATCGCGCCGCCCTGAATATCATCCAAACGGCCGAGCGCGACGGCTTGCTGCGGCCCGGCATGACGCTTCTGGACGCTACATCCGGCAACACCGGCATCGCCTATGCCATGCTCGGCGCGGCACGCGGTTACCGCGTCAAGCTCACCGTGCCGGAGAACGTCAGCCCGGAGCGGTTAGCGATATTGCGCACCTATGGCGCCGAATTGATTCTGACCGACCCTCTCGAGGGTTCGGATGGAGCGATTCTAGAAGCCCGCCGCCTCGCGGCTGAAGACACTTCCGTCTTTTATGCTGACCAATATAATAATCCGGCCAACTGGATGGCCCATTACCTGACGACGGCCGATGAGATCTGGCAACAAACTGGCGGATCGATCACCCACTTTGTGGCCGGCGTGGGGACCAGCGGGACCTTCATGGGGACCACGCGCCGGTTGCGAGAATTAAATCCGGACATCTGCTGCTATTCGGCTCAACCGGACAGCCCTTTCAACGGCTTGGAAGGCTGGAAGCATATGGCGACCGCCATCGTGCCCGGCATTTATGATGATCATCTGGCCGATGGCGATCTCAGCGCTCGCACCGAGGATGCCTATGCCATGGCTCGCTTTCTGGCTCGCCACGAAGGCTATCTGGTGGGTGTCTCGGCCGCGGCTAATGTGTGCGCGGCGTTGCAGGTCGCGGCCGAACTGGATGAAGGCACTGTCGTCACGGTCTTACCTGATAGCGGCCTCAAGTATTTGAGTGAGCGTTTTTGGCTCGAGTGATCGCCGGTTGAGGTTATCCCATGTTGGTAATGAACCATCAGATCCACGAGCAAATCAAAGCCCACGGCGCGGACTCATACCCTTATGAAGGCTGCGGGCTATTGCTGGGCGAGGCGTTGCCGAACAGGAATGTCGTTACGGCGGCGCGGCCGCTGCCCAATCACTGGCCGGTGGAAAGTGAAAAACCGGAACGCTTCCGTATTTCCGAAGAGGATTGGCGCGATACCGAACTGGAAGCGATGAGCGAGGGGCTGGATGTAATCGGGATTTTTCATAGCCATCCCGACCATCCCCCGGTAGCCTCGCCCCGCGACCTGGCCTGGGCCAGTTGGCCCGGTTATTCCTACCTGATCACTCAGGTGGTTGCCGGCCAACCCGCCATCAGCCGCTCGTGGCAGCTGGCCACCGATCGGTCCGGTTTTATAGAGGAAGCCGTAGAGATTAATTAACACAAGGATGCCAAGGATCCTGGACCCAAGAGAAATCATTACGAGAGCACTTTTGCGATCCGATATTTACTATTATTTGGAGTTATAAATGACAACCATTCGAATCCCAACACCCCTTCGTCCATATTCCGGGGGTAACAGCACCGTAACCGTTGACGGGGGCACGGTCGGGGAGGCATTGAACGACCTCACCCGCCAGCACCCGCAACTTCGAACCCATTTATATGATGGGGAGGAATTACGTAGTTTCGTTAACATCTATCTGAATAAAGAAGATGTTCGCGGGCTTCAGGGTTCCCAGACGTCGATCGCGCCAGACGACACGTTGATGATCATCCCGTCGATTGCCGGCGGACGAAAATAAAGACTCATAAATAAATGGACGGGAAATCAAATGTCTGACCGAAAAGTAGATCAATCGACATTGCGGGTCAACCAGGCCTTTATTATTGCCCTGCTGGTCTTGGCCTTTATCCTCAATTCTGTCGGCCTTGTCGTACTGGTGGCCGCGGTGATGCTGGCCGGCACAGCCGTGCCGTCGTTGTCGCTCTTTAAGCGTGTTTACCAGCATGTCCTGCGCCCGGCGGGTATCGTCAAGCCCAACGTGATCATCGACAACCCGGAACCCCATCGCTTTGCCCAGGGTTTTGGCGGGGTCGTGTTGCTGGGAGCTATCCTGGCCCTGGCCGCTGGTCAATTTGTGCTCGGCTGGGGACTGGTAGGATTGGTGATCGTTCTGGCGGCGCTTAACCTTTTCCTAGGCTTTTGCGCCGGCTGCTTTGTCTACTATCAGATGAATAAGCTAGGCATCCCCGGTTTCACTCGCAGCCCGATCGAGCAGGCGGGATAAGATCATGATCGAGCGCATCGTTATCGTTGCTTTGCTGACCGTGGCCTTTGTCGCTGCCTATTACGCCATACGCGCTCTTCACCTGCGTCGCATAAACCTGGACCCAAAACATACCAGTACGTTGCCCACCTTGCTTTATTTTCGGGCCGATACCTGTGCCGTTTGCCCGACTCAAGGGCGCATCATTGAGCAATTGGTAGCGCAATGGGACGGCCGGGTCTGCGTGGAAACCGTAGACGCCGAACGCGAGCCGGAAGTAGCCGCCCGCTACTGGGTCTTCTCGCTGCCAACGACGATCTGGCTGGACGGGGACGGGCAGGTCCAGAACATCAATTACGGTCTGGCCGATGCCCGGAAGCTTAATCGCCAGCTAACGGCCGTATCTTACCCGGCAGTCGACCCGGTCCCGGCTCGTCTTTCCAAGCCGGTCGAGACGATGCCCACAACCTGATATCGATTTGCCCTAAGGATAATTACGCTTATGAACCAACCAATCGCTCCCGCGGCACTGGCCGATGTGTCCCTGTCGCACGAAGAAATCAAACGCTATAGCCGCCACCTGATCATGCCCGAGGTCGGCATGGCCGGACAGAAAAAACTGAAGGCGGCTAGCGTGCTCCTGATCGGGGCCGGCGGTCTGGGATCGCCGCTGGCCATGTACCTCGCCGCCGCCGGTATCGGCCGTATCGGGTTGGTCGATTACGACGTGGTCGATCACTCCAATCTGCAACGGCAAATCATTCACGGCACCAAGGATGTCGGCCGGCTGAAACTGGAAAGCGCCAGAGATAGAATCCTCGATATTAACCCTCATATTCAGGTCGATTCCTATGAGGTACCGTTGACTTCGGCCAACGCGCTGGAGTTGCTCGCGCCGTACGACATCATTATCGATGGCACCGATAACTTCCCGACGCGCTACCTGACCAACGACGCCTGCGTGCTGCTGGGCAAGCCCAACGTTTACGGCAGTATTTTCCGCTTTGAAGGCCAGGCATCGGTCTTTTATGCTCAGGAAGGGCCGTGCTACCGCTGCCTTTTCCCCGAACCACCGCCGCCGGGCCTGGTGCCCAGTTGCGCCGAGGGCGGTGTTCTGGGCGTCTTGCCGGGAACCATCGGCGCGATCCAGGCCACCGAAGCGATCAAGCTGATTTTGGGCCTGGGCGAGCCGCTCATCGGCCGCTTGCTGCTCTATGACGCGACGACCATGACCTTTGACGAAGTCCGGCTGCGCAAGAACCCGGATTGCCCGGTCTGCGGCGAGAACCCGACGTTGACGGAACTCATCGATTACGAGCAGTTCTGCGGCATGCCCGCCCACGATCACAGCGAATATGCCACAACGACCAACGGCCGCATCCCGGCCATCACCCCCGCCGAATTGAAACATCGATTGGACGAGGGCGATGATGTGATGATCCTCGACGTGCGCGAGCCGCACGAGTGGGAGATCAGCAACCTGGCCGGCCTGGGCGCGGTGCTCATTCCCAAGGGCCAGATCCTGGAACATCTTGGTGATCTGGACACAGCCAAAGAAATCGTCGTTTACTGCAAGACGGGCGGCCGCAGCGCCGATGTCATCCACCAGTTGAAGAACCACGGCTACAAAAAGCTCTACAATCTGGCCGGCGGTATCAACCAGTGGGCGCGGGATGTGGATCCCAGTTTGCCGACTTATTAGCTGTATCCGGTAATCCAACCAAGCCGTCCGCAAAGGCGCAAAGATGCAAGGAGGAGGTCCTCCGGCGTTCTTCGCGCCTTTTTTACATGCTGTCTGTAGCGGCAGAGGGTCGGCAGTCGTTCCCCCGCAGGTTATACTAGCCTGATGAAATACGGCTTTGTTTTACCAAGTGGCGACGCGCGCGCCGCCGCGGACACCGCACGCGCCGCCGAACAGGCAGGCTGGGACGGCTTCTTCGTCTGGGAACCAGTGTGGGGGATCGACGCCTGGGTGTCGCTCACAGCCGCGGCCATGGTTACCGAGCGTGTCCGTCTTGGGACGATGATCACGCCTCTATCACGCATGCGGCCGTGGAAACTGGCTTCGGAGACGGCGACGCTTGACAATCTGTCCGGCGGCCGGGTAATTCTCTCGGTCGGCCTGGGTGCATTAGACGTGGGTTTTGCTGAGTTCGGCGAGGAAACTGACCGAAAAATCCGTGCTGAGCTGCTGGATGAAGGGCTGGATATACTTATCGGTCTCTGGCGCGGCCAGCCATTCAGCTACGACGGCCGGCATTATCAGGTGCAGCCGACGGATTTCATGGTTCCCTCGCCACCAGTTCAACAGCCACGCATTCCTATCTGGGTCGTCGGCGCGTGGAACCGGCCGAAGTCGATGGCCCGTGTCCTGCGTTATGACGGCATCCTGCCCAATGCGATGACGCCGGAAGGCGATCACCGGCCGCTGACGGCGGATGATGTGCGTGAGATAAAGGCCTACGTCGAGACCCACCGGACGGAGACCACGCCGTTCGATATCGTGGTCGAGGGGGAGACGCCGGGCGACAAACCAGAGAAAGCCGGCGAACAGGTTCGTGAGTGGGCTGAAGCCGGGGCGACTTGGTGGATCGAGGCTATGTGGGGCAGCCTGGAGAAACCGTCTAACCGTGATACCTTCCGGCGGCGCGTCGAACAAGGCCCGCCCCGGTTCCAATAAGACATAGGAGAAGGACGTGACCCTTACACTGATCCGCAACGGTACATTGATCGATGGTACCGGCAGCACACCAATGACCGACGCGACCATCCTCATCGAAGACAACAAAATTAAAGCAGCCGGCCCGGCGCGAACTATCTCCCTGCCTGATGCGGAAATCCGGACCATCGACGCAGCCGGCGGCACAATCCTGCCGGGACTGATCGATACCCATGTCCATCTCATGCTTGAGGGCGTCAATATCGCCCGCGATATGGTCGCCCCGTTCTCGCTGCGTTTTTATAACGCCGTCGAGTATTGCCGCCGGACGCTGGACGCGGGTATCACCAGCGTGCGTGACGCCGGTGGCGCAGACGCAGGATTACGACAGGCGATTGAAACGGGAGTTATTGCCGGTCCCAGGTTGCAGATCAGCATCACTGTGTTGACCATCACCGGCGGGCATGCCGATGGCTGGATGCGCTCGGGCAATGAATTCGCCTTGTTCCCGTCTTATCCAGGCCTGCCGGACGGCCGCTGTGACGGCGTTGAAGCGGTGCGGCTGAAGGTGCGCGAAGTGCTGCGAGCCGGGGCTGATGTAATTAAGGTCTGCGCGACAGGCGGTGTGCTCAGCCCGACCGACCACCCGGAATTCACCCAGTTCTCGCCTGAGGAACTGGACATCATCGTTCGTGAAGCCGCCTACCGCCGAGGTGTGAAGGTGATGGCCCACGCTCAGGGTGCGGAGGGAATCAAAAACGCGGTTCGGGCCGGAATTCATTCTATCGAACATGGCATTTACCTGGATGACGAGACTATCGAGTTGATGCTGGCCCACGGCACTTACCTGGTGCCGACTTTATTGGCCCCCTTGGCCGTTCTGGAGGCGGGCGAAAAAGGCGGTATGCCTGAATATGGGGTACACAAGGCGCGTGAAGTCATCGAGGCTCATAGCGACAGCATCGGCCGCGCCTACCAGGCCGGAGTGAAGATCGCCATGGGCACTGACGCCGGCGTGATGCCCCACGGTACCAACCTGCGCGAGCTCGGTTTGATGTGCAATATCGGCATGTCGCCGCTGGAGTCGATTGTGGCCACGACCCGGATCGCCGCCGAGTGCCTCGGCTGGCAGGAGCGCCTTGGTACCCTGGAGCCCGGCAAGTTGGCCGACCTGATTATCACCCGGAGCGACCCGCTTAAGGACATTCGCTCGCTTGAACAGAAAGAGAATATCGTGGTTGTAATGAAGGATGGCCGTATTGTGAAGGATTTACGAACATAAAATTTCAATTTTTAAGGCAAAGGCGTGAAGACACTAAGTGAAACGGAATGCAACAACTACACCTTGTTTGTAGTAGGCGCTCAGTGCCGTCCCTCAATAACGCGACTGATGTCACTACTACGAACCATTCACTGGTAAGTCATTATAAATCTCTGCGTCTTTAGGCCTTAACGTCTTCGCGTTAAAGAATTTCATGCTCAAACTAAAATCGCTTACTGAACTCCACACCGAGTTGCGCGCTTGCCGGTTATGTCTGGAGGCCGATCACCGTATTACGCCCGGGCCGGTTTTCAGCAGCGGCCCGGAGCCGTGGGTGATGCTCATCGGCCAGGCGCCAGGTATCACCGAAGGGCAGGTCAAGCGGCCGTTCAATGCCGGCAGCGGCCGACGCCTGTTTCAATGGCTGGGCGAGGCCGGTTGGGACGAAGCCGAATTTCGCGCCCGCCACTACATGACCGCCGTCACCAAATGCTATCCCGGCCCCAGCGGCAACGGCAAGGGCGACCGCGTAGCCAGCCGTGCCGAACAGGCTCTCTGCCGGCCCTGGCTGGAGCAGGAGATGCGCCTGGTTGACCCCCGGTTGGTGATCCTTGTCGGCGGGCTGGCGATTAAGCTGGTCTATCCGGCGAGTTTCCGGCTAGATGAGATCATTGGTACGGCGTTGTTCTTCACGCCGCCGTCACCGGCCAATTTGCTTAATCCAGACCTGTCACAAGCAGTTATGCTCACCCCGGAAACAGGGACTGGCATAGATGAGCTCGCTTCAGACCTGGCGCCTGTCAGGGGTCGCTTTATTGTGCCGCTGCCACATCCGTCCGGCGCCAGTCTGTGGCCCAACGCACCTGCCAATCGCGAGCTAATTCAGAAAGCTATCCACCTCTTGTCTCGGATCCGCATTGCCAATGATCTGTAATTCCGTTTCGTAACGATCAATAGACGATGGTTTCCAGAATGGACCACAAAAGATGTAGAAAACCTCCAAGGTTTGAGATTTTCGTAACGATCAGGAGACGATCGATCGCTATACTTCACCTCATACCATATGAAGACGACCGATGAAGATCTGTATTGATAGGAAAATCGACAGACTTTAAAGACACAATTGCATCACGCCACACCCGGCTAAGGACTTGGGTTGTCTGGTCACTGTTAATCGCGGGGTACCTGTTACTCGTGGCGGTGATCGAACAAGAAACGATTCATCCGGAGCATGTCTCGGTCAGACTTATGCCGGTTTCGAAAAGTTTAACGATTGACGAATGACCAAAGTTAGCCCAGCAAACGATACCAACACGATAATAGCCGGTCGGACCCAACGGGCTGTCCAGTTAGTTTGGGTGGTCGTAGTTTTGACGGTAATCGTGTTGCTTATGGTCGGTCTGCCGGCACTCCAGAGGCAGTTATCAACCATTTGTGATACCTCGAACATCATTTGCGAAGAATTAGGTCGCCCAACAGGCGAACAAGCCCGACAGTTGATGTCGGCAGGTTTTTCTCTTGACCTGTATGCCACATTCATTGTTGCCGCGGAATTCCTTATGTTGGCCGTCTGGATCAGCACCGGCGCTATTATATTCCTGCTTCGGCGAAATGACTGGATGGCCATCTTGGTCTCGTTGATGTTGATCGTATTCAGCAGCGCCACGTTTATTTCCGGCGCTTTTTCAGCCGCTGCCGCGGATTACCCCGTACTATCCGTGCCAATAGCACTCCTCTCTATTCTCGGAGAGCTTTTGATCGCTGCTTTTTTCTTGCTTTTTCCCAACGGCCGGCCCATTCCGCGCTGGCTTTGGTGGATTATCCCATTCAGAGGAGCTGCCGCCGCCCTAGACTACATACCGGCTTTTAATCACCTGCCCCAGGCAGAAATTATTTCAACGATCCTTCTCCTGCCGATTGTGGCATTGTTTATCGGGGTTCAGGTCTATCGGTATCGACGGTATTCGACCCAACGCGAGCGTTACCAGACCCGTTGGGTAGTTTTTGGTGTGGTCATCGGATTAGGTACCTTCGTTGTGTTGGCGATCGTGACCATGGTTACCGGGTTTTGGCAATCGATCTGGTCGATTCTGGTCTGGACCTTCATGAATATCATCGCGACGATCATTCCGATCACCTTCGCCATCGCCATCTTGCGCGCAAACCTGTGGGATATCGATGTTGTCATTCGCCGGACGACTGTCTATGCTTCGCTATCGGCGCTACTGGCGTTGGTTTACTTCGGTTGTGTCGTTGTCTTGCAACGGTTGCTCTCACCGTTTACCGGTGAATCGACCCCGGCTGTTGTTCTGTCGACGCTTCTGATCGCCGCTCTGTTCCTCACCTTACGCTGACGAGTTCAAGATGTGATCGACCGGCGCTTTTTTCGCAGGAAGTATGACGCCGAAAAGATTCTTTCTCAGTTCGCGGCCACTGCGCGTGATGAGACCGACCTGGAAGCGCTGACGGCCGAACTGGTTCGGGTCATCCAGGAGACGATGCAGCCGGAGCACGTGTCGATCTGGCTGAAGCCATCGGCAGACAACAGGCGTGATCATTGACCATTGACCACGGTTTCTTCCTGTCGCCTAAGGCTGGTGAACCACTACTTGCCCTAGGGCGGCGGGAACTGCCCTGAATCCAGGGCTGTTTGCTCCGGGGGTCGCGGTGCCGAAAAGTAGTGAGTCAGGCTATAGGCTTTCAACGGTTCGATCAGTCCCTGTACCTGTTCGTTCAGGTCCAGAAACTCCGTATCGGAGTTACCCAGATTCCAGATGGCTGCGCCAACAACCTCCGGGTAAGCGCCGTAGAGCCGCGCCGCCCAATCAATATCGGCCATCGCCTCCGGTGTAGGTGGAATGTTATTGTAGGTCCAGCCCCATTCGCTGATGATCACCGTCGGCCGGGGAATGCCATATTTGTCGGCGACCTCGAACAGATCAAGGAACCGGCCGATCTTATGGGGGTATTCATGGTCGATTTCGCCGGCCAGGTAACTGTACTCGTGCAGGGCAATGGCCAGTTGATCGGGATGCTCGCCCATGAGACGTAGTAGTTCCAGCATGGCCGGCGACTCCCAATCAGCCGGTTCGGGCTCGCCCGATGACCAGCCGAAGGCCGCCCAACGATAGCCGTCGCGCAATGCCAGTTGGGCCGTACGCAAGGCGAACCGCGCCAGCCATTCCGAACGGTTCTTGTCCGGTTCGTTGAGCGTCTCTAACCAGACGATCTGCGGGTCCAGTTCCGGTGGCCATAGCGCCAGTTCACGCGCCCAATCCAGTTCGGCCGCTTCTTCCGGCAGCATGGTGTAATCGGCTACGTCGTAGGCCGTGGTGCGGAAGACCAGGATGTGTTCCACGCCGGAGGCTTTCCTGAGTTCCTGGGCCTTGAAGACCGGTTCGGCATTGTCGACACTCTTCAGGAAAAAAGGCACGCCGTTAGCATCCAGCGTGTTCATATAGCTGTCCAGCTCTACCCGATCTTGCTGAAAGGTAACGTGAAAGCCGATCTTGTTATAGACGAGATCGCGTCCCTGGGCATCGAGCTCAGCCCGTGCGGCGTCAAAATCAATCGGTACAACAGGAACCGGAGTCGATGTGGCGGTCGGCCCGGCTGCTATTTCGACTGCTTCTGTGGGCTGGATAGTGGGAGAGGGGGAGGCTGTTAACACGCCCTCGCCGATGACCGGGAAGAAGACACCACCTTCGCTCGCCAATTCGCCGGCCTGCAGGGTAACGGCTGCGGCCCCGTTTTCGGACGGGTAAGGCGACGAGACGGCTGGATAATCGGCCGGTAAGGTGGGCAAAATCGGAGTCGCCGGCGCAGGATAGGGATAGGGATCCGATACCGGCGGATAGACCCCGCTCGAATCCATAGTTGCTATAGCGATTGGTTCCGGCGTCGGGAAGAGGGTTTGCGTCGCCTCATCGACGACCGGAGTTTGGGGGACACAGGCTGTCAAAAGGAAAAGGATCGTCATGCCCGCCAGCATTAATAACAAGCTGGTTGACCGGTATTTGTGATTCAGGTGCGTTGGTGTGAACTGGTTCATAGTGCTATTTACGTCTTTACGAAAGACGCAAATGGCATCTTAATGGTTCCAGCCCGGTGATGGAATGATCCCTAATCACCGCCTCATCTCATCTGAGGAGAAACTGAAGCGGGATACGGACGCGGTCCTGCCAGGCCACTTCCGAATGATTGGTGCCGGGGAATGCCAGCGTTAGCCAATTTTCTCCGTGACTGTATCCGGCCGCGGCCATCACTTTGTCCGTCTCCGCCTGCAAAGGCGCGTAGAGCGCGTCGAGTGTTTCGTTCCCGTAGTCAAAGTAGAGGCAGTGAGTGGCCGGGTCGGGCAGGTGGGCTTTCAGATAAGGAATGATGACTCCCTCGACCGCCGGCCAATGGGTCGAGACGCAACCGGCCCCGCCAAACACTTCCGGGTATTCGCAGACGGCGTACAGGGAGATCAACCCGCCCATGCTGGAGCCCATGATGCAGGTGTTGTGGCGATCCGGCGATGTCCGGTAAGTGGCGTCGATAAACGGTTTCAACTCGCTGACGATGAATGATAGGTATTCATCAGACATGGGGGTGCCACCCAAGCCGGCCAGTATACGGGTTTGCGCCGTTTTGCTCAGGTAGTGGAAGGGCTTGGCCGGACGGTACTCCGGATAACGGAGCATGTGCAAATTCCAGATACCGACGATGATGGCCGCTTTGGCTTCGCCGGATTCGATCAGGCGTGCCAGGGCATGCTGGACATCCCAGGCAACGCCCATGGAACTTTCCCCGGCATTGAAGCAGTTTTGCCCGTCATGCATGTATAGAACCGGGTAATGGTGGCCGGCGGCATCCTCATAACCTGGGGGCAGCCATACGTCGATGTGGCGCGAAGCGACATAGGAGGAAGGGAAATTTTCGTGGCGAATCATAACTTAAATTGGCTATTGGTTGTGCCGACTATATTGTAACCGATCGATGGCGATCGATCCCATTTGGGCGAAAACAGCCCGGCTCATGAAGTTTCGTAACGATGACCGCGGGAATTCCTCGGTATCTGGCGTTTTTCGTAACGTTTAGGAGACGATCACCGGCTATACTGCCTGTATGAACTCGGATTTCGAGCTAGTGACCGCACATCTTGAGACGATAGACGTTCAAGATGAACATCGCTGGAATGCCGGCGCCTCGCTAACCCTGGGCGTCGCGATCCTCATCCTGCTCTACCCGATTCTCCTAAGTTTCGCGGCCTTGGACTATCCAACCGACGGCTGGACAATTAGGACGGAGAGCACCACTATCGCCGGTGGCCCCTGGAAGATAGGCACTAATATCAGTGACCAGGTCTCGACCTTACGACCCGATGATTCAGTGCTCGCCATAAATGGCCAACCGTTGGTGCCGTACATGCTGCCTCCTCTGCCAACTAATTTACGCGAGGGACAAGTCCTTCAGTTAACAGTGCAACGTGGCGGCGAGACGCTGCAAGCTTTCGCTGCCACCGTCCGCAATGAGACCGACCTGGACGCGCTGACGGCCGAGCTGCTGCGCGTGATCCAGGAGACGACGCAGCCGGCGACGTTAAGCATCTGGCTGCGCGATCCGGCTGATCAGGGGCTAAGTGGAGACCAGTTTCAGTTTAAAAAGAGCGTGGGAACAAAGGAGCAGACGGGATGACGTTAGTCAATGAGACAATGCAGGTTCAAAGCCACAGCGATCCGTCGCCAGTTGAGCGCGACGAACGGCGTTGGGACCTCTGGGCTCGGCTCACGTTAATCGGCGGATTCTTGCTGATCCTGATTCCGCTCGTCACGTCACTGGCCGGGTTGCGTTATCCGGGCGATGGCTGGGGAAGCACCTCGGCTGGAGCCTTTGGTTTGATCGGAC
>JAWOHK010000012.1:0-22162 GCA_046485205.1 Chloroflexota bacterium | reverse complement strand
CGAGATACTGGAAGAACCATATCCGGAGGATATCCAAATGCTCTTGCCGGCGGATCATCGCGACAAATCCGGCAATCTGACCGTCATTCAGGGGGAATCTCTCGCGCAACATCTGGTGCGGCTAGATTCGATTCGCCGCACACTCCTGGACAGATTGCAGGGTCTGACCGCCGAGGACTTTCACCGGCCGCGCAGCTTTCCCCAGTATGACGTTTCGCCGGCTTGGGTGTTGCATCATCTGACTCTCCACGAAGCGGAGCATCGGGGAGAGATAGGCGCCATTATGAGTTTTCTTTCCGGTCGATAATCGTAATACTGTTTGCCTTATGAACCTCCATCTCCTTTGCCAACCCGGCATTCGCGATATTCGCCACATTCTAGATGCCGCGAGACCCTATCTGGCCGTGCAGGCCAAGCCGGTGGTCGCTTACCTCCCGGCCGCCTCGCCCGTCTATAACTGGCTCGATTACACCGAGAAAGCCTTTGCCGGACTGGCCGAGATCGCCTACATCGATACCGAAACCATCCCTCTCGCCGGCGTCGCGGCCATCTTCGACCGGGCCGGCGTTGTCTATATTTCCGGCGGCAATACCTTCCTGCTCAATCACCGCCTGCACCGGAGTGGTGTGTTTGACTTGTTGCAGCAGCGGATCATCGACGGCCTGCCGGTGGTCGGCTTCAGCGCCGGGGCGACCATCTGCGGCCCCACCATCCTGACCAGCAACGACATGAACATGTGCGCAACCCCCTATTTTGAAGGCTTGAATGTGACGCCATTCAACTTCAGTGTCCATTACCCGTCTGACGAGACTACTCGCGACAAATGGGATGAGTGGCTGAGCGAGTATCACGTTTATTACGACAATTCCGTCCTGGCGCTGGAAGACGACGCTTATCTGCGTATTAACAGCCATGAGACCATCCTCGCGCACGGGGGCGGCTGGCTGCTTTCTAAAGGGAAGGAACGGCAGCGCATCGAACTGGGCGCGCCACTCAGTTCTGTCTAACCGGCATGGAAACCATTCCTATCGACTACATCGACGCCGACGAGGCCTGGCGAGAGCGAATTCGCCAGGTATGGGGTGAAACGGCCGCGAACCACATGCATTTGGACAATGGCTTTTCAATACTGGCCCTGGTCAAGAATGATCCGGCTGGTCTCATTTCCGTTAACTGGCAGCTATTGCCAGCGCCGCTAGCGAGCACATACGAAGCGTTCATCGACATCATTGAGGTGGCAACCTCTTTCCGCCGGCGAGGGATCGCTTCGCAATTGGTAAAAATCGCCGTTGAACGGGCCAGGCAAAGGGGGGTTTATCAACTGCGCGCCTGGAGTTCGGACGACAAGGTCGAGGCGATTCCTTTGTGGCAGGCATTAGGCTTTGGTCTTTGCCCGGCATCCACCTATCCGGCCGGTAAAAAGGTTGACGGCTATTTCGCTGTGCGGGTATTATGAACGGGCAGATGCTAAGCTAGAACCTGCCGTAACCTAAGTAACGATGAAGTTCCTTCCCAGCCAGCTCTACTACTTCCTGCGCCAAGGTCCTAGCCGCGTCAGTTTATTCAACCTGTTGCGCTTTTTGCTCCTCCTGGTCGGCCTCATCACTATCTACAGCATCATTTTCCATATAATTATGGAATTTGAGGGCCAGAACCATAGCTGGGTCACCGGCTTTTATTGGACCCTAACCGTCATGTCGACCCTTGGTTTCGGTGATATCACCTTCGAGTCCGATCTGGGGCGGATCTTCTCCAGCGTGGTGTTGCTCAGCGGGATCATCTTTTTGCTCGTCCTGTTGCCGTTCACCTTTATCGAATTTTTCTATGCTCCTTGGTTACGTCTGCAAGCCGAAAAGCGCGCACCTTCGACCCTGCCGTCCAAGACTGAAGGACATGTCATCCTCACCGCGCTCGATCCGGTGACCGGCCAATTGATTCGGAAGCTCGATCAGTACCACTATCAATATGTTCTGTTGGTCGGTGATCTGAATGAAGCGTTGCGGTTGCATGATCTAGGCTATCGTGTCGTACGCGGCGATCTGGATAGACCGGAGACGTACCAGCAGGTGGCCGCCGATCGCGCCCGGCTGGTGGCTGCCACGGGAAATGACATGGTTAACACCAATATCGCCTCCACTGTGCGCGAGATCTCAGAGACGGTGCCTATCATGACGGTCGCCAACCATCGCGCATCGGTCGATATCCTGCAATTAGCCGGCAGTAACCATGTACTCCAGCTAGGCGAAATGCTCGGCCAGGCATTATCGCGGCGGGTGAGCGGCGGCGACACAATGGCCCATGTCATCGGCCAATTCGACGAGCTGGTGTTTGCCGAAGCGCCGGTGGGCCAGACCTCACTGGCCGGGCAGACGGTGCGCGAGAGCCGTCTCCGCGAGCAGGCTGGTGTGACAATCCTCGGGGTTTGGAAACGGGGCAAATTTGAGTTCGTCGGGCCGGAAACACCGATCTCAGCCAAAACGGTCCTGGTTCTGGTCGGCCGGGAAGCCGATATCCGGCGCTACAACAAGCTGTACGACCACAATTCGACTAACAATGAGCCGGTAATCATCATCGGCGGCGGGCGTGTCGGCCGGGCGGCGGGCCGGGCTTTGATGGCGCGCGGTTTAGAATATCGTATCGTCGAACGACAACCGGAGCGCATTCGAGCCGATAACGTCGAGCGATATATCCTGGGCGATGCGGCCGAACTCAGCGTATTGCAGAAAGCAGGTATCATGAAAACGGGAGCGGTGATTGTCAGTACCCATGACGACGATACCAACATCTACCTGACGATCTATTGCCGTCGTTTGCGGCCGGACGTCCGAATCGTCAGCCGGGCCACCTTGGAGCGCAACGTGGCTACTATTCACCGGGCCGGGGCAGACTTCGTGATGTCCTACGCGTCGATGGGGGCCAACGCCATCCTGACCCTGCTGGATCGCAGTGATGTGTTGATGGTGGCCGAGGGGCTGGACGTGTTCCGCGTTCCCATACCGCCCGAACTTACGGGACGGACTCTGGCCCAGGCAGATATCCGACGTAAGACAGACTGCACAGTGGTCGCCTGGCAAGTGGATGAGGAGGTGACATTGAATCCTGATCCCAACGTCCCCTTGCCAGCCAAAGGTGAGCTCATCCTGATCGGCACCGTAGCGGCTGAGAAGGAGTTTCTGGAGCGCTATGACGGGTAACCGCTTTCATCGTTGCTGACTCAGGTGTCCCGGCACCGGCTGCGATTATGCTCGAAAAACCTGACATTCACGACAACCGAATCGTCACCGCGATTCAGGCTGCGTATGGGATGGCGATAGACCGGATTTCATTCCTGCCCCTGGGCGCGGACGAAAACTCGGCCGTCTATCGCGCATTTGAACCCGATAGCACCACTTACTTCGTCAAATTGAGGGCGGGGATGTTTGACGAAAACACCGTTACCGTCCCCCAATTTTTGAACGCGCTGGGCATAAGAGCGGATTATTGAAGACATCGCCCTCTACTGCGCGCAACTTCTGCTGAACGACGGTGGCGGAGCGGATCGGCAACAAGCGCTGGTCCATTTGATGTCGAACTTTGAAGCAGGAGGTACCATTGAAGCGGCCTATCAGGCAACTGGCAATAATACATTTTAGGCATTTTTTATTGCCTAAGGAGTCCAATGAAGTACAGGCCCTACCAAACGGAAGATGATTACTGGAGCATGCGCGATTTCCTGCGCCGGGTGTACCTGCGCAATGACCGGCGCGAGGATAGCTGGCATGTCGCCCGGCTGGATTACGCCCGCCGGCATGTGCTATTGAATATAGCCGAGCTGGACCTTGCCGATGTTGCTACCCTGTGGGAGGCAGACGGCGAGCTGGTGGCCTTCATCATGCCCGACGGCGGGCCGGGCGAAGCCCATCTGTGTGTCCATCCGGATCAGGACACGGCCGAACTGGAGACCGAGATGCTGGCCGTGGCCGAGGAAAAGCTGGCGGCCGAGGAGGAAGGCCGCCGCCGGCTGACCGTCTGGTCGCCGGTGTCCAACCGCATGCGGCAGGACTTACTCCGCGAGCGCGGTTACACCAAAGGCGATGGGCCGGAGCATCAGTGGCGACGAACATTGAACGCGCCCATTCCCGATGTTCCTCTGGCGCCGGGCTACACAATTCGGGCTCTGGGCGACGGCCTGGAATTATTGGAACGTTGCTATGCTTCGGGGTTAGGTTTCCACGAGGGTGATATCAGCATCGCTGTGGATAACCGGGAAGATCCCACCTGGTATCGCAACATCCAGACCGCGCCGCTCTATCGGCGTGACCTGGACCTGGTAGCCGTCGCCGCCGATGGAGCCATCGCCGCCTTCTGCACCATCTGGTTTGATGACGCCACCCGCAGCGCCATGTTTGAGCCGGTGGCGACGGTGCCGGCTCACCAGCGACGCGGCCTTGGTAAGGCGCTGCTGACCGAGGGTCTGCGGCGATTGCAGCGGATGGGCGCAATAGTGGTCACAGTCGGCGGCTACAGTGAGGCGGCCAACGCCCTCTACCGGTCGGTGATGGGCGACGATTTCGACCTGTACGAGCCGTGGGAGAAGGAGTGGCAAAAGGAAGTGACCGATTCGATCGATTGAAGGTGCGCCGCAGTGGTTTTTATTGGTTAGTCGCGTAAGACCCTATTGGCAACATTTGCGTGGGGCGTCGAGCCAATAGCAAGACGATTTACCAGGTCGGCCAACAGGCATCACCAGCTGTGACGCCCGCACATCGCTGTAGCCCCAATCCCCACGCTAAAGCCATATACAAGCCCGGTCGAATATGATATCCTCCTATTAGCAGGGCCAAACAGTTGCCATCCCTGAGGGGTACGGGCGATGCTTCCAGACTCTACACTTACCGCCGAACGCAAATTCAATCTCCTGTCGGACATCAATCAGCGCCTCATCGGCACGCTGGACCTGGATCAGATCCTGGAGGAACTTCTCGATTCGGTTGCGACCTACATCTCGTTCGACGCTGGCGGTATCTTCGTCCTCAACGACGACTCGTTGATCGCTCCCAGGCGACGTTCCCGCCAGTTCATCGCCAGCATCGTCTGGCGGGGGTATCCGGCCCATCCTGATCCCCATGACCCGATGTTGACCCAAGGTCGCGGTATAATCGGCCAGGTGATCCGCAGCGGGGTGCCTCTGGTATCGTCCGATGTTCGCGTTGATCCCTACTACGTCAAGGGGCGCGAGCGCACCTTGTCGGAGGTCGCTGTGCCCATTCGTATCGGCGGACGAACCATCGGGGCGTTGAACCTGGAGAGTAACGAATTGGCCGCTTTTGACAAAGATGACGTGGCCGTTCTGGCTTTTTTCGCCGACGCCGCGGCCGTATCTATCGACAAGGCCATTCTCCACCGCCGCCTGCTGGAACAAGAGCGACTACAAAAACAGTTACATCTGGCCCGCGAAGTGCAGACTCGTCTGCTGCCGGCGCGCGCGCCGGACCAACCGGGCTATGACATCGCCGGGGTGTGCGTGCCCGCTTTTGAGATCGGCGGCGACTACTACGATTTCATTGACCTCGCCCAGGGCCATCTGGGTCTCGTCATGGCCGATGTATCAGGCGAAGGCGTGCCGGCAGCCATGATTATGACCACCTTCAGGGCGCTGTTGCGCACCCATGCCCGGCAGATTGTCCAGCCCGACATCATCGCGAAGCTTCTCAACAAACTGCTGCCCGACATCACCGGGCAGGTCGATTTTGTGACGGCCGTTTATGGTGTGCTGCAGCCGGAAACCGGGGTGTTTGTCTACGTGAACTGCGGTCACAACCCGCCGTTTGTGTTGCGCCGGAGCGGCGAGGTATTCTTTTTGCCGCCCACAGGCCCGCTGTTGAGCATTTTTAATGAGCCAGCTTACCATTCTGCCGAAATCGCCCTGGCCCCGGGTGACACGCTCATATTGTATACCGACGGCATTGTCGAATTGTTTGACGAGGCATACCGGGAATACGGGTTGGATCGCCTTCAGGCCAAAGCCCTGGCTCATCGATCGCAGCCGGCGATGAGGCTGATCGAACAGTTATTGGCCGACGCGCGCCAGTATGCCCAGCAGGACCTCTTCAGCGATGACCTCACTCTGCTGGTTGTGCGGCGGTTGTAGGATGAGGTCCTCCAGGCTAAGTCGGCCGAACATTCACAATTGCCCGAAATGGGGCTGAGAGCTAATAAGCCGCTGCGCGACCGACCGGCTGCGCTCTGGGGCAATCCGGCCCTCACGCACTCGTCATTGCAGCGACCGCCTAGCACCTATCAATGTGCTCAGGGCCCTGGAGCTCGATTTCCGTGTATAAACCGGGCTAGTTGGTTTTTTCACAATGTTGACAACACTTGTGCCAGATCTGATAATGCGACTGTATAGTAGCTGTGCACCCCAGTACACCTTCATTTCAGCGACACCTCGCGGAGCAAGTTGATGATTTGCAAAGAGCCTACTTGTTAGGAATGAGCGGATCAATGAACAACCCCATCGTTTTTATCAGCCGAAACCGGATTAAACCAGGCATGGTTGAAGCCTTCAAACGGCACTACACAGGCAGCATCCCGTCGATCGAGACCGGCAAACCGGGCATGCTGGTCCAGTTTTCTTATGAAAGCGAGGACGCCACAGAAGTGACCGTCGTCCGTCTGTTTCGCGACGCGGACGGGCTGGACCAACAATTGCAGAGCGCACATAAACGCGCCAAACGAACGTACGATTTCATTGAGCCGGTCAGTATTGAGATATACGGTCGACCCAATGCCGGGACTATCGAAACAATGAAGGAGATAGCGGGGTTGGGCGTCCCCGTACATATTCACCCCCAATATATAGGAGGCTTTATTCGATAAGCCTTAATCATCGAAAAGGAGAGAACCATGCCTTTACAGTTAGTATCATCTCAGGTAATTGACCGGCCGATCGACAAAGTATTTCATTTCGTCGCCGTAGACCATGTTCGCAATCACCCTCGTTGGGACTCCGATATCGAACTCTGGTTGGATTCCGACGAACCTATTGGCGTTGGACCGATCATCCAAAGGCGCAATAAGCGCAGCGGCACCTCGGTCGAAGGAACTATGGAAGTAGTAGAATTTGAAGCCAATCGCGTGATGGCAGTGATTATCCATGACGGTCCGGCTGAAATGCGAGGTAGAATGACTTTTGAACCGATCACTGAGCATCAAACCGAACTCACGACAGTTGTTGATATCCCCTGGATGGATGAACATGCGGACACAACCTTTATGATCAGCCGGTTGGAACGAAGCGCTACGATCAGAAAACAACTTATTGAGTCCGAAATCCCCGAAACCTAATCACCTCCAATTGAGGCGTGACGCCCTTCCAAACCGACCAACCAACGGCATTGACAAAATAGAATGTTTGTTCTATTATGTACAGGCTTGATGGGCCTGGCAAGAATGGCAGTATGCGCATTCACATAGAAAAGAAACCGCTGCAGATGACACAGATTCCCCAAATCGGTGAAATCCCTGACACCTGCGGACAGAATAGTCACAGAACCTAAGAAGGAGAGACAAATGAGTAGCGTGAGAGTCTTGGTCGGAACCCGGAAGGGAGCCTTTATTTTGACGGCCGACGGTAAGCGTGACAAGTGGCAGGTCGAGGGCCCCCTCTTTGGCGGGCTGGAGATCTTCCACATGAAAGGCTCCCCGCTTAACCACAATCGCATCTTTGCCTCACAGGCCAGCGACTGGTTCGGCCAGGTTGTCCACCGGTCCGACGACGGTGGCAAGTCGTGGGAGACAGTCAGTAACAAGTTTCTCTATGATGGCCAGACAGGAACCCACCAGTGGTACGACGGCTCGCCGCACCCGTGGGACTTCAAGCGCGCTTGGCATTTCGAGCCGTCGCTGACTGACCCGGACACGGTCTATGCCGGCGTGGAGGATGCGGCTATTTTTCGCTCCACCGACGCCGGGCATAGCTGGCAGGAATTGTCAGGCTTGCGCCGCCACAGCACGGGTTCCGACTGGATGCCCGGTGCGGGCGGGCTGTGCCTGCACACCATCTTGATCGACCCGAGCAACCCCGACCGGCTGTTCATCGCCATTTCGGCCGCGGGCGCCTTTCGTACTGATGACGGCGGTGCGACGTGGAAGCCGATCAACCAGGGATTGCTATCAGAGTACATCCCCGACCCCCACGCGGAGATCGGCCACTGCGTCCATCGCATTGCCCTGCACCCTTCACAACCAGACACCCTGTTCATGCAGAAGCATTGGGACGTGATGCGCAGCGACAACGCGGGTGACTCGTGGTATGAGATCAGCGGCAATCTGCCCAGTGACTTCGGCTTCGTCGTCGACGTCCACGCCCACGAACCGGAGACGGTCTACGTGGTGCCCATCAAGAGCGATTCGGAGCATTACCCGCCCGATGGCAAGTTACGCGTTTATCGCAGCCGCACCGGAGGTAATGAGTGGGAGCCGCTGTCCAAGGGTCTGCCGCAGAGTGATTGCTACGTCAACGTCCTGCGTGACGCCATGGCTGTCGACCAGATGGACCCCTGCGGCGTCTACTTCGGCACGACCGGCGGCCAGGTCTACACTTCGGCCAACGGCGGCGACAGTTGGCAGGCCATCGTCCGCGATCTGCCGGCGGTGCTATCGATTGAGGTCCAGACATTGCCATGATCCGGGTGATCATCCCCCACCACCTGCGCAACCTGGCCGGCACCGGCGCGGAAGTCACAGTCGAGGTCAAGGGATCGGTGACACAGCGGTCGGTCCTCGATGCGCTGGAGGTAAAGTACCCGGTCCTGCGCGGCACGATCCGCGACCATGTCACCAAGCAACGACGGCCGTTCCTGCGCTTCTTCGCCTGCATGGAAGACTTGTCGCATGAATCGCCCGACACACTTCTGCCGGAGGCCGTGGCGACCGGCGCGGAACCGTACCGGATCATCGGAGCGATCGCTGGGGGATAGGTCAGTATTCAGCACATCAGTAATCAGTAGGCAAGTGATTACGCACGATGGTAAGTTGTTGACGATCATCGGCTATCATTTCGATGCGTACTGAAGGAAGAATGATAGGAGAATATCAGACAGAAGATCATGCCCTGCCTGTGGTTTGACAATCAGGCCGAAGAGGCGGCGAATTTCTACCTGTCTCCAGAGGGCCAGACAATCGGCGGTAACCGTAGTTCTCGCTTGGCAGCGTCGAGCGCTGTTTCGTTCTGCTCGAGTATTCCCCCGGCAAGGGCCATTTACATCCCGTCTACGCGTACTTCGTTTGCCGAAAGCAAAGAAACTTGTCCTCCTCTGTCACCGCCATAACAATGGCCGCGATTGGGCAATGACCCAAGCCCAATGGGGAATGATCCGACCATCGCGAAGCCTGAGCGTGCGGCTCTCAACCTTCACAAATCTTCCGTGGTGAGAAAGGTTCTTTTCTTACTTGTTCCCTCGCACACTATAACAACAGTATTCATGATTTTTCTTGCGGGTTGGAAGCTCGCAGCCAGAACCAAAAGTGCGTTCAAACGCACTGAAAAAGTGATTTGTCCGAAGTGCGTTTGAACGCACTTTTTAGTTAGCAGTGGGTTTCTAACCCAATAACTAGTTTCTCAGTACGCCGCCATTCATTCACCTGGTCTCGCCAACCGGCTTGTCACATCAGCGCCCTGACGCGAATAAAATGACTTGCCGTACGCAACAGAATCATCCATACGAATTATCTAATGCTCTTAGCATAGTGGTGGTTGCCTGTCGGAGCATGAGAGACATTTCGTTATCCCGAGGCTGAGGCCGAACCACGCGATAGATTCCTGTCGTGTTATAATAAGTCCCACTCAGGAGAGTATCACCCATGACCCGCACCATTCGCGCCCCACGAGGCACCAAACTTCACTGCAAGGGTTGGCTGCAGGAAGCCGCCTACCGCATGCTGCAGAACAACCTCGATCCGGAAGTGGCCGGTGACCCGGAGCAGCTGATCGTCTATGGCGGCCGCGGCCGCGCCGCCCGCAACTGGAAGGCTTTCGACGCCATCCTGCGGTCGCTGCGCGAGCTGGAGAATGACGAGACGCTACTCGTCCAGAGCGGCAAGCCGGTGGCCGTCTTCCGCACCCACGCCGACGCGCCGCGAGTGCTCATCGCCAACTCCAACATCGTCCCCCACTGGGCCACGCAGGAGAACTTCGACCGCTGGGAGGCCGAAGGGCTGATCATGTACGGCCAGATGACCGCCGGGAGCTGGATCTACATCGGCACGCAGGGCATCCTGCAGGGTACGTTCGAGACCTTCGCCGCCGCCGCGCGGCAGGCCGGCTGGCCATCGCTGAAGGGCAAGTGGGTGCTGACTGCCGGGCTGGGCGAGATGGGCGGCGCGCAGCCGCTGGCGGTGACGATGAACGAAGGCGTGGCCCTGGTGGTCGAGATCGACGAATGGCGCGCCCGCCGCCGGTTGGAGCATCGCTACATCGACGAAGTGTCTGAAGATTTGGAAGACGCCCTGCACCGTGTTGATTATTATGTCAATGCCGGCGAGCCGCGATCCATCGGCCTGATCGCTAATGCGGCGACGATCTTCCCCGATCTACTGGCCCGCGGGCTGCTACCCGATATCGTCACCGACCAGACCTCGGCCCACGACTTCCTGGCTTACTTTCCCGACGACCTGACATTCGAGGATGGCCGTGAGTTGCGCGAGCGCGACCCGGCCGAGTTCGCCCGGCGGTCGGCGGCGTCAATGGCCCGCCAGTGCGCGGCCATGGTCGAATTCCAGCGGCGGGGGTCGATCGTTTTCGACTACGGCAACAACTTGCGCCAGCGGGCTTTGGATGAAGGTGTGGCCGACGCCTTCAGTTACCCCGGCTTCGTGCCTGCCTACGTCCGGCCGCTCTTTTGCGAAGGCAAAGGACCGTTTCGTTGGGTGGCCCTCAGCGGCGATCCGGAGGACATCTACACGACCGACGAGGCCATCCTGGAACTCTTCCCCGACGACGAGCACCTGCACCGCTGGATCCGCATGGCCCAGAAGCAAGTCCACTTTCAGGGTCTTCCGGCGCGCATCTGCTGGTTGGGCTACGGCGAGCGCGACAAAGCCGGGCTGCTGTTCAACGATCTGGTGGCCAGCGGCAAGGTCAAAGCGCCCATCGTCATCGGCCGCGACCACCTCGACGCCGGGTCGGTGGCCAGCCCCAACCGCGAGACGGAGGGCATGCGTGACGGCAGCGACGCCATCGCCGACTGGCCCATCCTCAACGCGCTGATCAACACCGCCGCCGGGGCAACCTGGGTCAGCTACCACCACGGCGGCGGTGTAGGCATCGGCTACAGCCTCCACGCAGGGCAGGTCATCGTTGCCGACGGCACGCCGGAAGCGGCCGCGAGGCTGAAGCGGGTTCTGACCGTCGACCCCGGGATGGGTGTCGTGCGCCACGTGGATGCCGGCTACGAGCGGGCTGTTGAGGTGGCGCGGGAGCGGGGGGTCAAGATTCCGATGACGAGGTCGTGATGGGGCGGGGCCAACCACCTGCGGGTTAAGCGCCCGGCGCGAAGAGTCGCCACACCTGGGCCACGACAAAGGTGATGACGAAACCCATCGCCAGCGGCAACAATGCGGCGACGGCCGTCCACCGGCGGCTGCCCGACTCCTTATAGATGGTGTAGAGGGTCGTGGAACAGGGGTTGTGGATGAGGCTGAACAGCATCAGATTTACCGCCGTCAGCAACGTCCAGCCGCCGGCCTGGAAGAGCGCCTTCAGCAACTCATCGGACTCAGATTCGAACATCACGCCCGCCCCCGCGCCGACACCGGTCAGACCGGTCAACAACACCGTCAGCATCAGCACCGTCGGGATGACGATCTCGTTGGCCGGAATGGCGACGATATAGGCCAAGAGGATGATGCCGTTCAGCCCGATGAGCAAGCCGAACGGATTGAGAAAATTGACCAGGTACGCGGCGATGGGCTGGCCATTAATGGTGACGTTGGCGATCAGCCAGATCACCGCTCCGGCGGGCATGGCGAAGAGGATGGCACGCCAGAGAACGAACAACGTCCGGTCGATGAGGGACGTATAAATCGTCGCCCAGAAACGCGGCGGCCGGTAGGGCGGCAGTTCCAGGCTGAAGGTCGAAACCTGCCCGCGCAACATCGACCGGGACAGGAACCACGATGTGGCGAAGGTGAGCAGCACGCCCAGCACAGCGATGCCGACGACCGCCAGCGCTGAGACAACTCCGGCCAGGTAGGCGGGCACGAGGCTGCCGATAAAAATCGTGGCGACCAGGATTTGGGTTGGCCAGCGGCCGTTGCACAAGGCGAAGTTGTTGGTGATCATGGCGATGAGCCGCTCGCGCGGGCTGTCGATGACCCGCGTGGCGATAACCCCGGCGGCGTTACAGCCGAACCCCATCATCATGCTCAGGGCCTGTTTGCCGTGGGCGCCCGACTTCTTAAAAATGTTGTCCAGGTTAAAGGCCACTCGCGGCAAGTAGCCGAAGTCCTCCAACAGCGAGAAGAGCGGGAAGAAGATGGCCATTGGCGGCAGCATGACGCTGATCACCCAGGCCGTAGCCAGGTACATGCCGTCGATCAGCAACCCTGACAGCCACCAGGGCAGGCCGATGGCGGCCGCCATTTCCTGCAGCCACGGATAGATCGTACCGATGAGGATAGTTGACAGCCATTGAGACGGGTAATTGGCGCCGACGATGGTGATCCAAAAAACGATGGCGAAGAGCAAGATCATTAACGGGAAACCGAAGACGCGGCTGGTCACCACGCGGTCGATGGTCCGGTCGAGATCGTAGCGGGCGGTTTCGCCGGGTCGCGTCGTGGCCCGGTCGGCCAGCAGGGCGGCGTCGGCGTAGATATCCTCCATCAGTTGCTCGTGGAAAGTCTGGCCGACCTGCCAGCGCAGGCTTTCGGCCGTTCGCAGAATGCCGGCCGGGGTGGCGGCATTACCGGAGTCCTCACCATAGCTTTCAGAGGGCAGGATCAGGGCACCGGTGGTCATCAGGCTATCTCCGAGCCGGCCTGGCGGCCGGCCATCCCGCTTAATTCCCCGTTGCGAACGGCGGTGATCATCCGTTCGTCCCCGTCGAGCAAGCGCAAGGCGACCCAACGGGCATTGGGCAAGGAGGGGAAGGCCGCGCGGATGAGGGTGGTTAGTTCATCAACGGCCCGGCTGAGGGTGGACGTGCGCTGCTTGACACGATGAGGCCGGCCGATGATCCGGCCGGTCGCGACGTCATGAATCGCCTGTAACAATGCGTCGAGCCCCTGTCCCTGGCGGGCGGCGGTGGGAACCACGGGGACACCCAGATCGCGGGCCAGCCGGCGCTCATCGACCACAATACCCCGTCGCGCGGCCTCATCAACCAGGTTGAGGCAGACGACAGCCCGGTCGGTAATCTCCAGCACCTGCAGGGCCAGATTGAGGTTGCGTTCCAGCCGGCTGGCGTCGACGACGATGATCGTGACATCCGGCCGGCCGAACAGGATGAAATCGCGGGCGATCTCTTCGTCGCGGCTGGTTGACAGCAGCGAATAGGTTCCGGGCAAATCGACGATCTTGAATCGCCGGCCGTCGTAGGTGAATCCACCCTCGGCCCGGGCCACGGTCTTCCCCGGCCAGTTTCCGGTATGCTGCCGCAAGCCGGTCAGGGCGTTGAAAACTGTGCTCTTGCCAACGTTGGGATTGCCGGCCAGAGCCACGACAAAATCCCAATCGGTCATATCAACACCCAACCGTTCCAGGTGTCCGGCGTTGTTCAAGGCGCAGCCTGCACAAGTACCGCCGGCGTTGGCTACCCTCAGATCATCATTCATTCCCTGCTTCACCTTCCGGAATCGTTTTTGGGTTTGTGTTTGGTGCCTCCGGCGAAGTGACCTTCACCTGTCTTGTCTGTTCGGCCCTCAAGGCAATGATCGCGCCGCGAATGCGGTAGGCGGTCGGATCGCCGCCGGGACTGCGGAGTTCGGCCGTCACTTCAGTGCCCGGTAATAATCCCAGGTCCAGCAACCGTCGCCGCTCCGGCCCGCGCAAGCCCGCCGCCAGTGACACCACTCGGGCGCTCTGCCCCAGAGGCAGGTGGGTCAGCGGCCGGCCGTCGTCGATGGGTGGGGACTCCCCGACCGGCAGCGGCCGGACGTAGATATTCCCGGCCAGAATGGGGGCCAGGACGTGTTCATCGCCGTTCGTCCAGAAGCAAATTCGGGCCGGCTCTTTCTCGGTCAGGCGAATGATCTGGCCGGGATGTAACCCTTCAGCCACCAGTTGAGCATAGATGGCCGGTGGCTCGTCTTCCAGATGAACGATACGCGCCGGCAAGTCACCGGTCAGGGTCGTCAGGAGTTGGCCGCCATGCGACGGTAGCTCACCACCGGGTTGGGGAATAGGATCGCCATGCGGGTCATAGGTTGGGTGGCCAAGGCGGGCGGCCAGTGCGTCCAGCTCGGTCGCGGTCAGGTCGTGTTCGCGTTGTTCGGCCTGACTGTGCCAATCGGCTTCATCATAACCTGTCTCTTCCGCCAGATAGCGTTCCCAGAGGCGATGGGCGCGAATGATATGTAAGGCGAATTCACGCCCCATCGGTGTTAGCCGTGGTGTTCCGGCCTGATCGATGAGCAACCCTTCGTCTGTCATCGCCGCGACGAGTCGCGCGGCCTCATTCAGGCCAATACCGACGGCCCCGGCGATACTTTCCAGCGTTGGACGGCGACTTTTTAACTCGCCCTTATAGATGTGCTTGAGAGCATCTTCACGATAGATACGATCACGCATTCGGCCGGCTTGCCTGAGCCGGGCCAGGAGACCGCGATCAGGCCAGACTAGAATCGCCAGCAGGGAGAGCGCGGCAAGAATAAGTATGAAAAACGAGGGGAATTCGGCACCCATACAAGATTTTGATAAACCTAAAAATTTATTTAACCAAACATTATTATATCAGAAGCCAGCCGGAAAGGGAAGCATAATTTCAGGGCCACTAGCCGATTGATCTCTTGACAACTCCATCATCCTCTGCTACCTTACTTGTAATTACAGGATGACAAGATAACAGGGCACGCTCGGCACTTGTCTCCAGGGCTCGATTTGTGAAGAGGAAATATGGAACTTGCCGCCGCCATCGATCGCCGCAGCTACATCCCCCTCTATGTGCAGGTCAAGGACGCGCTGAAAGATGCGATAGAGCAGGGTGGCGCGGCGCCGGGTGAACAACTGCCCGGCGAGCCGGAATTGTGCCGCATCTTCGACGTCAGCCGCACGGTCATCCGTCAGGCCATGCGTGACCTGGAACTAGAAGGGCTGATCGTGCGAGAAAAAGGCAAGGGCACCTTCATAGCCGAGCCGAAGTTGCGCGAGTTGCTATTCCAGGAACTGACTGGTTTCTATAGCGACATGGCCGCCAGAGGGCAGCCGCCGGTCTCGCAAATTCTGACCCAGGAAGTAATACCGGCCAACCGCAGGATCGCCGGTTACCTGAGAGTAAAACAAGGCGAGCCAGTCATCCATATCGATCGGCTGCGTTTTGTCGATGACGAACCAATTGTCCTGGTCGCCACCTATCTGCCGCATGAACGGGTGGCCGGCCTGCTGACGGTCGATTTGAGCCGGCGCTCGTTGTATGAGTATCTGGAAACGACCTACGACATCACGATCACCCGCGGCCGTCGCACCCTGGAAGCCGTGCCCGCCAGCGAATACGAGGCGGGATTGCTACACGTGAAGAAAGGGGCACCGCTGTTGCTGCTCGACAGCGTCAGCTACATGGCCGACGGCACGCCGATCGAGTATTACCATGCCCTCCACCGCGGCGACCGGTCGCGCTTCGAGGTTGAGCTGATTCGCACCGCCGACCGGCCTCGCCTGATTATGGCCGCAGCCTGAGATACGTTCAGAGAGCAGCATATTCTTCAACATTTCGCACCTCAATATCTCGTATCTATCACTCGTCACTCGTCATTTGTCACTACAAGGAGAATGCAATGAAAGTTGGAATTGATAGTTACTGTTTTCACCGGTTCTTCGGTGATGTTTACCCCCATCAGACGCAGCCGCCGTTTCAAATGACGGTGTTCGACTTCCTCGATTTCGCCAAAGAACTGGACGTCGACGGGGTCTCACTGGAGTCGTGCTTCTTCCCGTCGTATGACAAAGCTTTCTTCGCCGACCTGAAAGCCAAACTGGATGAGTATGGCTTCGACCGGGTCTATGCCTGGGGCCACCCGGATGGTTTGGAAGCCGGCAAGAACCGGGACGAGTTCAATTCAATGATCAAACACATCGAATATGCCAGGCAAATCGGCGCGCCGGTTATGCGGGTCGTTGCCAGCAGCCTGATGTTCCGCTTCGAGCCCCATGGCCCACAGATCGATACCCTGGTCGACTGGTTCAAAGAAGCGGTCAAGGTCGCTGAGGAGCATGACGTCAAGCTGGCGGTCGAGAATCACATCGACTACACCTCGGACGAGTGCGTTGAATTGCTCGATCGAGTCGGATCGCCGTACCTGGGACTGAATCTCGACACGGGTAACTTCCTGCGCCTGTTGGATGATCCGGTTGAAGGCGCGGCCAAGCTGGCCGACCGGGTGTACGCCACCCATATCAAGGACCTGAAGCCGGTGAAAGGGGTGAATGCCAAAGAGTGGTATTTCTTTTCCTCCACTCCAGTCGGCGATGGACTCGTCGATAACCAGAAGCTGGCTCAAATTCTGCATGACGCCAATTATCAGGGATTTCTGGCCGTCGAAACCGATTCCTTGCATCCCGATTATGAAAATCAGGAGCATTGGGCGGTGGAAAAGAGTGTGTGGGAACTGAAGCGAATCGCCCGACAGGTAACATAGGTTGCTTAATGAGCGTGAATTTTGCACTGGCCGACCGTTAAGACAATCTGCCGGTGCGAAAATAATGGCCAATATCATTGACATCCAGGTATACTTATGTTACTATTTTTTGGACTTGCTTCATTAATTGAAACAGGACGCTGGGTAATTGACATAAGTCCGGGGTTCTCAACTGATAGGAGACTTTTGCCGTCGTGGACCCATCCCGTAATGCAGCTCCCACCGATGGATCGGCCCTGATGTTGGAACCATTGGAGGCGGCTGTTGTGACCGCTATTCGCCGCGAAGGCCCCCTTTCCCGCACCGACCTCTCCGAGCGGCTGGAATATTCCCGCGCCACTGTGACCGGGATCGTCGGCCGGATGATCACCGCCCAAGTTCTTGAAGAAGCGGGCGAAGGCAAGTCGGCCGGCGGCCGGCGCCCCTATCTGCTGGATATCAATCCCGAGCTAGGCTATGTTGTTGGCGTCGATATCGGGGCGACCAGTTTTGACGTAGCCTTGGCCGACTTTCGCGGCACACTTCTGGAGCGAACGACCGAGCCGGCCGATGTGCGTCAACCGCCCAACGGGTTTCTGGCTCGCGTCAGTGATGTCATCGACGGCTTGCTGGCCCGCCGGGGGCTAACCCCCGATCGCATCATCGCCATCGGTGTAGGCGTGCCCGGCCCGGTTGAATTTGTCTCTGGCGTACTCATCGCCCCACCCCTCATGCCCCTCTGGGAAGGGTTTTCCATCAAGAATTGCCTGAATGAGCGATTCCCTTTGGCGCGGGTAGCGGTCGACAATGATGTCAATATCATGGCCAAAGGGGAGCAGCAAGCGGGCGCCGGCAAGCGCCTGGACAGCTTTTTGTTTATCAAAATCGGTACAGGGATCGGCTGCGGAATTATCGCCCACGGCGCGGTCTATCGAGGCGCGGACGGTTGTGCCGGCGATGTCGGCCACATTTGTGTTGATTATAACGGTCCGGTTTGCCATTGCGGCAACCAAGGTTGTCTGGAAATTATGGCGGCCGGACCGTCCATTGCGGCGCTGGGGCGCGAACGGGCCGAAGCAGGCGAAAGCTCGTTTCTAGCGACGCGACTGGCCGAACGTGGGCTGCTGACAGCCGAAGATGTGGGCGACGCAGCGGCCGCGGGCGATCGCGCTGCCATCGAAATTATTCGTCGCAGTGGACAAATGATCGGCGGGGTTCTGGCCAGCCTGGTGAACTTTTACAACCCGCAAGCAATCTTCATTGGCGGCGGCATCAGTCGCATCGGCCATTCATTATTATCTTCCATTCGCCAGTCCACTCTCCGCCGAGCCACAGCGCTCAGCACCCGCCGTCTGCGCATAGAGTATTCGCGCCTCGGCGAAGACGCCGGTGTATTCGGTGCCATCTGGCTGGCGTTGGAACATGTATTCACAGTCAAGTGACGAATGATAAGCGATGAATGGATGGACACCTCTGTGAAAAAGACAAATCGCCGTAGAAACCGCCATCAATTCGGTATACGTAATTTCAAAAGGGGGATCTAATGCAAACAATGAATGTCGCCATCATTGGTACCAAGTTCATGGGTAAAGCCCATAGCAACGCCTGGGCCAATGCCCACCGTTTCTTCGATATGGGAATCAAGCCCGTCCTGAAAGTGGTCGTCGGCACCGATCTCGAGGGTGCGCAAAAGCTGGCCGACACATGGGGTTGGGAAGAGTCATCGACGGATTGGCGGGCAGTGATGGCCCGGCCGGACATCGATATCGTTGACATCGCCACGCCGACCTACCTGCATCATGACATGGCCGTGGCCGCCGCCGAGCACGGCAAGCATATTTTCCTGGAGAAGCCCTTCTCCGTCACGCTCGAAGAGGCGCAGGCCATGTGTGCGGCGGCCGAGAAAGCCGGCGTCATCCATTATGTCAACCACAACTACCGGCGTGCGCCGGCTGTTCGGCTGGCTAAGCGGCTGGTGGATGACGGCTTTGTGGGCCGTATTTTCCACTGGCGGAGTACCTATCTTCAGGATTGGATTGTCGATCCCGATTTCCCCCTGACCTGGCATTTGCGCAAGGAAACCGCCGGCAGTGGCGCTCATGCCGACCTCGGGTCGCACAGCGTAGACTTGGCCCGCTATCTGGTCGGTGACATCAAAGCCGTCACCGGTATGACCGCCAATTTTATTAAGGAACGGCCACTGCCGGGCAAAGGTGCAGCGACGTTTACCGCCGGGTCGAGTGAGACGGCCGAAACGGGTACGGTGACGGTCGACGATGCCTCTTTCTTTCTGGCGGAATTCGAGAACGGCGCGCTAGGCTCATTTGAGGTTTCGCGCTTCGCTCCCGGGCGCAAGAACTTTAACTATTTCGAGATTTATGGCAGCGAAGGCAGCATTGTCTTCAACCTCGAGCGGATGAACGAGCTGCAGGTATTCAGCCGCAACGACCCGGCTTATGCTCAGGGCTTTCGCACGATCCTGGTGACGGAAGGCGGCGAGCACGATTACATTGCCAACTGGTGGCCGCCGGGACACATAATCGGCTACGAACACGAATTCCATCACGCCGTCGTCGATTTCATGAAGGCCATCGAAACCGGCGGAAACATCGCCCCCAATTTCTATGACGGCCTGAAAGAGATGGAAGTTTTGTCGGCCGCGCTGGAATCGGCCCAATCAGGTCAAAAGATGGCAGTCGGGTAGGGTATGGTCAACGGCATGTCGAGATTGACTCGCCTGCTGTCGGTTTGCCTCCCGGAGGTTCGAGCATGCAATGGTTAATTTGCCTCCGACCGCCATTCTGTCCCGATCTCCGGGAGGCGGTTTTTGGCAAGAATCAATCCAGGTTCACGGCCGGGCGGCGGTCGTGGGAGAAGAAGGTATGGCAGAGGGTTTAACAGGCGATATTCAACCGGAAAAGGTTGCGCCGCAATCGAAAAATATGGAGCGCTCACCGGTTCTGGAGGTGAAGAACATCACCAAACGGTTCCCTGGGGTCGTTGCACTCAATGACGTATCGGTCCAGTTCTACCCTGGCGAGGTTCATGCGATCGTGGGTGAAAACGGCGCGGGCAAAAGCACCCTGATGAAGGTCTTGGCCGGAGCTTACCGGCCGGAGATCGGGCAAATCCTCCTGGACGGCCAGCCAATCACCTTCCACCATCCGTCCCAGGCTCAGGCCGCCGGCATCAGTATCATCTATCAGGAATTCAACCTGCTGCCGGATCGAATGGTCATGGAAAACATTTTTCTGGGCCGCGAGCCGCACCGGTTCGGCGTCATCGATTATGCCCGGCTGGAAGCCGACACCGTGGTTTTACTGGAGCAACTGGAAGCTAAGAACCTCATCAGCCCCGCGGCGGTTTTGGGGACGCTGTCGGTCGCCCAGCAACAGGTCGTCGAAATCGCCAAAGCGTTGTCATATGATGCCAAGGTTCTGATCATGGATGAACCGACGGCCGCATTGGCGTCGCACGAGGTTGGCGTCTTGAGCGATCTAATTCGCAGTCTGGAATCGCGTGGTATTGCGGTTATCTTCATCTCCCACCGCCTGATCGAAGTCTTTGAACTGGCCCGGACGGTGACGGTGCTGAAGGACGGTCAGATGGTCGACACCAAGCCGGTGGCCGAAGCTACGATGGACGAGGTCGTCAAGATGATGGTCGGTCGGGTGTTGTCGGACTACTTCCCCGAACGCGCCCGGGCCGAAGACATCGGTGACGTCACCCTCGAACTCAGAGGAGCATCCAATAAATCACTGCGCGACATCGATCTTGAACTGCGGGCCGGAGAGATCGTCGGTGTGGCCGGACTGCAAGGCTCCGGCCGGACGGCGCTGGCCCAGGCTATCTTTGGTGTGGAACCGTTTACCAGCGGGACGATGGTCATTAACGGTAAACCTCAGATGATTCGCAAGCCGTCCCAAGCGATCGGCAACCGCTTTGGTTACGTGACTGAGGATCGCAAATATGAAGGCCTGACGCTGAAACAGCCTATCAACGATAACATCCTCCTGACCTTGCGCACGCTGCAAAACAAATTGACCCGTGCTTTTCGCAACGGCACGCGCGGGGAGAAGGATGTTGCCCTGGAATTGGCCCAACGGGTTGACGTGCGCGCCCCCACCATGGAGCGAGAGGTGCAATATCTTTCCGGCGGCAACCAGCAGAAGGTCGTTTTGGCCAAGTGGTTGGCCACTAACGCGAGCCTGCTCATCTTTGATGAACCAACCCGCGGTATCGATGTCGAGGCCAAGGCCAGCATCCACGATCTCATTCGTGAATTAGCCCGGGCCGGTGCGGCGGTGTTGATGATATCATCCGAGTTACCAGAGGTTATCGGCATGAGCGACCGCATTATTGTCATGTGGGACGGCCGGATCATGGGCGAACTACCGGCCGGATCATCCGAAGCCGAGATCATGCGCATGGCGACAGGTTTTGCTGATGAGGAGGCGGAATTGGCGCTAGCGTCCGCACCCGATTTGACGCTGAATCCGGCGGCGACGGCCTAGGGGAACGGCAGCTTTGTATAGGGAGTTAAGTTATGGCAGCGATCTCTTCAACAGCGACTTCGCCCTCCGCCTTTGAGCGGGCTAAAGATTGGCTGCGGGACAGCCGGATTCCGCCGGTCTACGGCATCTTGGTCATCATCTTTATTACCTCAATCTTTCTGGATGTCTTTTTCGGGGTTGATGACGAACTCTTCATCTTTAATCAGACGATCATGACCAATGTGTTGGTTCGGTCGGTGGCCCTGGGAATTGTGGCCGTTGGGCAGACCTTCGTCATGATTGGCGCATCAATCGATCTATCCGTCGCCTTCACGATCAGCCTGACCGCCGTCGGTGCGTCTTACCTGATGGCGGGCGACCCCAACCGTGTCTGGTGGACGGTCATCGTCCTGTTCGGCATCGGCATCATCGTTGGCTTCCTGAATGGCACGCTCATCACCCGTTTGAAAGTCAATCCGCTCATCGCCACGCTGGGCATGGGTCTGATCATCAAAGGGGTTCTAAACGCCTCATTTGAGAACTTTGCCGGATCGGTACCTGCCAGCTTCCAGGCTTTTGCCTATGACACCATCGGGCCGCTTCCCATCTCCGTTCTGGTGCTGTTCTTCGTAGTTCTTGTCGGGTGGTTTATCCTGCGCCGAACCCGTTATGGGGCGCATCTGTATGCTGTCGGTGGCAACACAGAAGTTGCCCGCCTGTCCGGGCTGCATACCGGCCGCATTCTCACCGTGGCTCACATTGTCTGCAGCAGCACGGCCGTATTGACGGGCCTGTTCGTCGTTAGTCGATTGCGAGCCGGCGCGCCGTGGGTGGGCACCGACGGCGCGCCGGCTCGC
>JAWOHK010000007.1:0-4148 GCA_046485205.1 Chloroflexota bacterium | reverse complement strand
CACCAGCAACGTCATTCTCCAGCTGCGTGAGGATGTCTTTGCCGCCACTGTCCGCCATGACATGTCGTTCTATGACGAGATCCCCTCGGGCAAAATCGTCAGCCGCGTGACTTCCGACACGCAGGATTTCGCCGAGGTGGTCAACCTGACGTTGAACCTGCTCAGCCAGGTGTTGCTGGTGCTCATCCTGCTGGTCTACCTGTTGACGATCGACGTGTCGCTGACGCTGCTGATGGTCGCGATGGCTCCCGTAGCCGCGGCGCTGGCGCTCAGTTTCCGGCGTATCGCCCGCCGGGTGACGCAGAATGCCCGGCGCGTGACGGCCATCATCAACGCCCAGATTCAGGAGTCGATCAGCGGCATTCTGGTCGCCAAGAGCTTCCGTCAGGAACCGGCCATCTATGCCACCTTTGAAGCCAACAACAGTCAGGGCTATCGCGTTGGCATCCAGCGCGGCCTGACGCTTTCGGGCATCTTCCCCATCCTGGGGCTGGCTTCCGGCCTGGGCACGGCCATCCTGCTCTACTTCGGCGGGTTGGCCACCCGCGGCCCGACGGGCATCACCCTGGCTGAATGGTACCTGTTCATGCAAACCGTCGGCTTTTTCTGGTTCCCCATGACGGGCATCGCTTCGTTCTGGAGCCAGTTCCAGGACGGCCTGTCGGCCGCCGAGCGCGTTTTCGCCCTCATCGACCGTGAGTCGAAGGTGAAGCAGACGGGCGACGAGCCAGTGGGGGAGAGAATTACGAATTATGAATCAGGAATTACGAATGAAGAGGGACTTGTGACCGCTAAGGATTCGTCACTTGTCACTCGTCACTCGTCACTCGAAACTCCCCCGACTTACGGCCACATCGAGTTCAAAAACTTGCGTTTCAGCTACACCGAACGCGAGGTGGTGCTGCCCGATTTCTCGCTCGACATCCGGCCGGGCGAGACCATCGCCCTGGTCGGCCACACCGGCGCGGGCAAGAGCAGCGTCGGCAAGCTCATCACCCGCTTCTACGAGTTCCAGGGCGGCGAGATACTGCTCGACGGCCGCGACATTCGCCGCCTGAACCTGGCCCAGTACCGGCAGCAGATCGGGCTGGTGCCGCAGGAGCCGTTCCTGTTCGACGGCACGGTAGCTCAAAACATCGGCTACGGCCGCCCGGACGCCACTCGCGAGAATATCGAACACGCCGCTCGCGCCATCAGCGGCGGGGAGTGGCTGGCCTCGCTGCCTTTGGGCCTCGAGACGGAGGTCGGCGAGCGCGGCGGCAGCCTGTCGATGGGCCAGCGGCAGTTGGTAGCCCTAGCCCGCGTCGTCCTCAAGGACCCGGCCATCTTCATCCTCGACGAGGCCACGGCCAGCGTCGACCCGTTCACCGAGGCCCAGATTCAGGATGGCCTGCAGGACATCATGGCTGACCGGACGTCGCTGGTCATCGCCCACCGCCTGTTCACTGTGCGCCACGCCGACCGGATCATCGTCATGCGCGACGGGCAGATCATCGAGCAAGGTGGGCATGAGGAACTGCTGAGTGCCGGCGGCCACTACGCCGAGCTGTACAACACTTACTTCCGCCACCAGTCGCTGGAGGCGATCGATGCGCCGGAGTGGAAGGAGGAGGCGATACTGGAAAAGGGAGATGAGTAGAGGCATTGGGCCTCTGCTTGTGCCAATTGGCAATGCTCTTGACATCCAAGCCATCTGCGGCAAGGAATCTAGTTCCTGCAGGATGGTCAAATGCTTCGGCTGAGCGCCAGCCGTCCCCGCCCCCTCAATCTACAATCCCAGATCCGCACCGACGAAACCGTGTTCCGCTTCCGCCTCCTAATCCAGTAAATCCCCAGGCGCGGGCCAGATCGCCGATGATACTGACGAAGTTCTGGTCGTAGAATAGTGATAAAGATCGCGAACTTTGCAAAAAAGCTCACGAGCTTGTCAATCGCGAGGGGAGCGCGATAGGGCTAAGTCGCCGGACCAGCCGGCTGTTGGGCCAGGGGGCCTGATGTTTCTGGCAAATACCCGGTTTTATCGGCACCATCGACCGATAGCACTATAATCAAAACGGAACCACCTCAGGCGCTTTGCATGGCTTTGCCGGCTCCAAGAAATTGACCGGCCAGCTGAGCGTTTTACATTTTTGCATCTTATCAGGAGTTAATATCACCATGACCCAACCCATCGCCCTGCAACTATATTCCGTTCGCGAGCAGACGGCTCGCGACTTTGAAGGTACTATCCGTCGTGTGGCCGCCGCCGGTTATGCCGGGATGGAGACGGCCAGCTTTCCGGAAGGCGTCACGCCGGCCCGGGCCAAAGCCCTGTTTGACGAGCTGGGCCTGGCCGTCTGCGCCGCCCACGCCCCCTTGCCGTTGGGCGACCAGACCGCCGAAACAGTCGCCCTCATGACCGCGCTCGACTGTGAACGGCTCATCTGCGCCTACCTGCCGCCGGAGGATTACGCCACGCTCGACGACGTCCATCGCGCCTGCGACAGGCTTAACGAAGCCGCGGCTAACGCCCAAGCTAATGGCTTGCGTCTCGGCGTTCACAATCACTGGTGGGAGTTCCAGCCGGTGAACAGCGTGCGGCCGTACGAGGTCTGGCTCGAACGACTCGACCCGGACATCTTCTTTGAACTGGACACTTACTGGGCCCAGGTCGGCGGTGTGGCTCCGCTTGAGGCGCTGCGGGCACTCGGTTCGCGCGTCGAACTGCTGCACGTCAAGGACGGCCCGGCCGACAAGTCTGATTCGCCCATGGTGGCCGTTGGCCAGGGCGCGCTGGACTACATGGCCATCATCCCCGCCGCGTCGGCCGCCGAGTGGCTCATCGTCGAACTTGACCGTTGCGCCACCGACATGATGGCCGCCGTCGAACAGAGTTATCGCTATCTCGCAGACAAGGGGTTGGGTCATGGCCGCTCCTGAGAAAACCAACATCGGCATCATCGGCTGCGGCAACATCAGCAGCGCTTATATCAACGGTTGCCGCCAGTTTGACCATCTCCACGTGGCCGCCGTCACCGACCGGGTTATGGAAACGGCGCTGAGCAAGGCCGCCGAGCACGACATCCCTACCTGTTACACGGTTGATGAAATGCTGGCCGACCCGGCCATCGACCTGGTCATCAACCTGACTGTGCCCACGGCCCACGCGGAGGTCGGTCTGGCCATCGTCGCCGCGGGCAAGCACCTCTACAGCGAAAAGCCCCTGGCTATCACCCGCGCCGACGGCCGGGCCGTCCTGGAGGCGGCCTCGGCGCGCGGCGTGCGCGTCGGCTGCGCCCCGGACACCTTCCTGGGCGGTGGTCTGCAGACCTGCCGCAAGCTGATCGACGATGGCGCTATCGGCGAACCGGTGGCGGCGACGGCCTTCATGCTTGGCCACGGGCCGGAGGGCTGGCACCCCAATCCCGGCTTCTTCTACAAGACCGGCGCGGGGCCGCTATTCGACATGGGGCCTTATTACATCACAACCCTAGTGCACCTGCTCGGTCCGGTGCGGGCGGTGGCCGGGATGGCCCGCATCTCCTTCGCCGAGCGCACCGCTACCAGCCCCGCCATTTTCGGCCAAAAATTGCCGGTCGAGGTGCCGACGCACGTGGCCGGAACGCTGGCCATGCAATCCGGCCCGGTGGCGACACTGATCACCAGCTTCGATGTCTGGGGTCATTCCCTGCCACGCATCGAGATATACGGCTCTGAAGGATCCCTCAGCGTGCCCGACCCCAACACCTTCGAGGGGCCGGTGGGCCTGTTACGGTCGGGTAGCAAGGAATGGGAGGAGATGCCGCTCACACACAGCGACGCCGTCCGGCGCGGCGTTGGTGTGGCCGATATGGCTCGGGCTATTCACAGTGGCACGCCGCACCGGGCGTCGGGCGAACTGGCTTACCATGTCCTCGATGTCATGCAATCCCTCTACGACGCCTCGGATGAAGAGCGATGGATCTATCCGGCCGCCAAGGGCGATCAACCTCCGCCCATGCCGCCCGGCGCGCCGAAGGGGTTCAAAGGTGGAAAGGATCAGTAATTGAGGGTTGGCAGGCGGCGCCAATGGTGTTGGCGAACAAACGCGATGTCCCCTACCAGTCATTGATTAAGATATTTCTGCAAGAGGGTATTGACGAGGAACTGCGCCTTAAATGCCCGGTCAG
>JAWOHK010000420.1:0-2707 GCA_046485205.1 Chloroflexota bacterium | reverse complement strand
GCAGGCAAAAGTCGGCATTATTCCGGGATCGATAGTCAAGCCCGGCCCGGTAGGCCTCGTTTCGCGTAGCGGTACATTGACCTATGAAGTAGTCTACGCCATGACTCAGCGTGGAATTGGCCAAACAACCTGTGTCGGCATTGGTGGCGATCCGATCCAGGGGATGAATTTTATCGATATCCTTCAATTGTTTGAGGCCGATCCGGAAACCGAGGAAGTCATCATGATCGGCGAGATTGGGGGGAATGCCGAGGAAAAGGCGGCCGAGTTTATCGCTGAACACATGACCAAAAGGGTTACTGCATTCATTGCCGGGCGAACCGCGCCTCCCGGTCGCCGGATGGGCCATGCCGGAGCAATTGTCGAAGGCAAGAGCGGTACGGCCGAAGGGAAAATTGCCGCGCTCCAGGCAGCCGGCGTGCGAGTGGCGGATAACCCCGATCAGATCGTGGATCTGATTGCGAGACAATAGCCGGCGCGAACTGAAATCGACGACACAACAGCCCTGAAACCCATGATGCATAAAGCTCGCTGGAAAATGCGGGTAAACTTCGCGTCATGGGTCCATTGTATTTTTATCCTGTCCGGCAAGCTTGGGCGCTTGAACTAGCGTGATAATAGTGTGGCAACGAATACGCCGAGGATTCGATCCCGGCTTTCTGGTCGTTCTGCTAATTAGCCTCCTGGCTGTTTGGCCCCTCATCAGCCGTCCGAGCTTGCCCGAAGGCACGGACGCCGAACTGCACATATTTCGTCTGCACGAATTAAGTTATCTCATCCGCGGCGGCGAATTCTACCCACGCTGGGCACCCAACTTTTATCACGGCTTTGGGTATCCTATCTTCAACTATTACGCGCCGCTGATCTACTACGCAGCTTTGCCTTTTGAACTGTTACCCCAAATCGATGCGGTCCAGGCCAGCAAGATCGTTCTGGTTGGGGGGATGCTACTGGCAGCGATCGGTGCCTATGGCTTTGTACGCGATAACTGGGGCCAGCGCGCCGGGTATGTTGCCGCAGCGCTCTATGTATATGCGCCATACATTCATTACATCGACCCCCATGTTCGAGGCGCGCTTCCGGAAGCAATTAGTTTTGGCATATTCCCCCTCGCGTTATGGGCCCTGGACCGCCTTAGGCGACGAGGGACTCCCTGGCCGTGGTTGGCAGCAGTTTTGCTAGTAGCGGCGGTCATCCTTTCGCACAACCTGATGGGTTTCTTTTTCTATGCAACCCTTTTTGCCTGGGGTTTGTGGCAATTCGTTTTGGTCTTGAGGTCTAGCCGGAAAACTGGCGAAGGATTTGGCGTCAAGACAGGCAACATCACCTTGATTTTCGGCGCGCTTGCCCTGGGATTAGGTTTGTCAGCCTTCTTCTGGTTGCCGGTCTTCCTGGAGAGAGACGCGGTCACTCTCAGCACATTGATCGGAGCGGGAGATAATTATGACTTCCGGACTCACTTTTTGGACTTCGCAGAATTATTATCCTTATCTACCCCACCGGATTGGGGGGCTACCCAATCCCTGTTACGATTTAACCTTGGCCTGGGTCAATGGATCGCGGGGGTGCTCGGCCTGGTTATGATGCTCCTGAACCGGGTCAGGGAGCGCTGGCAAGTGGCGTTTTTTGCCCTCTCGTCAGTCTTCGTTCTGTTCTTGATGACTGCGGCTTCCCAAGTGGTCTGGGAGACTATTCCCTTCCTGCCTTACTTTCAATTTCCCTGGCGGCTGCTGGGGGCGGCGGCCTTTTTCCTGGCAGTCTTGGGCGCGGCCGGCGTCAATGGTCTGATTGAATCGATTCCGTCAATTCGAGCAGGTAAGCGCCCGGCACTCGTCACTGCCGGAGCGGTATTGGTGCCAATGATCCTGGCCTTACCGTTGAGCCAGCCGGCGCCCTGGCCCGATTTCGGCGAAGTGAATACTTTGCGGATGTCACTGATCGAAAACAGCGGCCGATGGCTAGGGACAACCTCGACCGCCGACTATGTCCCGGCGACCATCGACATGCTTCCTTCCCGTCGTGGCGAAGTTGTCGCACCGATTGGGCAAGGACAACCACCCGATCGCATTAATCGGGAGGCGATGCCCGCTGGTACGATTGTGACCACCGAAAACGTCCGGCCCCTCCTGACCCGCTATCATGTCTCAGCTCCCAAGCAATTCCGTCTGCGGCTTTATCAATTTGACTTCCCCGGTTGGGAGGTGACCATTGACGGCCAACCGGCCGAGACTGAACTGGCCCAGCCTGAAGGCTTTATCGTAGTCCTTGTTCCAGAGGGCGAGCACGTGGTGGAAGTCGTTTTCAGCAGTACGCCTGATCGGACGATGGCCTGGATCATTAGCCTGTTGTCCCTAGGTAGCGCAATATTTATCGTCTGGGTAATTCTCGCTCGTCGTAATAACGAGTTAATTGAAAAAGAGACGGCAATTTATGATAATACCGGAACGCTGAAAAAGGATTGGCCGGTAGTGGCCGTTGTCGGTGGGTTTTCGCTCCTCATAATTCTGCTAGAGCCGTTAGGGTTATTTCACTACGCGTCGAAAGGAAATGAAATCGATATTCCGGCCGTCGCCCATTACGCAAATTTTGGAGACCAGATCGCTTTATTGGGCTTCGACTCTATCATCGAGGAGGTTAATGCTGGCCCCGTCATCGAAGTGACTCTGTTCTGGCGTGCGTTGCGATCGTTGGAAGTCGATTATCAAGT
>JAWOHK010000397.1:0-6081 GCA_046485205.1 Chloroflexota bacterium | reverse complement strand
GTCAGGATGGTCCCTCTAAATGGTATAAGTGGTGCGATACCTTCCAGGGAGACCTTGATGGAAATGGTGTCGGAGATGTGTGTGAAGGCCCGCAAGATTCGGATGAAGTAAGTGATTCCACAATACGTCTGGCCTAGTTTCTTTTTTCCAGAGTTACGAGGATGCCGCTTCGCGGCCGCAAAGTTACCAATGCATGTTCCTCGACCGGATGATCCGGCACCAAATGCAATCGATAACGTTGGACGATGGCCGGGATGATAATCATGCTTTCCATGAGAGCGAAATGGTTGCCGATACACTGGCGCGCGCCTCCACCAAATGGAAAATAGGCAAACCGAGGTCGAACCGCCACTTTTTCAGGTGTGAATCGCTCCGGGTCAAACTTTTCGGGTTCAGTCCAAAAATCCGGATGGCGATGCATGGTATAAGGACTCATCGCCACGATTGAATTGGCCGGGATATGATAACCACCAATTACGTCATCTCCCAGCGCGCGCCGACTGATGGACCATGCCGAAGGATACAGTCGCATTCCCTCATGAATAACTTGGTCGGTGTAGGTCAATCGCGGTAAATCATCGACGTTGGGAATCCGGCCACCTAAAACCGCATCGTATTCCGACTCAAGGGTCTCGACAACAGCCACGTGTTGGGCCAAGAGATACCAAGTCCAGCTGAGAGTGTTGGCCGTGGTTTCGTGACCAGCCACCATTAAAGCCATCACCTCATCACGGATCTGGCGATCGCTCATTCCCGTGCCGTCCTCATAGCGAGCGTTGATCAACATCGCGAGCAGGTCGTCCTTTTCAGGATCCGGGTTTTGACGGCGGTCATCGATGATTGTAAAAACAATTTGGTCGAGCATGTCGATCGCTTCGCGAACCTTCCGGTGGCGCGGTTTGCCGATTGAGACCATCGTATCCATGGATTCGCCTACGATCGTTGCCTTATCATTGATATCGTAGCCAAACAACGCCTGGGTCACAATGTCTAGCGTGAGCCGCATCATCTCATTGGCGATGTCGACGGTTTGCCCCCCCACAAAGAATTCATCGAGCCGATTTAATGTTCGAAGCACCGATTCCCTCATGAGTCCGGCAAATTTCGGCAAGCTGCGCCGGTGAAAGGCAGGTTGAATCAAGTGGCGCTGCTTACGCCACAACGGATTCTCACTTGTTAGAAGGCCCTGTCCGGCAACGGCCTCGATCAGATACTTATTCAGAAAGGTATTTTTGTTGTAATTATGCCCATTACTTAACAAGACATGTTGGATATAGTCAGGGTGGTTAATGAGATAAGCCGGCTCAACGCTGGAGCGATATTGAACAATATCGCCGTAAGTGCGAGTTAACCACAAAAAAAATCCCAGCGGATTTCTAATTTCGTCCCGGCCGCTTGTGCCGGCACTTGGTGGTGAAATGATCTGTTCTTGTTCTAATTGACCTAGCATCGTCATGCCCCCAAATTATGATCCTGTTTCATGATCGGCAGCGATGATTCTTATTGGATCCTCTCATGACGACCCGAATCTTAGCAGTTTGTTGTATCTAGGCAACCACTGCGACCGAAAATTTTTGTAACTTCTCTCGCCAAATAGTATTAAATTACAGTGCAGGATCAATCTATCTAAACGCTTTTTCCACACCTAGCAATTCAGTTATAATTACAATGCCTAGCAAACCACATCGTACCATATCCAAATTAAGGACCGTTTGAGACAAGATGATTAATGGGTAGTGTGACCAATCAGGTGGATGGGCACAATTTAAGTCTTGAGGATGATAATGACCGAACGATTAATCGACCCTTTTGGGGCACGTAGCAAACTTCAAGGGACGGATAACTATTACTACCGCCTGGACGCATTGAATCAATTGGCTGAAATTGATCGCTTGCCTTTCTCGATCAAGATTATGCTGGAGGCTGTGCTCCGCACGGCCGATGGCTACGAGGTGATGCCCCAAGATGTCGAGCGACTGGCCCGGTGGCATCCGATCATGGACGAAGCGTTCGAGGTTCCTTTCAAGCCGGGACGGGTTGTCTTGCAAGATTTTACCGGCGTGCCAACAGTCGTTGATCTGGCAGCCATGCGGTCCGCGATGGCTCGCTTAGGCGGAGATCCGGAACGAATCAATCCGATTGTACCGGTTGACCTGGTGATCGATCATTCTGTTCAGGTCGACCAGTTCGGCTCAGCTTTTGCTCTTTTCTATAACGCGGAAAGAGAATTCGAGCGTAATCGCGAGCGATATGAATTCCTCAAGTGGGGGCAAGCCGCTTTCCGAAATTTCCGCGTCGTGCCACCGGCTACCGGAATCGTTCACCAGGTCAATCTGGAGTATCTGGGTCAAGTAGTCATGACTAAACCGGAAAATTCCGCGCTTGTGGCGTTTCCCGACAGCCTGGTGGGAACCGATTCCCATACAACCATGATTAATGGTCTAGGCATTCTTGGGTGGGGTGTAGGTGGCATTGAGGCCGAGGCGGTCATGTTGGGCCAACCTTTGTATATGCTGACCCCGGAAGTCATCGGTATGAGATTAACCGGTAGACTGCCGGAGGGTGCAACAGCTACCGACCTAGTTTTACGCATCACGGAAATATTGCGAAAGAAGGGTGTGGTCGGAAAATTTGTCGAATACTTCGGGCCGGGGCTCAGCAGCATGACGCTGGCCGACCGGGCAACCATTGCCAATATGTGCCCGGAATATGGTGCGACTGTCGGATACTTCCCGGTCGATCAGGAAACACTTAATTATTTGCGCAATACCGGCCGGCCGAAGATGGTGGTCGATCTGGTCGAGCGTTATTGCAAAGAACAGGGCTTATTCCGGACAGATTCGACTCCCGACCCATTATTTAGCGATACCGTCGAGTTGGACCTCAGCACTATTGAGCCAAGCCTGGCCGGCCCGAAATTACCCCAGGACAGAATCGCCCTCAAGAACATGAAAACCACCTTCCGCCAGCATCTCCTGGCTCCCGTCGGACCGCGTGGGTATGGATTGTCGGAAGACGATCTGGCGCGCAAGACGGTTGTCTCTAATGGGCACCAAACGGAAATTGGCCACGGTGCCGTCGTTATTGCGGCTATCACCAGTTGCACGAACACCTCCAACCCTAGTGTCATGCTGGCGGCCGGGTTGGTAGCTAAAAAAGCTGTAGAGGCGGGTTTGTCCGTGCCGTCTTACGTCAAAACGAGCCTCGCCCCCGGTTCTCGCGTCGTCGAGGATTATCTGAAGAAGGCCGAGTTGTTGCCCTATCTGGAAAACCTGGGATTTCATATTGTCGGCTTTGGTTGTACCACCTGTATCGGCAACTCCGGACCGCTACCAGAACCAGTTACACAGGCCATCCACGAAGGCGATCTGGTTGTCTCATCCGTTTTAAGTGGCAACCGGAATTTCGAAGGTCGGGTGCATCCCGAGACACGTAGCAATTTTCTGGCTTCACCGCCGTTGGTCGTAGCTTATGCGCTAGCCGGTCGGGCCGATATCGACATGGTGAATGAACCGCTCGGCCACAACCGCAACGGCCAACCCGTCTATCTGAAAGACATCTGGCCGAGTAACAAGGAGATCAGCCAGAAAATAGCGACATCGCTGACACCGGAAATGTTCAATGAGCAATATGAAAATGTGTTCAGCGGGAATGAAATGTGGAATGAAATCCCCACCGGCGGCGGAAATTTATACCATTGGGATGTATCGTCGACTTATATCCAGGAACCACCGTTCTTCACCGGGCTGACACGCGAGGTACAACCCATCGACAATATCACCGGCGCGCGCGTCTTGGTCATGGTTGGTGATTCGATCACAACAGACCACATCTCCCCTGCCGGTGCCATCTCCCGCACCAGCCCGGCCGCGCAGTATCTGATGGAAAGAGATGTTGAACCGCGCGATTTCAACTCCTATGGGTCGCGTCGCGGAAACGACCGGGTGATGACCCGTGGCACCTTCGCCAATATCCGCTTTCGCAATCTTATGGCCCCCGGTACGGAGGGTGGTTTCACAACCTACTTGCCGACGGGAGAAGTGATGACGATCTTTGAAGCCTCCCTACAGTATCAGGATGCCGGCATCCCCCTGGTTGTCATCGCCGGACTCGAGTACGGAACTGGAAGTTCGCGCGACTGGGCCGCGAAAGGACCGCTATTGCTTGGCGTTCGGATGGCGATTGCTGAAAGTTTTGAGCGGATCCATCGCAGCAATCTTGTTGGTATGGGTATCTTGCCGTTGCAATTTAGACCAGGCGACAGCCCGGAAACTTTGGTTCTGGACGGCACGGAAACTTTCTCGACTATCAACCTGGATGATTCACTGAAACCCTTGCAGACAATCACCGTGAGAGCTGAGCATGCCAACGGTCGGCTAACGACGTTCGACACTATTTGCCGCATTGATACGCCGGTCGAAGTTGATTACTATCGCAACGGGGGTATTCTACACACCGTTCTGCGCAATTTTCTGGCAGACTAACAGAAAACGGCAATGGAATACGATACAGATTTCCGCCGGGGGTGGTTCGAACGCCCGGCAATCCGTCACGGTTTCTGCTGGGGTGTATTGTTTTTGCTCATCAGCTTGATATCAACCGGTTGCAACCGGGAAGCTTCGCAAGTGGAACCAGCCGCCATGCATCGGGCCAATCCGGCACGTACGGGTGTGTATGATACCCAGGGTCTGGAAATATTTAATGACATTCAATGGCAATTCCAAACCGGTGATTGGATCTTTGCTGCACCAGCCATATCCGGTGAAACCGTCTATATCGCCAGTTATGATGGACAGGTTTACGCCATCAACCAAGATACCGGGCAGGAACAGTGGCGCTTCGCGACCACCGAACCCATTCTTGCAACCCCGGCAATCGCCGATGGGATCGTTCTGGTTGGAGGCATGGACGGCAACGCCTACGGTCTCGACGGCCAATCTGGTGCTGAACAATGGCAACTAACGATTGGCGGGGGATTCGTCGCCTCCCCGGCAGTGGTCGATCAATTGGGGTACTTTGCCAGCTTGGATGGCGTTGTCGTGGCTATTGACGTCCGTTCCGGCCGTGAAGTGTGGCGATTTGAAAAAGCAGGCACCACGATAGCATTCTCCCCGGCTGTTGCCGATGGTGCGATATTCATACCGATCTCGGATGGCGTTTTGTATGTGCTGGACGCAGAAACGGGCAGCGAATTGTGGACTTACAATCCCGCAGCAGGGACGCGCGATGTTTTTCAGCCGGCAGGCGATGTGGTGGTAGCAGACGGACGCGTCTATTATATGACCTCCAATATGGATTTGAAAGGCATCTTGCATACCGTCGATCTGGAAACGCATGAACTCATTTGGCGCTATCAAACTCCATCGGAGGTCTTTGCCGGACCGACAGCCATCGATGGCTTTCTCATATGGGGCGAACTGAGCGGGAATTTATATGGTGTGCGTGCCGAAACAGGGGAGTTGGTGTGGACCTTTCCCACCGGCGATGCGATTTTCTCGGCCGTCGCGGGCGCCGGCGATCTGGTATATGTGGGTAGTGCCGACAAAAATCTGTATGCTGTCGACATACGCACCGGGATAATGAAATGGCAGTTTCGCGCGGAATCCGGTGTTTCATCTCCGGCCGTTGCCGACGGCACTATATTCGTAGGAACCGAATCCGGTGTTCTTTACGCCCTACGCTAGAAAGCAAGCTACTGAACAATCCGGGACAACTAGACAAAACCGGATTTTTTTCAATCACGATTTTTTAGGAGAACCATGAACCAAAATCAAGAACTTGAACCCGATGTCCTGGCCGAGACTGAGTTGTTTGCAGTCTGGCGAAACATTGAAGAAGAGGGAGCCTATCTCTACCATGTTGAACTGGGCGGACTGACCCTGCATCTTTCGGCTGAAGAATGGGAGGAGTTAGTCCTTCTGGTACGTAATGCTTCCACTTGATCTGCTAAAGGAAAATACCCTCTACAAATTTAATAGATTGCCCCGATTTTCAGCCATTCTATTGGTGAGGATCGGGGCAGTATTTGTTTAATAAACCCGATGTGCAAGTAACACGGGGTGAGAAAATGGAGGAGACTCC
>JAWOHK010000334.1:0-8767 GCA_046485205.1 Chloroflexota bacterium | reverse complement strand
AACGTGCTGGTCGGACCGGTCAATCCGGTCCCACTGGCCCAGGCAGCCCAATTTACCTATACGTTGGCCTGCGTCTCAACCTTCGCACCAACGGCCACACCCACGCTCGCCTTCGTTGCGCCTCCGCCGGGGACCGGGGGCGTCGTGCCGGCGCAGCCAACTATTACTCCATTTCCTTCACCTACCACCTTCGACCCTTTAACCTTTTTGACGCCTTCGCCGATTGTGATACCAGAGGTGACTATCCAACCATTGCCAACGGCTACGCCGCCCGTGGGCGTACAAACGACGGCGACGGTCAATGTCACAGTTTTCTATGACAGCAATTTCAATTTCACGCCTGAGGAGAATGAGGGGATTATAGACGTGGCAGTCGCGCTGTTCGATAACACGAACGGCCGCTTGATTGCCTTTGGCTATACGAACCAGGCCGGCACCGTCCGCTTCGAGTCTATCCCCACCACTGGCGCTGTGCGGGTCGAGGTTCCACTATTAAACTACAGGCAAATCGTCGGACCCGGGGAATCGAATATTTCCGTGCGTATAGCTCCACTTCCCCTGCCCATTGGAATCCCCTAGGTTGGGGAACCGCTGTAGGACTCCGATCGTCTAATTAACACCATGTCAGCCGACCCGCAAAGCCCGTCCCCCGTACAGAGAATCACTGCGAATCCCGCGCTCCTGGCCCTGGCTATTGTGGCGATCGTGGCGCTCCTGGCCGCCTGCGGGATGGGCTTCTTCCTCTTGCGCGATTACCTTGACCGCGACGACGCCGTCACCACTACAACCGGCGAGCCGACGCCCTTCCCCCAGGTCGCCGAGGTGGTGGGTGAAACACAGCCGTTAATCGTTGGCGTCAGCGACTCCGGCACATACTCCGTCACCCTGGATATCCCGGCTGTCTTGAGTCTCCGTGACCAGCAGCGATCCGTCGAGCCGCAGAATATCGGCGCCGACGGCTTGTGGAATCCGGACATTGACGACCCCAATGCGACGGCATGGGTCAACGGAACCATTATCAACTACGTTTTCGGCTTGCCCGATACCCCGGCCAACGAGTCTCTGATCGAGTCTCTCGCTCCCGGCGATCAAATAACAGTGAATACGCGCCAGGGCACAACCCACACCTTCACCTTTGACAGCCAGGCCCAGGTTCCAAACACCGATCGCAGCATCTTTAATCAACAAACGCCCGGCATCACCCTAGTCTTGCTGGGTGGCGAAGGCAGTGACCGCTTGGTGGCCCGTGGCCGCTACGAAGTAGCCGCCGCCGGCAGTGAGTCATCGGGAAATGTCATCCAGATGGGCGAGACGGCCCAATTGGGCGACGTGCAAATCACACCGGAGGCAACCTCGTTTCTAACCGGACGCCCGGAGGTGCCGCCGGGATTCGGCATCTTCCTCGTCGATTTCAGGTTGCAGAATGTCGGGCTGACAGCCATCGACACCAGCAATTACCAGTTCGTGTTATCGGATGAGTTGGGCAACCAGTACGCCCTCAACCCGATCGCCAGCCAACTGGGTAACCACCCACCCCTGAGCGGCTTCGTCAACGCGGGCCAAGTGCTGAATGCTACGGCCGGCTATCAGATTCCGGCGGGATTAGTCAGCCCGAATCTAACCTGGACTGTGACCGCGCCGGACGGGGCCCAAATTCAGGCCATCTTCCCATTTACGGCCGGGGGTGATGTGGGCCAGAGTGCGGTCGTATCATTGCAAAGTGCCAGCATTACGGCCGATCTGAACAATCTGGTCATTGTCGGCCAGATCACAAACGTCGGTGTGCAGCCATTGGTGGTCACAGCCGAGGACATCACCCTGTTGACGCCGGGTGGTTCGGCCTACATCCTGTTAGCCACCAATCCAACCTTCCCCTGGACGGTTCCCCCGAACCAAACGTTGCAGTTTGCCGTGACCTATCAACGCCCCATTGGAGCCGATTCGGCTGTTTTCACCGTTCTCAACCAATCCTTTGATTTAAGCGGGTTTCAATAGGCGCATTCCCAACCCCAGATTATTGCTTCCTGCCGTTGAGCAGGAAGTCCATGGATGAGATTGATCGCTGGCCGCGAGCGGTGGCATACAGGACCATTCCACCGAGGATCATTATTAATCCCAGAATGATTCCACCCCATTGTAGCGGTCCGAGAAACGGCCGCTCAAATGCTGGTTGTATGTGGGTCCCGATGCTAATTGAATCCGCAAAACCGCCGACATAAGCCAGGACGAGCCCGGTGGCTGATAAGCGGATGCCGATGTCGGCCTGGAGCGAGCGAGGAGCGTCAGGCGTGCGCCGCTCGGCGAGATGAAGATATCCGCCCATCATCAGGGCTGTGACACCGGCTAGAAAGAAAAAGGTCTGCAAAACGCCAAAACCCGGAGTGGGGCCGAGGCTGGTGAATTCGGCCGCGAACGCACTGCCGATTAATACTAACCCCAAGATGTATAAAGTTGCGATGACAATGCGGCGAATGCGAAGGACTTTATTACTCATAGGCGTCGATCAACGTACCACGACGAAACAAAAACGCTGCGCCCACATGCGCAGCGTCTTCGGATGGTCGGGGCAGCGGGACTCGAACCCACGACCTCTTCAACCCCATTGAAGCGCGCTACCAAGCTGCGCCATGCCCCGACAGCATGCAGAATTATACCAAATGATAGGCTGTCTAACAAACGACACCTGGCGATGTGGGTGCGCAAAATACAGGTTTCAATTTGGTCTTAGCCTGTGAACTCCCCTTCGATGCAAGCAAATATCCTGGAAATATGTTATACTTTGAACGTTAATTATCTCACCATGAGTGCAGCAAACACACACCCCATACCGGAACCTGATTCATATCCAGCGACCCCCCCGCCGGCTGGTTCGTGGACAACCGTCGAACCACCTGAGGGGCATCTGATAACTTATCAATCGATCTATTCTGTCCCTCCGGCCAGAACGAGCTACCAGCCGACGGCCGAACAACTGGCTCGCGATGAGGCTCAGCGCCGTCATTTGCGCCGTAATGTTTATTTGCCGGCTATCATCGCGGCCATCATCGGCTTGGCACTATTGGTTCTGGTTATTGGTCTGGCATTCGGCGTCAATACCCCGGCAACCCGCTCTTTCATCGCGGGCTTGTCCGCTCTGGTTGTGATCCTGATGTCGATCCCGCTAATCATCCTGATGACCGTCCTGCCTCTGGCCTGGCTGGCTTACCGTCTCAACAGGCGGCAGCAACGCAAGCTATATCCGGAGTTTGGCCCAATGGCCTATCGCAGCCGCCTTCAGGTTTTGCTATGGCGATTGGAAAGCCTGCTGGATCAGACCTATGTAAGCGCCGAACGGGGTAGCGAGGTTCTGAAACGGCCGCTGATCAAGGCCCATTCGTCGGCCGATTTTATCAAGGGAATAGAGCGCGGGATCAGAAAAAACTTTACGCGGAGTGAGACCCATGAGTCTAAATAACAGGAAATTGAACGTAATACAGGAAAATGCGAACTGGCAAACGCGTGTCATTGTAGTAGGCGGCGTGATTGGGGCCATATTAGGCCTGATGACGTCGTGGCTACTGGTACGCACATCTCGCGAGACACGCGGCGGCCCGCCGGCGATCACCACCGGCGATGCCCTCAAGGTTGGTATTACCGCTATTGGTCTGATTCGTTCCATTGCTGCCCTGGGAGATAAATCTTAAATAGACAGGAGCATTTGGCATGAAAAATGATCAAGGATCGGCCCGAACCGGCGGGTCCCAAAGAGCTGCATCGACCAGGCGGTCGAGCGGCCGAAAACCCACTCGTTTGTCGCCCCAGTGGCGGCGAATGGACCTCCACCTGCATACCCCCGGCTCAAACGATTATCAAGAGCCCTATGTCGGTTATCTGGATATTTTGCGCCAGGCGGCGGCGCGCGGGCTTGATATTGTCGCCATAACCGACCACAACACCGTGGCCGGCTACGCGGCGATGCAGAAAGAGGTCGAACAATTATTATGGTTGGAGCAACGGGGTCGTATCGATCTCGCCGAACAGCGCCAACTGGACGAGTATCGACGCGTGCTCGATAAAATCCTCGTCCTTCCCGGCTTCGAATTTACCGCTACCTTCGGTTTTCATATTTTGGGCATTTTCCCGCCGGAGACGCCGGTGAGCTATCTGGAGCACCTGCTGTTGACATTGCACGTACCGCCATCCTTGTTGCAGGTAGGCAGTTCGACTGTCGGGGCAACTGCCGATGTCCTCACCGCTTACCGCGTCATCGATGAAGCGGGCGGGATAGTCATCGCAGCGCACGCCAACTCCGGCAACGGGGTCATGTTACGCGGCCTCGACTTCGGTGGCCAAACGCGCATCGCCTATACCCAGGACCCTCACCTTCACGCGCTCGAGGTGACCGATCTGGAGAAGCGCGGCACGCACACTACGCGTCGCTTTTTCGACGGCTCCAAACCTGAGTATCCGCGACCCATGCGCGTTATCCAGGGGTCTGATGCTCACCGTCTCGTGCGTGAATCGTCGACCTCGCCCTATCTAGGCGTTGGTGACCGGGTAACGGAAATCTTGCTGGAAGAAGTCTCATTCGCCGCTCTGGCTCAGGTACTCAAAAGTAACGACCATTCACTGACCCGGCCCTATCGTGGCACGGCCAAAGCCGTCGATTTTGTGCAGCTGGCTCGAGAAGAAGGCGAGTCGCTGGTGCAAGCGTTTCACCAAAGCATGACACAGCGCGGTGGCTATTTAGATAATATTTTGCGCGATATCTGTGCCATGGCCAATACCAACGGCGGCACGATCTACGTCGGCCTGTCGGCCGACCCCAAGAACAAGCCGGAAGGTGTTCGCGAGCCGCTGAAAGCGCTCGAATCCTTAAAGGCCACGATCGCCAAGCGCTTCAGTCCTATCCCTCAAGTTCAAATTGATAGTCTTCCCACCCAGGGCACAGTTGTTGTTCGCATTACCGTCCAATCAGGGCCGGAAATTCCCTACGCCATCGACAACAACCTCTTTTACGTGCGCGACGAGGTCGAGACGAATTTGGCCGTGCGCGATGAGATCGTCAACCTGGTCGAACGCAGTTTGGGCCAGCGGCCAGTGGCCCCGGCCACGCCCTCAACCGACTCCGCCCAACTACAACCACCGGCACCGACACCCCGTCCCGAGCCGGCCCGATCAACCACGCGGCCGGGAACGAACGGCCGTAATGGTGTCGAGCCCCCGCGCACCGGCGTGGAACTGGTCGATAGCCAGGAACGGGATGGAACGATCTATCACACGCTGCGCGATCTACGCAATGGCAATCTGATCAACAACGTCACTCGCTCCTCAGCCCGCCGCTTGTGGCACTACGCCATTACCCAGGCTGAGACCGATCCGATCGACCCGGCAAACATTCAATGGCAAGATAACATGGCCATCCTGAATCAGCGCCAGAAAGGCAACCTCACCCTTTATGATTTGGTCTCTCGTGACAAAAACGGTCAGATCCACGTCTATTACGGGGTTACGGATAGTGGTTTGAATGAAAGGTGGCAGGCGCGAGTCGGAGAGACAACACGCGAATGAGACAGGTCGGCATTCTGACCATCAGCGACCGCGGGTCAGCTGGTGAATACGAGGATCGCAGTGGCCCGCTGGCTGTCAAAATTTTGGCGGAACGCACCTCGTGGCAGGTCAGCCACCAGGCCATCGTTCCCGACGAACTGGAGACCATTGTGACAACATTGGTGGAATGGTGTGAGGCCGGGCTAGACCTCATCCTGACCAGCGGCGGCACGGGATTGGCCCCGCGCGACATCACGCCGGAAGCCACCCGCCGGGTCATTGATCGCGAGGCGCCGGGAATCGCCGAGGCGCTGCGGATGGCCAGTCTGCAGGTGACCCAGCACGCGATGCTTTCACGCGCTGTGGCCGGCACGCGCGGCCGGTCGCTGATCATCAACTTGCCCGGCAATCCCAAAGCAATCCGCGAGAATCTCGATGTTTTGTTGCCTGTGCTGCCGCACGCGCTCGATTTGCTCACAGGCCAGCCGGAGAGCGGCCACGACCATCGCGAAGTATAATTGGATGCGCGTATCAACCGCGTGTAAGAAACAAAAACGTCGCGCCTCATTCGGGGCGCGACGTTTTGCTTAGGAGGAGGAGAGTATGAAGCGTTTGTGCTTGTCGACTCTACTGAATAGACAACGCGACGACTTGCATTCTTACCTCGTATGAGGGCAATCGGGTGATACTCGATTGCTTTGAAAGAGTGCCACTGGGTTTCATCCTAATGCATATCCGCTACTGTTGAAAGATCCAGACTTTTGCCTCGTTGTGCTCCGGCGCTCCGGGGCCATAGAGCCACAACAAGCCGGTCTCCGTCGCGTTCAACTGAGCGCCAAAATCCAGCACGTCGAAGCGCAGCGCCGGCGAACGACTCGGCAATTCGGTATAAACCACATCATCATTGCCAAAGACCGTCAAATAGCGCTCGCCCAGCGGCACGATGTTCATCCCTTCGATGGAATCGACCGCAATGTTGCGGTTATACCAGTCAAAAGCGTAGAGATCGGCCTTCATCGAGGTGACGAAGAAGTCCTCGGCGTTCATGCCGATTTGTTCGGCACAGATGGTCAGGACCGTGTTGGCACTGTTGGTCGGGTGATAGGTGAAGAAGAAAGCTTCGGCCTCCGAAGTATTCAGATCAAGCACCCAAGTTACATTGCGGCCGTCTGATAACTGCCCGCTTAGCGACAGGTCGAAATTGAAAACCACGTAATCGGGGTTGCCATCTTCGTTCGTGTCCAGGTAGAGATCATACTCAATCTGGTTTACCAGCGTTTGTCGGTCCCAGCTATTGACGGCAAAGCTCATGACAAAGGACTCATCAGCGCTGCAAAAGCCGGCCGGAACGGGATATGTCTGGACGCCAAAGTAGCGGAGGTCCGCCGGCGCTTCGGCCATACCCGGCAAAGGAGCCGGCTGCTGCTCGCTAGTGCCCAGCAGGGAGTAGGTGTCGATAAAGGTATCCGAACGACCCAGGTTCCGGGCGAATTGCCGGCCGTTGAGGTTGACGCTGGTAAAGACATCGCCCGCCCCGCGCGGCAGCACATGCCATGGCATGTGGATAGCGACATCCTCGTAAGCAGTGCCGACACCGCGGAAGGTGATGTAGCCGTCGTACTCATTCAGCGTCAGTGTGGCCGGGTTGGCCCCCTGGCTGCCGCTGTTCATCACCCAATCATGGAGCAGGCGCTTGGGAAACGGGCGCACGAACATATAGACGGGGACCGTCACACTGCCGCGAGCCGGGACTGAGAACCATGACGGTGCATTCAATCGAACGACGACGGTATCGTCATTGGCGTTGCGATAGGTCACCTCGGAACGGAGGGTAACGGGACGGTGACTGTAGTTCTTAATTACCACCCGTTTGACCATGTCCAGATGATCGGGAATATCATGAAACCCGAATGATAGTGAGCCGGTGAGCGCGACTCGATCCCAGGCGGCAAGCGGCGAAACCAGGGCGCGATCGACCCCATGCAGGGAACGCCAGACGAAGCTCGACGGTTAACCAAGGTGTTTAGCCACTATCCCGCCTTGTTAAACGATTTCATCTCAATACTGAGTTATAAATCGATTTTTCACTGGAACAGATGAGCGGCGGATCCTTCCGTCTCAAAGAACGCATCGGCAAGGAAGTCATCCTGCTTGAATTCTGGGCCACCCACTGCACCGTGTGTCAACAACTGTCGCCGGTGCTGGATGAGTTCGCCAAGAGCCTCGCGGGGCAGGAAGTGGGCATTTATAGCATCAATCTGCGGGAAACACCGGAACAGATACAGATGTTTTTAAAGGATAAAATCCCCCCCTACCCGATACTACTGGACAAAAACGGCCAGATCGGCGCGCTGTACCAGGCCACCGGCATCCCCAAGATGGTGCTGATCGGCAAAGACGGGCTTATCAAGGCCGTGTACAAGGGAATGCCCAACGCCTTGATCGAACACCTGACGGGGCGGATACAGGGATTGCTTCAAGGGGCCCCGGATCCGCCCCCGCCCGTATCCATGATCGTGGAAGGCGCCCCGGCCCCGGACTTTTCCCTGGAACAACTCGGGGGGGGCACGATGCAGCTTGCCGACAATTTCGGCGACAAGGTTATCGTGCTCGGCTTCTGGGCGACCACTTGCGGTTATTGCACCCGGGCGCTGCCGATTGTCACGGAAGTCATCAAAAACTTCCTGGACCGGGGTGTCGTTTTCTACGGCGTAAACCAGCGCGAGGCCCCGGAAAAGATCCAGCCTTACCTGGAAAAGGCAGGCCTTGACATTCCCGTGCTGCTCGACAGGACCGCGCAGACAGGGGCCCTATACGAGGTCAAGGGCATTCCCAAGTTCGTTGTGATCGGCAAGGACGGGCTCATCAAAGGCGTCCACCAGGGATTACGGCCCAACCTGGCGGAACTATTGACCAGTCAACTGGAAACATTGGCACAATAGCCTCACGCCGCGACGGGACAACTGGCTGATATCGGTAAAACATCGTGACGAATCCGGTCAAACAGCCGCCCCGTCTCCGCAATACTATAGGCTACAACATCTATAAGGATGGGCAAATGCGCGGAATAAAATGGTTCATGATCCTGACGGCGCTTGCGCTGACAGCCCTTGCGGTATACCTGCTAATTCCACGAACCCCTTCCTCGCCGCCGCCAGAGGAAACGAAAGCGATTAAACCCGAAATCACACTTCCGGCCCCCGAAAGTTCGCCCCCTGCAATACCACAGGGGGAAATG
>JAWOHK010000322.1:0-5343 GCA_046485205.1 Chloroflexota bacterium | reverse complement strand
GAATTGGGGCAGATGCAGGCTGATGACATCGGCTTGCTTGACCAGCTTCCACGCCAGAAAACCGAACGTGGGCATGATCACGCCCTTGCTGATGCGGAAGAGCACCGGCGCGCGCACGATGTGCACGCCATCGACGGTTTCCTCGCGCGGCAGGTGACGGCTGTAGCGCGAAGTGAGAATCGTGACTTCGTGCCCTTGCCGGACCAATCCCTTCGCCAGCCGCTCGGCGTAGATGGTCAAGCCGCTGGTGTGCGGGCGGTAGTAGGTCAAGACGATGAGAACGCGCATGGGTGACTCCATAAAGAGTAACGAGTAATCAGGAACGAGTAAAGAGTAACAAGCAACCAGTAACCAGCATCAAGTAAACAAGGCGCGGTTTTCCTCAACCCAGTGGTAAAGGCGCGTGATACCTTCTTCGACCCCGATTTTTGGACGCCATGCCAGGTATCCGGCGGCGTAATCGTCTCAAACTGCAGGGCATCAAGTTCGCGATGGACGGGTCGCCACAGGCCAAGACCGCGTTCTGGAGCGAGTCATTGCTGACGCCTGGTCCTGGTGGAGAGGAGAATTGGCGCGGGCAGCCACTCTTCCCGCCCGAGCAGGTGAACAAAGCGCTGGCTACCATCTACGGGGAGGGCATCCAGGTGTTCTGCCACGCCAACGGTGATGCGGCCATTGATATGATCATCGACGGTGCCCGGTTGGCCGGCGTGAAGGCGGAGGACGACCGGCGGACGGTCATCATCCACTCGCAGGTGATGCGGCCGGACCAGATAGACGATTATGTCGAACTCGGTTTCTCGCCCAGCTTCTTCACCAGCCACTGCTTTTTCTGGGGCGACACCCACCTGGATAACCTGGGCGAGAAGCGGGCCAGCTTCATTAGCCCCATGACCTCAGCGCTGCGAGTCGGCCTTATCTTCTCGAACCACACGGACTTCTCGGTCACGCCGATCGACCAGTTCCTGCCGTTGTGGTCGTCGCTCACGCGGAAGATGCGCGACGGCCGAGTGCTCGGTCCGGAGGAGCGGGTCGATCGTTGGAACGGACTCAAGGCGTTGACGATCAACGCTGCCTGGCAACTCCGCGAGGAAGACCGGAAGGGGACGCTGGAAGCGGGCAAGTTGGCCGACCTGGTCATTCTCGACGCCAACCCGCTGACGATACCGGAGGACGACATCCTGAACATCAAGGTCGTAGAGACGATCAAGGAAGGCGTGACGGTCTACCCGTCACAGGCATGACCCCGGCTCGCAACGGCGGCCGACCGGTTCTGTTGGTCGGCCGCCGTTCATTCATCCAATGAACCTGAGACCCATCCCCTACACCGTCATCGGCGGTTATCTCGGCGCGGGCAAGACGACGCTACTCAATAGCTTGCTCCGCGACAGCCTGGGCCTGCGCCTGGCCATCCTGGTCAACGACTTCGGCGACATCAACATCGACGCCGATCTCATCACCAGCCACGACGGCGAGACGATGCAGTTGGCCAGCGGCTGCATTTGCTGCAGCCTGGCCGACGGCTTCATGCAAGCCCTGGCCCGCCTGCGCGACCACGCCGACCGCATAGACCACATCATCGTCGAGGCCAGCGGGGTTTCCGATCCGGTCAAGGTCGGCCAGTATGGCGCGATCTTGCGCTACGAGTTGGACGGAGTCATCGTGCTGGCCGACGCCGAGCAAATCCGCGACAAGGCGGCCAACAAGTACGTCGGCGAGGCGGTCATTCGCCAGTTGCGCGGGGCCGACCTGCTGGTGCTAAACAAAGTTGATCTGGTCACCCCGGAAGAACTGGCCGATGCGCGCGCCTGGCTGGGCGCGACTGCGCCCGGTGTGCGTATCGTGGAAGCCACCTTTGGGCAGGTCCCACCGGCCGTCCTGTTGGGCGAACTGACAGACACCCGGCCTGAAACTGGACCCCTCACCAGTGATCAGGATCATCATGCGCATGACCATGATGATGCCGGGGAAACTCATTCTGATGTTTACCGGACATGGTCCATCACCAATGATGAACCCATTGCCGAGGCGCGTCTCGCGGCAATGCTCGAACAACTGCCGGAGAGCGTGTTGCGGGCCAAAGGCTTTGTCTACCTGGCCGACGACTTAAGCCGTCGTTATTTGGTGCAACTGGTTGGCCGTCGCTGGTCGTTAACGCGCCAGGAACCGTGGGGTAACATCCGGCCGCAGACGAGTTTGGTCTTCATCGGACTCCGCGGCGAGTTCGACGAAGCGCGATTGGCCGATGATTTGTTCGGCCGCCGCCGTCGTGCCTGAATGAGATCCTGCGTTCGAAATCCCGCAAGGATTCAAAAATCTGGCGAATTGGTGAATAAGTACACTGTAACACGAATAATCAAAACTTGTTCGTATGAGGCAATTTAATGTCTCCCCGTTCGTAGTGGGCAATTCATTGCCTCTGGATGGCGATAAATAACTTGCTACGAACCAAAAATTTTGTCACAGTGCAATAAACCTGTTGAAAGGGGGAACTCGACTTTAGACAAAAATAACGAGGCGGCTTGTGGTGAACACAAACCGCCCACATCGTAGAATGGTTAGCTGTGAACAAAAACCTATCTACGACAGAGCAGCTTAACAATCTAATCGATTTTCGACAAGACCTCTATGATCACGGTTTGGTCGGCTATCGCGACGCTCAATTCGAGCTGCTGGACGCGCTTCTGTCCACCAGACGGGTTCATTCTTTTGCTGAATTGACCCTCTCGCCGCTGTTCCGGCGCGGCGCATGGTGCGCGGCGGTTCGTGGAACAACAATCAGAACAACGCGCGCGCGGCCTTTCGCAACAACTAGCGGAGTTCCCTGGCTGAGTTTCGTTGTTTATCCAACCCACCGCAAGCTCAAGCGGCGCAATGTAATCGGTTTCACCCGCCGGTTGGAACAAAACATCCACCTCTTCCGGCAGGGCCGGATCACATTTTCTGAGTTAGACGATTCCGTTCAGGGCTGGATTAACCACGTACGTTATGGCGATACGTGGAGGCTGCGAGAGCGATTATTTCAAAAGTTGGTAATTTAATCAAAGTAATGGATTGAGGGATGATCTAGTTCATAGAAAGTATTGGATTAAAAACCGCTCTTAACGAGAGAAGTAGGACATTCTCAATATTTATTGAGATAGGGTTACCAGCAATATTGAAATGCCGTGATCCCGGCTTGTTCTGGTCATATTTCTACTAAATTCCTGCAATTTATTCAATTGTTTCCCGCTGAAACAAGGCCTTGACGAAAAGCAATATCAGGAACGAAAGAGCCACCAGAATGACTGAAAGCGTGACGGCCACCCCTAAATCCAACTCGAAACCGAGATAAATCGCCAGCGGCATGGTCTGAGTCCGGCCGGGGAAATTGCCGGCGAAGATGATGGTCGCCCCAAATTCACCCAAGGCCCTTGCCCATGCTAGAGCGACGCCGGTCAGAACGGCCTGACGGGAAAGGGGCAGGGTCATCTTCCAGAAGACCTGCCATCGATTCGCCCCATCGATGGCCGCGGCATCCTCCAATTCGGGTTCGACTGCGGCGAAGCCGATGGAAGCGGCCCGGATAAACAGGGAAACGGCGATGAATGTCTGGGCGATAACAACGGCCGTTTCGGTGAATGTGATCCTCACCCCGAAGTCGTCCAGCCAGTTGCCGATCCAGCCCCGGCGACCGAAGACAAGCAGCAGAGCGATGCCGGACACGGCCGGCGGCAAGACAATCGGTAGATCGATGAGGTTATCGACCAGAAGTTTGCCGGGAAATTGTCGCCGGGCCAGCAAGTAGGCTGCCGGCGTGCCCAGAATGACCGAGGCTACAGTCGCCCAGCTGCTCGTGCGCAGACTCAATACGATAGCCTGGCGCACCTCGGGCCGCCCTAAATCTGCGATAATTTCGCTCGGCGAACTGTAGGAAACCAGCGCGAGCAATGGCAGCAGCAGGAAAAGTAAAAGTGGCGCGGCCAAAACCCACCAGATTCCCGGCAATCGGCGGGTAGGGATGGGCCGTCTCGATTTACGGCTAGCTCCTGGCGCATAAAGCCATCTCATTCCGGCGGACCAAAGCCATAGCGAGCCAGAATCTCTTGCCCGACAGAGCTTAACACGAAGTCAATGAAGGCTCTTGCCGTCTCACTGTTTTCGCTATCATTAAGCGGCGCGATCGGGTAGACGGCAATGCTGTTGAGCGTGTCGGGAATCTCAAGGCGACCGATTTCTGATTCCTCCAGTCCGGCCAGATCGCTGGTGTAGACGATTCCCGCATCGGCCTCACCTAAGGTGACTTTGTTTAATACGGCCCGAACATTTTCTTCATAGGAGACAACGTTTCCCAGGACTTCTGCCTGAAAAGAAGGGCTGAAGTCTGAATCTTGTACGCTTTTCTTCAGAAATTCCAGACTATACTGGCCCACCGGAACTTGCTCAGAGGCCAGCACAAGCAAGGTACCGGGCCGGGCCAGGTCCTGAAGTTGCGATATCCGGCCCGGATTGTCCGCCGGATAGGCCACAACCAGGCGATTGGTGACGAATGTTTGGGGACTCTCGGAATCGATCCGGCCGCCTTCAACCGCTACCCCCATCTGCCGTTCGTTGGCGCTGGCGAACAAATCGGCAGGTGCACCGCCATTGATCTGGGTTGCCAGCTGATTTGACCCGGCAAAGTTTAAGACAACCGTGACGCCCGCGTTGGCATCTTCAAAGCTTTCCTTGATCTCGGTAAACGCATCTGTCAAAGAGGCCGCGGCGAACACGATCAGGGTTAAGGGTTCGGAGCTTTCACCCGTGGCTGATGGTTGCCCGCGAAAGCCGTTACAACCGGCCACTAAGACCAGGACAAGTAACAAACATGAACTACATTTGGCCTTTAAACTGCTCACGTTTAATTCCTTTGCAAGATTCAAGCCAGGTTTTCATAGCATGAATCTGGCCTTCGCGAAATCCGTTTACCAAATGACCAAGCGACACCGATTTGGTAGTAGATGGAGTAATCGCCGTCCTCTGAGCCGCCAACCATTCTTCGCATTGTTTGATTTGACAATCCAGCAGGTGGTCAACTACATAATCGTCCTCCTGGATGGCAAAATAAAGCTTGAGCATGAATATCAGACGCATATCGCGCGGATACGGCACCGGTTCAACCAGCCAGGTGCGATAAACGGCCAATCCGGCTGGACTAAGTTGAAGAATCTTGCGCGGTGGCCGGTTTTCTTGGTGGATGAGCGTTGTTTCGAGACACCCTGCTTGGTCCAGGCGGTCGAGCATGGCATAGAGGCGACTTGGCTTTATTTGCCAGATCAAGCCCAATTCAGGTGTATTGATCAGCGTTTGATAAATTTCGTAACC
>JAWOHK010000309.1:0-4517 GCA_046485205.1 Chloroflexota bacterium | reverse complement strand
GCCAAGTCTTGCTATTTTACAACCGGCCACTCTCCAGCGCGGGCTATGAGTCCCACCTGTTCCGGTTGTTGCCGTTGGATTGGGACGCTTTTCGCCGGCTAGCCAATGAAGAATGGCCATCACGAAGCCTGCCGCAATTCACCTCGGATTGGGCTGAACTGCTGGCGGTGCTTTTACGACAATATTTGTTTGTGTCGATCTATCGGGCCTTTGCCGAATCACTAATGAGCGAAAACGCCAGCCGACTGATGACTATGCAGGCGGCTGAGCGCAATATCGAAGAGCACCTGGAGGAACTGAATACGCAGTTTCACCAGCAACGCCAGCAGAGTATTACCGCCGAGTTGCTGGATATCATCGCTGGATTCGAATCGGTTACATCGACGGGCTGATTAATGGTCGTGGTGGTCTAAGGTCTGGTACTCTCAATTCAGCCTAAGATAAAAATCTACCACGGCCGGGCAGGGTTTTATGAATCTGGAAGACCCTGCGCCGACCGTATGGCAAATGCCCTCCCGGCATCTGTCATTAGGATATATCATCAACAGAAACTTTGATTCCCGAATATCGTGCCTTTATTCCCGTTTTCCTTGACAAAGAGACCTGTCAGGTTTTCCGAAACCTGACAGGTCTGGCAAAGAAACTTTATTCTTGGGGTATCGTGACCGGGCGCTCGCCCAAGGTCACCAGAATCAGCTGAGTCTCGCCATTTCGCAGAACTGTCAATTCAATGGTCTGGCCGACCGTCGTTTGCTGAACGATGTAGCCGAGCAGATCGTCGAACTGGGTCACGGTACGGCCGTCGACGCTAATGACAATATCCCCACCCAGACCGGTAGTCTCATCGCCTCCGCGGAGTCCGGCCGAGGCCGCCGGGCCGCCAACGGTCACTTGGCTGATCACAACGCCACGGGTGCTCCGGTCAAGTCCCATCTCTTCAGCCATATCGGGCGATAGCGTGCCACCAGCGATGCCGAGCCACGGGTATTTTACCGTGCCGCCTTCGCGTAACTGGGCGACAATGGTCTTGACGATATTGGAGGGCACGGCAAAGCCCACGCCGCTATTGGCGCGTACCGGCGACTCGATGGCCGTGTTGACACCAACCACTTCGCCGGCCAGAGTGAAAAGCGGGCCCCCGGAGTTGCCGGGGTTGATGGCTGCGTCGGTCTGGATAATGCTGGGGATCTGGTAATTTGTTCCCAGAACGGTGCGGTCGGCCGGCAACGAACGGCTGAGGCCGGAGACGATGCCGGTGGTCATGGTGTTACTCAGACCGAAGGGGCTACCGATGGCGACCACGAACTGGCCGATTTCCAGGGAATCCGAATCACCCAGCGGCAGGACCGTTAGCTCGCCCGGGGCGGCTTCAACCTTCAGTAAAGCCAAGTCCGCCTGAGAATCAGTGCCAATGATCTCGGCCGTCTTGGTCTCTCCGTCGGCGAAAATAATAGCGATCGGACCACCCTCGGCGATCACATGGTTATTGGTGACGATAAAGCCATCAGGATCAATGACAAACCCGGACCCACCGCCGGATGTCAGAAAGACGCTGACGACGCCCGGGTTGACCCGATTATAAAGATCGATAAACTGCTTTTCCTGTGAAGAAAGATCGACCTCCACCGGCTCTACCACCTGATCGCCGGCTTGCTCACCGGTCACCTGTATTGCCGTTGCTTCGGCGACGGATTGGCTGAACGCGTCGACAAGCTCATCAACAGTGGCCGTCATTTCAACCGGCGGTTCATCCGAAACGACACCTTGTGTTTGCGGTTCGGCCACGACTTCCTCGATCATTTCCGGCAAGGCCGTCGCCACCCGCACAGCGACGTCACGCGCATTTCCAGCGGTTTCTAATGCCCCACACCCGGTCAGCAGCAGCGAGAACAGCACTGTGGCCATCAGGATTATAGATAAACGTTGTTTCATCATACCTCCAATGAATTATTGCATCGGCGCCCGACAAATTTCAGGCTTACACCTATATTTTGCATTCCAAACGTAAAAAATGTGTAATCAGGGGGTTAGGGGGGTATGAATGGTTAATAAACCGGGAATAAATATGGACAATTATTAGACAATCCTGAACGAAACCCTGAATTAACTAGACAAATACCTGATTAGGGTTTATGGTCATCAACAGCGAACACAATTGTGTGTTCCAAGACTAAGACTCAACGCAAGGAGCATTGAAGAAAATGAAAAGGTTTTTACCTGTTACTTTAATTGTATTGCTGACGGCCATCCTGGCTGCCTGCGGTGGCGCCGCTACACCGGCTCCCACCGCTGTCCCGGTTCCGACCGAAGAACAAATCGAGGTACTTACTCCCGAAGCCATGGAGGAAGACCTGCCCTCGATTGCCGAGATCGCCGCCGGCAACGAAGATTTCAGCACCCTGGTAGCCGCCTTGTCGGCCGCTGGCCTGGTGGATACGCTGGCCGGTGAGGGCAACTTCACCGTCTTCGCCCCGACCAATGATGCCTTTGCCGCGCTACCTGCGGGAACGGTAGATGCGCTTCTGGCCGACCCCCAAGGGGACCTGACCCAGATTCTACTTTATCATGTAGTCGACGGCGTGGCCCGCGCGGCTGATGTCGTCACGTTAGATGAGGTTATGACGCTCAATGGCGCGCCGATCGCCATCGCGGTGGTCGACGGCACCGTACGGCTGAACGACTCAGCCACGGTAGTTACGACCGACATCGAAGCCTCAAACGGTGTAATCCACGTTATTGACAGTGTCCTGTTGCCGCCGGCTGAGACGACGGCTTCCATCGCCGAAATCGCTGCCGGTGATGAGAATTTCAGCACCCTGGTAGCTGCCTTGTCGGCCGCCGGCCTGGTGGATACGCTGGCTGGTGAGGGCAACTTCACCGTTTTCGCCCCGACCAATGACGCCTTTGCCGCGCTGCCGGAAGGAACCCTTGATGCTTTGCTGGAAGCGCCGGATGGGCTTTTGACCCAAATCCTGCTCTACCATGTGGTTGACGGCGTGGCTCGTGCCGAAGATGTTGTGAATTTGAGTGGCGTCGACACGTTGAATGGTGAATCCGTCGCGGTTGCCGTCGTCGACGGCGCAGTCCGGCTGAATGATTCAGCCACCGTTGTCGCCACTGACATTCCCGCCTCGAACGGTATTATCCATGTCATTGACGCCGTGCTGATCCCGCCGGCTACATCTTCGAGCACCATCGCCGATGTGGTTGCCGGAAATGAAGAATTCAGCACGCTTCTGGCCGCCCTCGGTGCAGCCGGACTGGCCGAAACACTGGCCGGGGAAGGGGATTTCACCGTTTTTGCCCCGACCAATGATGCTTTTGCTGCTTTACCGGAGGGTACCGTTGAAGCTTTGTTGGCTGACCCGCAAGGTCAGTTGACTCAAATCCTGCTCTATCACGTGCTGGGCAACCGGGCCGAGGCGGCCGATGTGGTCATGCTCTCTTCGGCCGACACCCTGCAGGGCAGCCCCATTTCCATCGAAGTAACGGATGCCGGGGTTGTGCTAAACGGTTCGGTGCTGGTCACCCAGACCGATATCAACACCACCAATGGAGTCATCCATGTAATTGACGGAGTCTTGTTACCGCCGGGCGCTTGAGTTCGCGGATAATTGTTCCCCTTTATTGCCTCCCGCAAGTCAACCGGACTGCGGGAGGTTTTTTTGGTTTCTCTTGGAATTGACGCATTGGCGCGTGCTGCTCTATAATGGAAGATAGTTACATGGTCGGGGAGGTAGCCAAACGGGTCATCAGGTACGCCAGCGCGAGCCCAATCCTGTGGCCGGTATCATTTCCAAATTCGTGCGGTAAAGGAGCAATCGATGAACGGATGGACATTTAGAACCCTCCCGGTTAGGGTCGCGGTATTGCTTGTAGCTATATTCTTATTCACCGGGCTCGCCCTGGCTGACAACCTAGAACAGCGAATTGTAGGTGGCCAGGAGGCCGATCCGGGCGAATGGCCGTGGCAAATCGCCCTGGTCGTGAAAGGGGGCGATCTCTTTTTTGACCAGTTTTGTGGCGCATCCCTTTTAAACGAGGAATGGGTGCTGACGGCCGCTCACTGTGTCGAGGAACAAACTCCTTCTGACCTTGATGTCGTAGTCGGGATTCACGATCTGCGCAACGCCGATCCCAATTACGTGAGGGTTGGTGTAAGCACGATTGTCATTCATCCCGGTTGGAACACCAATACATTTGATAACGACATCGCCTTAATCAAAGTCAGCACGCCCATCCCCAACCGGCTTGTCAATGGAACAACATTGCCCATTACGGCTGTCGAAATGGTGCCGGTCAATATCGGGGACATGAACGGGACAATCGCGACGGTTACCGGCTGGGGCAACCGGGCCGCTCAGCCCAATCCCGGCGGCAACGACTTTCCCGATCGACTGCACGAAGTGGAAGTTCCCATCATCACCAACTTAGACTGTAGCATTGCTTACAGTGGAATTACCCAAAATATGGTGTGCGCCGGAATACCGGCCGGTGGAAAAGATTCCTGCCAGGGC
>JAWOHK010000243.1:0-13319 GCA_046485205.1 Chloroflexota bacterium | reverse complement strand
TGTACGACGAGATGTGCTGGCAGAATTGCAAGCCGGCAATTTGACGGCCGAAGAAGCGTTGCAAATATTACGCGGAGAATCCGGGTAAATCCTTTGTGTAAAGCTAGCCGGATTCACACAGTTTTCGATCTATAGCATTTAAATCATGAAGGAGTCAGTCAAAAATGGCAACACAAGATAGGGTTGAGATCCTGGACATGCTCTCAGCAGGCAAGATAACTGCTACAGAGGCATTGGCGTTATTGGAAGGATCAGACTCGCGGACATCAGGCAAAGAAAGTGTACCCTCCGGCGAGAAATCGGAAGATTTTTTCAACACGAAAGAAGTGGATGAGATAAAAGCGGATGAACAAGCCGCGCTTGATGACGCCATCAAGATTGAAAATGTTGAAAAACCAGCAAAAGAAAAAGAACTGGTTTCACAAGAAATGGAAATGAAGCCGCGAGGCAACGGCTACAAACCTCATTGGCTGAAGATCCGTATTCGGGATATGAGTACCGGACGTAATAAAGTCAGTGTGAATCTACCAATTGGCATGGTTACCTTCGGTTTGCGTGTCGCCCAGCGGTTTAACGCCGATATGGGTGAAGTAAATATCGATGAATTACTTTCAATGATTAAACAGGGCGAGCACGGACTTCTCGTTGAAGTCCAGGATGACGAGGACAATGAACAGGTCCAGATATACCTGGATTAACTCAAAATGTAGGAGAGTAATTGAATGGCTGATAAGTGGGAAACATCCAATGCCGACGAATCGGAATTTGACATGACAGTAGATTTTGGCGATATCGGTAAACAAATCGAGGCCGAGATGGAACAGCATATGGCCCGGCTGTCCAAAGAGTTAGAATCTAAATTCGGTCCGGAATTTAGCCGGGAAATTGAAAAAAAGCTGACTCGCAAAGCTGAAAAGGCCGCCGAGAAGGCTAAGCGAGCTGAATCAAGTAGCCGCTCGGTCGGTATGAATTTCGGATCGGCTACCCAGACCACGCCACGCAAGCAAGCTTCCATCGAGGAGCAGATGAAAATCCTGAGAATGGTCGAGAGCGGCAACATAACACCCGAAGAAGCGGCTATGTTACTGGAGGTGTTGGGAGACTAAGACGTTTCCTTTTGGCTCTGATTGCCTCGCGGATTACAATACCATTCGCGACTGAACCCCGGCAGCAAATTGCTGCTGAAAGTTCAACCGGACTGGTTCTGTCTTTTTCAGCAAAGGTGGGCAATCAGGATAATAAAGTGGACGTCACAATTCCAGCAAATCGATCCGATGTCGAAGGGGTTCGTCCCACAGACTTAACGCGTGACCTGCCTCAGATAGTTGAGCTCTTGAGGAAAGTGTTCGGCGAAACTTTGGATTCAGATGATAGACGATGGTTGCAGGATGCAAACCATGGGGCAATGCCTGATTTTCTGTATCGATTTAACCCGGCCGCAGCACGCTTGGCCAACGGCTTTGTGTGGGAGTCGGGCGGTCGAATTGTCGGCAATGTAACTATTTTGCCTACGAAGGCATGGGGACGTTTTTTAGTAGCCAATGTGGCTGTCGATCCCAACCACAGGCGAGAAGGTATCGCTCGCCGGCTTATGCAAACGGTGGCCGAATCACTACGCTCACGCGGCGGACGAACGATCTTATTGCAAGTCGTCAAGGATAATACAGCAGCGATCGAATTGTACCGATCCCTTGAATATCAAAATGTTGGAACTATGACTACTTGGTATGCAACGCCAAGCCGGATCAGGCAAATAAATAATATAGAGATTACTGGCAAGCTGCCGGAGATCAGGCCTTTGCCGGATAGATTGTGGCGTATGGCCTATCAACTGGACACTGCCTGCGTCCCAGCTGATCTGAACTGGCCGGATCCGTTACATCCGGAGGTATATCATCGAACGATATGGCGAAGGTTTAGCGATTTTATGAACGGTCGTCAAATGGAAACTTGGGCAACGGTAGAAAACCATGGCCGCCTAAGTGGATTGGGAAACATTTCCGGTGAGTGGGGTCGGGCCCACCTTCTTTCGCTCCGAATTGATCCGAATTGGCACGGCCAACTCGAAAGACCACTTCTGGCCAAATTGTTACGCCGGTTGACTTACCTGCCACGCCGGAATGTGAGAATCGATCATTCACATGACGATGAGGTGGTGAATGAACTATTGATCGAGGCGAATTTTTACAAGCAACGTATCCTAACCCATATGCGGCTAGACCTAGTTAATTGAAGAAAGGGGTGTCAAAATGGCAACATCAGAAGAACGCATACAAATATTGAAGATGATTGAAGAGGGTAAAATCAGCGCAGCCGAAGGGGCGGAGTTGTTAAGAGCGCTGAGCGCCAAGGAAGAACGAGGCCCAAACATGGAACCCATGAAAGGTGTAAGCGCCCCGCGCTGGTTCAGGGTTCGAGTAACCGATGTTCAGTCCGGCCGCAATAAAGTTAATGTCAACATTCCAATGGGCCTAGTCAATGTTGGGATCAAGATGGGAGCTCGCTTTGCCCCAGAAATTGAAGGCGAGCAACTCGAAGGGATCATGGATGCGATTCGCAGCGGGCAGCAAGGCAAGATCATGGATATTGTTGATGACGATGATGGCGAAAGGGTGGAAATCTTCGTCGAATAAACTTCTACCATCTAGATTTTAGTTGACGTCTGTATAAACCTTATGATATGATTTGTTCGCGTCGGGTTCAAACCCGAATATCTAAACGGAGGTGCATGACGATGCAAGTACAAAATTGTGAACTTGAGCCCATATTTATTCGGCGTCGTCCCGGCACGTCCGCCTTAAAACGCTAACCTTTTCCCTCATCGAACTACAATCAAATTAGCGTTGCGGATGAAAGCTGCAGCGACACGCCTGGCGGTATCTTTTGCCTGCCGGCTATTTTGCCGTGTGTATCAAAAGCGCTTGACTTTGGAATGCAGGCTTCATCATGCCAGCCACTGCTGGTAGACAGCGCATCAAACGATTGAATAGATTCGAGATGGATAAATACGAAGCATACGAAAAGTATGGCGATTATGAAGAGAACACACTCCCAAAATGGGAATCAAATCGCCATCGAAAATTCAAACATAGGAACGAAGTCAAAAAGAAGCTGGTTGTAGATCAGGCCGATTTATCAGACTTCAGCGACGATATCAGCGAATGGGTACCATCCTACGCGGCCGCACTCGATCCGCTCCATTATGAACGTCAATGGATAATTGATTCGCTTGGCCCTTTTTACAGGAATCAAATCATCACCGATGTGATTCGCCGGGTGAAAGGCGGGAAAGAAGCCAATGTGTATTGTTGTATCGCCCATCCGGCATCCGGTTTCGAGCTGATCGCCGCCAAATTATACCGGCCTCGCTCTTTACGAATGCTCAAGAATGATGCCATTTATAAAGCAGGCCGGCTGCTCCGAGACGAGGAAGGCAAGCAAATTAAAGGCCGGCGGGAAAAATTAGCCCTGGCGCAGAAAACGCGATTTGGCAAGCACCTGGATACTATGTGGTGGATTGGGAATGAGTTTTCGGCCCAGCAAAAACTCTTTGATGTCGGCGCTGATGTCTCCCGCCCTATCGGCCACATCGGCAATGCCATTCTGATGGACTATATCGGCGATGAACAATTGCCAGCCCCAACCTTGAATGACGTATCCTTAGATAAATCAGAGGCTGAGGATCTATTTCCCATTGTCATCGACAATATTCAGTTGATGTTGGAAAATCACTTCGTTCATGGCGATCTCTCACCTTACAACATTCTGTATTGGAACTCGGACATCAAAATTATCGACTTCCCCCAAATCGTGGAAGCACGGCAGAATCCCCATGCGTATCAATTACTTAAACGAGATATCAAGCGGGTATGTTCGTACTTTGCCCGATTTCAGATTAAATCTGATCCGGAACAAATGAGTCGCGATTTTTGGGAACCCTACATGGGAAGGATTGACTAGCGATGGGATTGACCTAAGATTTTGTGGTTCTTAATAGCGACTTCAGTCGCATTCTTCAGAGACAGCACTGAAGTCGCTACTAAGAACAGTTGCTAGTTATTTGTATAACATTTGATTCATTAGTTGAGGTTATCTACTTGGCAGTAAGTAGTAAAGGAAAACGAAAGGTCTCGGTCAAGGGTCGTCAATATTTTTGGTATGTCGAGAACGAAAACGTTGCGAGAGTCCCTGAGCAGGGGTTTGTCGAAGTTACCAACCCCAGACGATTCCTACACATCATAAGCGCCAACAAACGTTTTATTGTGCACTATCGTATTCCAGAGGCTGGAGAGGAGTCGGCTTTACTTCTAATCGAAGGACCTGAGTTTCCAAGGCTACTCAACGCCCGGCAGATCGAGGTTCCCCGATGGCGTCACGACAGCAATCGTTATCCAACGGCTGATTTTGTGCGCCGGCTCATTGGTTGGTGTCTGGGACTGGATTAGTGGTGGTGAGAAAGCGATGTGCTTGTATGCGACCCATCGTTAGCAATTACGTATTGTCTGGAAAATGGATTTCTCAAAACAAACTCCCACACTAGCAAGAAAAGAAGCCCGATCAATCATCCTGCCGGTACTGGCTTTCATTGCTCTGATGTGGCTGATCGAACTAATTGACTGGCTGGTATTTCGTGGTTCTTTAGACTTGTACGGGATCTTGCCTCGTCAGCCCGGCGGCCTTCTTGGAATTGGTCTGGCACCCTTGCTTCACGGGGATTTTGGCCATTTGCTGGCCAACACTTTGCCGTTTATTGTCCTTGGCCTCTTAATCAGGGCAAGGTATAAAAATCAGTTCCTGCCGGTATCCCTCTTGATCGTGGTTATCAGCGGGCTAGGAATCTGGCTTCTTGGTCCGTCTCAAACGGTCCACATTGGGGCCAGCGGGCTAATTTTTGGCTATTTCGGCTTTTTGGTCGCTGCCGCGTACTACGAACGCAGCTTTATTGCCATTGCCGTGGCTATTGTGGTGATTGTCCTGTATGGAGGAATTGTACTTGGCCTTCTGCCACAAGGTAACGGCATATCCTGGCAAGGGCACTTGTTTGGAATGTTCGCCGGAGTCCTGGCCGCGCGCTATTTTATCCGGCGCACTTGATCCTGATTTATGGGGAATCCAGCAAAAGGTTTTGACTCGCCCGCTGATACTGACGCTGGCCAATAACTGCCAGTCCAATGCTCAAAAAATAAAGGACGGTTAACGGCGCCATCGTCAGCAGCATCGTGACGGGATCGACTGATGGCGTAATGACCGCCGCCAGAATAGCAATCACCACGAGGGCAATACGCCATTGACCGCGTAAGGTGGCGGCCGTAATGAGACCCAATCGCGCGACAAAATAGATAATAATCGGCATCTGGAAGGCCAAGCCTATCCACAGCAAGAGCCGGGTAACAAAACTGATATATTCCTGGCTGGTCCATTCCGAGCGAAACACCTCCTCCATAAAGTTAGCCAGGAAAAAGATGGCCGCTGGCGCCAGGACAAACCAGGCAAATGCAATACCGATAAGGAATAAAAAAAGAGCGCTGGGTATAAAAATATAGATGTAACGTCGTTCGTGGCGATGCAGAGCCGGTTGGATGAACCGCCAAAATTCGAACAGGATAATGGGCATGGCCAAGATAATTCCGGAGAGAAGCGAAACTCTAAAATAAGTCTCAATGCCTTCCGTGGGGCGTAGCGTCTGGAGAAAACCACCATTCGGCTGGCTGGCCGCGTAAGGTTGTATCAGAAAAGACAGTAAACGCTCGGCAAAAATAAAGCTAATCAGCGTTGTGACTACGATGCCCATCGACGCACGCGTTACGTGAATGCGAAGCTCATTCAGATGACCAAAAATGGTCAATACCGGACCATCATCGTCTATCTCCTCAATCGATGATGGATCGCTCTTTTCGCGTTCCGTGGCCGCCATTATAGTTCGGGGTCCTCCGGAATATCTAAGCGGCGAGGTAATTTACCTGGCAGTCTATTTGACGATGGTTTGCTATCCTGGCCATTCTTAGAGGGTGGGGACGGCTGGGGGGGATTGAGTTCGGCATCTTCCCACGTTGGCGGATGAAAGACTGGTTCCTCTTCTTGTTTATGCTCGTGTTTGGTTAAGGAGCGAAGTTCCGGGGGAAGAATCGAGTTTTCAGCTTCCTGTTTGATCTCTTTGATGGCTCGCGTACTTTCGGTCATAGTGCCGGTGGCGATCGTCATCATCTCTTTTCGCAAATCAGCCACCTGGCGTCGCAATTGATTCAATTCATCGACGGTGCTTTTTAGCTGACCCTCTTCGTCAACAGAGTCTAGTTCGGCAGTCAATTGGCGGAGGAACGATCGGGAAATATTCTGAAGTTGCGCGGTCAGGCGGCCGAGCGCACGTGCGGAGCGCACAATTCGCTCCGGACCCATGACCATACCGGCAATAATGAGGATCAGAACGATCTCCGGCAATCCAATGCCGAATATACTATCCATAGGTGCCGTTACTAAACGTTAGACTCGCTCTTCGACTCGGTTGTTTCAGTAGGCTCGCCTTCAGCTTTTTCTTGGCCATCTTTTAAGCCATCTCGAAATGCGGAAACGCCCTTGCCTAGCTCGCCACCAACGCGAGCAATTCGCCCCACCCCAAATATTAGTAATACAACTAACAATACTATCAACAATTCCGGCCATCCAATCGTGCCCACAATATTCTCTCCTTGGCTTTTTTCTCTGCTATTTATACTTGTTAAATGATTTCCCTTTTGATTATACCAGAAAAACTCCCTGGGACTGATTGAGCCACTCCGGGCTTACAGGTACTTAATGACCTGAGAAATCAATCGGAGGTTTCCAAAGGGCAAGCGACAACTACATCTCTGAAATTCAAAAACCATATTGGGAAGGTTTTGAACCGATCACGAGGTTGCCACACCCTACCAATCTCGACCTGCTGAACGCTATCATGCAATGCCATCACATTGACCGACTGATAGAGGGTTAATGCAGGTAAATCGCTTGCAAACTGCCGAAGAAAGGCTTCGTAATAAACTGCTCTTTCATCTTTGGAGTAGAGTTGCCGCGCAGTTTCCAGCGCTTCACTGGCCCGGCGGTTGTTCCAACCACCATAATTCTGGCCGCGAACAATGGCTTCCTGGCTCCAGAAATCATATAAGTCAGGATCATCAGGAGCTGCTACTTCGACAAGCGCCAGATCAAAATTACGTTCGCTCAAATCTGATCGAAAATCGTCAAGGTCGGACTCGACCATTACCTGAACGTCTATCCCAATATCTCGCCACATGGCGGCGATAGCATCTGCGATAGCCTGTTGATCCGATTGAGCAGACGTGAGGAGACGTATAGATAGAGGCGTACCACTTGATTGTCTAATGCCCTCTGCATCAGGTATCCAACCAAGCCCATCAAGCATGGAACCTGCAGTCTGGGGATCATAGGCATAAGGTGTCAAGATTGCCGGACGGTAAGCCCAGGATTCTGGTAGATAAGGACCATCAAATATCAAGCCCTGGCCATTTAGCACATTGTCTACCAGGTGGGAACGATCCAGGCCGAGAGCCAGAGCCTGACGAGCTTCTATCGACTGAACCGCCGGCGCTCCGGAATCAGTCATGTTAAAGAGCAGTGACATGTAACGAGGTACGGCTGAAGTAAAGACGCGCGTATCTTCCATTTCTGTCAGAACTGGTAACGTCGTCGGCGATATGCCATTCGCGCCATGAATCTGCCCAGCCTCGAAAGCCGCCAACAACTCTGCATCGGACGGATAAAATCGAATTTCAATATCTGACAATTGTGTCCCTTCACGCCAGTAGCTTGGATCTGGTGTCAGTCGCATTCGCCCCGTTCGATTCCAGCTTTGCCCTGTTTCTACACGAAACGGGCCTGTCCCAACCGGTGCGAGGTTAAAGGCGGACGCAGCTAATTCAGCCGCGGCCACACTGGACAGCAGGTGGCTCGGCAAAATGCCCCGAGTTAACGCGGCCATGAAAGGAGCATACGGTTGAGGAAGCGTGAACTCGATTTGGTCCCTGTCAACGACTTGAATCGTGATTGGGCGCCATAAATTGACCAAAGCAGCGGGGCCGGGGAATTGCGGGTCCTGTAACAGCCCGAAGGTGAAGGCAACATCCTCGACCGTCACCGGAACGCCATCATGCCAAACAAGGTCATCACGAAGCTTGAAGCTTATAACAAGCCCATCATCGCTAATCGACCATTCTTCGGCTAGTGCCGGCTGGATTTGGCCTGTTTCGTCAAACCTTACCAGACCATCAAATATCAGGTTTGTTAGTTCACGATCAATCGGATAGGTGTCGCTTAATAAGGGGTTGAGGACCAGCGGACTTCCCACCATCCCTTCAATATAGGTTCCCCCACTGGAAGGAATGGTAGTGGTACACAACGCGGCCGATTGAACCTGGAATGATAACAACATCAAAACCAGAGAGACTGCGGCCAACACTAATAACACCTGCCAGCGTATGTCAGGTTTCATCAACTATACAATAATGGATCTAAATTCTGGTATTAGACCTAAAATACCTGCCCCCAGGCCATGAAAGCCAAGAAGGTAGTTGTGAAGAAGGCGACAGCAATGGCAATTGTCAGGCGATGTAAAACGACTTCGATTCCTCTTCGGGTACGAAAAGTTCCACCATCACCCCCGCCACCAAAAAAGCCACCCAAGTCTGATCCTTTGGTTTGGATCAAGACCAATGTAGTCAAGGCAATCGCCAGGATAATCACAATTATGCTCAAGTATGGAGCCCAAGGTTGCAAGCTCATTTTGATTCAACAATTCCTTATTTAACACCCCTAGGTACGTATTGCTATTTACAAAGCCGGAAGTATATCCTAGCCGACGACCTTCGTCGAATGGAGGTAAGGGAAACTTCATTTTCGTGGATTAAACCTTGTGGGAGTCATTGCCGCCCAAGAATGCTATGATAAACTCGAAACAGAGGCGGCCGTTGCCGGTGTTTATAAACACACCCCAAGACCGAAATGCTGTGTGATTGAATTTATTAAGGTCACTAAAAAGTATTATGCGCTGACCGCGCTCAAAGATGTTTCATTAACGATTCCCAGTGGTGAAGTTTTGGGTTTGTTGGGTCCCAATGGCGCCGGGAAGACGACGCTCATCAAGCTCATAGCCGGCATTATTATGCCAACAGAAGGCCAGATTCGCTCTATTCACCCCACAGGAAAATGGCCTTCTATTGGTTACAAGCCGGAGCGCCTTGTCTTTCCCGGCAACCTAGTGGTCAGCCAATATCTGGAAATGACCGCCGGATTGAGTAGTTCTGCGGCCGCTCAGCGCGATAATGTCGTCCTGGAGAGTCTGGCCCGGGTGAATCTGTTACCTGCAGCCAGAAAACAAATCAGAACATTATCCAAGGGTATGCGACAGCGTTTGGGTCTTGCCCAGGCTCTGATCGGCGATCCTGATCTATTGCTATTGGACGAACCCTCCAGCGGGCTAGACCCGGACGGACAGGAAGAAATGCTGAGTTACATTGAAGAGTTGCGATTATCCGGAAAAACGATTCTGATGTCATCGCATTTGCTGCCTGAAGTTACCCGCGCTTGCACAACGCTTGTAATCTTAAAAGATGGTCGCATGCTTTATCAGAATCGAGTGAGCGATGCCCTGACGTTTCAACCACATGTGGCGATTTTAGTTGATCGTCCTCTGGACTCCGTCCGCCATTTACTTCTCCGGATTCATCCGGATGTGTCCGTTGAAGCAAACGAAGTAGTCTTACGCAATGATGCCATTCTTATGCGTCGTCAAATTCTGGTCGTCCTGATCAATCTCGGTTTTGACATCTTGCGGGTGGATCAGCGCCGCATGACCCTGGCTGAAATATATTCTGAGGCAGTTCAATGATGCAGCGTGTGTGGATACTAACCCTCTATTTTTCTAAGAGCGTTTTTTTCTCCCTAGGCGGATTGATGTTGTTAATCGTCAGTCTCGTCTATTGGGCAGTCTTCTTCCCTCCCGGACAAACAACTCCCGATATCGAAAACTATATAATCCTGGTCGGCGTCTTAGGGGCGGTGGCTACATTCGTGGCCACTCTAGCAGCCGCTTCCAAAGCCGGTCGGCTTGAGAATTATCCGTTGCTGGTTCGGCTTCCCAGTCGTATAGAATATCTAGTATCAGTCATTCTCAGCGGCTTAGTCATCGGGTTAGTTCTACAGTTACTAGTAGCTCTTCTGGCACTCATTCGCGGGCCCGATTTAAGCACAGCTCACTGGTTCACCATCCCGCCCTTATGGCTATCGGTTAATATTCTGGCGGCCGTATTGGCCATACATGCCACAGACATGGTCTCGGCCGGTTGGTCGAGGGTGATTATCTTTGGCTTCCTGGCGATCCTGCTCATATTAAATGGATCAGCCAGTGGGACAGACTCCTGGTTTGCGGCCCGATTGAATGATCTTGCTACTGTTTTTTCACGTATGAATTTAATGTGGTTTGCCGATCTATCAATTTCACTCGGGGGGTTGCTGGGCGGTGATACATTTGGCCGTCTTGGTGAATTAACCAGCCAGGTATTCTGGCCATTTCGAGCGATGATAGCGGGGGTATTTGCCGGACATTTTAGTTCTATAGAAGCGCTTGCTCCGGCAGTGGTTATGCTCTACGGCACGATTCTTTTTCTTATTGCTGCGATCTTATTCAGCGGCAAAGATCTCGAGTTCGTGGAATAACTTTCTCTAGCTGATCGTAATTTAACTCAATTCAATTTCATTCTGATCGGGAAAATAGACCGTATTTAAGAACCCGCCCAGCCCCGTGCGAGCATTATCCGACAAAGCTTCCCCAAAATAGATGGACCGGTACCCGTATTTAAAAAAGAGGGCTTGTGGTTCGTCACTTTCCTGGATGGATTGAATGTGTTCCATACCATAGACGTCTGTGTTGCCCCATATCGAAACGGGACGTCGGATGATAAGTTCTTCGGTGTTGATGAATAAGATCTCTCTTCCTGCAAGATATATCGCCCACTGTCGAAACAAGTGCTTTCTGAACCGGAACAGGATAAACAGAAACGTCAAGAGCATCAGCACAAAGACAAACACATACCGTTCCCCTGACAATCCAATTTGGATGGTGAACCAAACTCCGCCGATCATCATCACCAACCACATCACGGCCAGGATGGTGTAAATAATCAGGAAAGGCCAGTTTCGTCTTAACGGCAACACGATTTTTAATCGATTAGGAGTTTGTTCGAAGTGAACATCAGAAATTAATGGCAAGCGTTCGACCATAATAGGTGAGATTATAGCCGTTTCGACCAGGGTCGGGTATTAGCGGGTTGCCGGATGTCGGGGCAAAGCTACAATCAAGGCCAATGCTACGCGCCCGCCATCTGATCAAATCCTCCGTAGCCGTAATTCTTCTCTTTGCACTGGGAAAAGTCGTTGGTTTGTTTCGGGCGCGATTAGTAGCCCAGTCGTTTGGCACCGGGACCGACTTCGACGCCTTCACTGCCGCAAACCAACTTCCAGAGGTGTTTTTCACCGTCATCGCCGGCGGCTCCTTGGCCGCAGCATTCATCCCCGTCTACAGCCAATATCTGAGTCAGGAAAGTCGTTCCAACAGCGCGCGGTTAGCTAATACTGTACTCACCCTCGTCATCCTGATTTTGGGGAGTATATCAGCCGTCGGCGCTATTTTTTCTCCCTGGTTGACCAGCAACTTGCTTGTACCTGATTTTCCGCCGGAAGTCCAAAAGTTGACAGCCGATATCATGCGGGTCATCCTCATTCAGACCACCATCTTTGGCATTGGCGGTGTACTGAGCAGTATTCTGAACGCCCACCAACATTTCATTCTCCCGGCTCTGGCTCCACTAGCCCTCGATGTTGGTTATTTTATAGGCCTTTTACTTTTAGTCCCGACGAATGGCATCATCGGCCTGGCCTGGGGCACGGTTATTGGCGGGGTGTTATTTGTACTAATTCAAATTCCGGCCTTAATCCGCTATCGATTTCGCTATCGTCCGGCATTGGCCGTTCACTTGCCGGGAGTCGTTGAAGTCATCCGGCTCATGGGTCCACGAATTGTGACCCTGGGGGTGATCCAGTTCGCGGATTTATTTATCATTCGATTTGCATCCGGACTAGTGACTGGGGCAACCTCCGCATATTTTTATGGGTACGCACTCATGCAGTTTCCGCAGACACTTTTTGGGACGGCAATTGCGTTAGTCGTTTTTCCGACCCTGGCTGAATTATATAATGCCAACGATCTGGATGGCTTACGCCGTGCAGCCGCCCGAACATTAGGTATCATCTGGACACTGACTATTCCGGCCGCAACCGCTACCTTTCTACTTGGCGGCCCTATCATTACCGTTCTATTTCAAGGCGGTGCGTTCGATGCCGCATCCACGCAGCTCGTCTACACAGTGCTAGCTGTGTTCAGCATTCGAATCGTCAGTGAATCCACCTTGGAAATCGTGGCCCGCCTTTTTTACGCCCGCCACAATACACGCACTCCGATGTTTGCCTACATCGGTTGGCTAGTGGTGACTGTTGCTGCGTCTTATTTTCTCGTGGTCCGGCTCGGCATCAGCGGCCTGGCTTTGGCGACGACGATCAGTTTCACGCTGTTGGCAGCCGTGCTCTTCGAACTCAATCGCCGCGAATTGAACGGCCTTGGAGGACGCGAGCTCCAGGCAACCTTTTTTCGAGCCGTAGCCGGATCGGCCGGTATGGCCGCCGTCATCATTATGGTTGACCAATTGATCAGCTCACCGTTCTTTCTGGTAGTTATCGCCGGTGGGATTGGGACGCTGGTGTACCTCGGCATAATCTGGCTGTTGGGTGGTCGAGAAATTCAGTCACTTTGGTTGATACTCCGCTCAAGAACTCCATAACGGGAGCCAGGCTATAATTATTGAACGCGTGTTCATGTTTGTATTTTACATCTTGACGTGGGCGAACATCTGTGCTACTATACACTTATTGCGCAGACATGATCAGGAATAGCGCAATGAGACCTTCCACTAACCCAGCTTTAAGGAGCGCACAATGGCCCGCACAAATGGATCCAACGACCTAGATGGTCGCCTCTCAACACTCGATAAAACAATTGACTCCCTCACCAAACGCTTCGGCGAAGGCACGATTATGCGCCTCGGAGAAGCGCAGCATCTCGTCGTGCAAGTGATTCCAACCGGCGCGATTTCCCTCGACATCGCTCTGGGCGCGGGCGGCGTGCCTCGCGGCCGCATCGTCGAAATCTACGGCCCCGAATCGTCCGGCAAGACCACGCTCTGCCAGCACATCATCGCCCAGGCCCAGCAACGCGG
>JAWOHK010000199.1:0-17233 GCA_046485205.1 Chloroflexota bacterium | reverse complement strand
AAATTGGTCGCTGCCCCTCGCCCCTGGTTCTCCGGCAGGCGAATGTAACGGATGCGTTCGTCATCCAGGTAAGGCCGGATCAATTCCGGCGTTCCGTCAGTCGACGCGTCGTCAACAATGATCAACTCCCACGCTTGATAGGCCTGATCGCACAGACTACGCAGCGCTCGCTGGATAAAGGCGGCTTGATTGTAAGTAGGCATGGCAACGGTTATTTGTGGATCCATTCCTTTTCTCCCGTTTAATAGCGGACCAACGCTATGCCGCGAGCGTCGGCCAGGCGATAATTCTGGGCTAACAGTGTCTCGTGACAATGAGCCAACAGCTCTGGCCTCTGGTAAGTAGAAACGTCTACGAACATAAGAATCGTCACCGGTGGTGGACTATCTCATTTTTCGAGCAGAAACGAGCCAATCACCAGCGCGTCAAGTGGCGACGACCAGAAGCATTCGACCGCGTCACGTAGTGTGCAGACAATCGGTTCGTCTCGAGTGTTAAAGGACGCGTTGACCAGTACCGGTACGCCGGTCCGGGTATAGAACTTTTTGAGCAAGTCGTAGTAATGCGGGTGCTGGTCGCGGTTGATAGTCTGCATACGCGTGGAACCGTCCACGTGCCGAACGGCCGGGATCTTGTCGGTCTTGTCCGGCTTTACTTCGCAGACGAACAGGGTAAAAGGGGATTTTTCCGCGTAGGTGAACCATTCGGCCGCCTCTTCCTCTAGCACGACCAGCGCAACCGGCTGGAAATCCTCGTGATCCTTGATGGCATCCAGACGTTCTTGTATATCAGCCGGAATAGGTGAGGCCAGCATGGAGCGAACGCCGAGCGTCCGTGGCCCGTACTCCAGGCGACTTTGATACCAGCCGATGATCTTGCCTTCGGCCAGCAGATCGGCTGCCGCCTGGCTGGGGCTCGCCACGCGGCGGTAAGGAAGCTTTGACCAGCGCAGGAATGACTCGATCGTCTCATGGTCGTAGGCCGGGTAGAAAAAGGCGTGGTCCATCGGCGCGGTGCGTGCCGGTTCATAGCGCTCGTTGATATCTACCCATAGTGCCGCTCCGATAGATGTGCCGGCGTCACCGGCTGCCGGTTGCAACCAGACATTGCGAAATGGGGCGCGATCCCGCAGGCGAACGTTCATAACGCAGTTGAGTACCACGCTGCCGGCCATGCACAGATTATCTGACTGGGTGGCCCTGTGTAACCAGTGGCTGATCTCGATCACTGAATCTTCCAATACTTTTTGCAAGGAGGAGGCGATGTCGAAATGCCGTTCTTCCAGTGGTTCCCCCTTCATCCGGCGTGGGCCCAGTGCGGCCTCCAGGTCAATGTCGGCGATGGTATACTTCCCGTTAGGGTAGCAGTTGATAATGTCATGGAAGATGTCTAGATAGCGAGGCTTGCCAAAGGAAGCCAGCGCCATCACCTTGTATTCATCGGAAAAAGGCAGGAAGCCGAGATAGGCGGTGACGCGCTCGTAAAGCAGACCCAAAGAGTGAGGCATGTCGACCTGGTCCAGTCGCTTCAGGCACGTACCTTCTCCCAGGCTGTAAGTGGTTGTCGCTTGTTCACCGCGACTGTCCAAGGTCAATACGGCCGCACGATCGAAAGGAGAGACAAAGAAAGCGCTGGCCGCGTGGGCTGTGTGATGTTCAACGAAGTGCCAACGGTAAGAGCCTTCTATTTTCGCGCCGTGAAACCGCTTCTGCAAGTTGTGGGGCACGTCGCCCGACAGGTGAAGCGGCGCGTTGACATTCAATGACAGGAAGAGTGGATCCCAGGCGCTTTCCCACTCAGCGGGTAGCAGGTGCGCGCAAGGCTTTAGAGGTAGGCGGACCGTGTCGTTGCAAGAGTGCTTGTTCAGCAAAAGATAGGGGTCAAAGGAATAAGCGACATGATCGAGATCAACCAGGCTAATGCCCGTCTCGGACAGACAATAGTCGATCGCGTAATAGGGTAACTGGCAGGTTGATAACGGCGTGGGCCGCTTGCCGTGCTTCACATGGGTGAAGCGTTCTTCCTCGGCCGCGGCAATAACCCGGCCATCTTGCACGAGGCAAGCGGCCGAATCGTTATAGACAGCATTAATTCCAAGTGTATACACCTTTATCTCCTTTGCTTCCAGGCAAGCAACCAGCCCGCGATGAGGGCGAGCTCCGCCAGACCTTCCAGCAGGTAGACAGCCGAAATACGCCGGGTGAACCCATAGACGATATCGGACGACGCCAGCGCCGACGCGCTGCCCACCGCCGTAAGCGCCGTCTCTGGGGCCAGCGAAGCGCGTGGACGCATTCCGGCCACACACAGAATGCCGCCAATGATGGCCAGAACCATACCTAATGTTTTTACCAGCCAATCGTCCGTTTTGGGGCCGCTGATGCGTTCGAACGAGCGCATATGCGCCACAGGCCAGATACCGGTGATGAGATAGTAGATGCCCTGCGTCAGGAGCAGGGCGCGGATTATAGGGCTCTTTTGTATCAATTCATCCCTCCATTCATGCCAAAGCGGGGGCAAACAATCCGGGGCGCTCTGTCTGACCAGTCGATTCCTTCTCGCCCAACAGTTCGAGCGCGGCTGAGACAACCGCTGCCGGTGGCACTAACCTTAAGCAATTATGGTGCCCTTCGACGCAGATACTGCGGTAGCAATATTTACAGGGCACATCATGGAATAAGACCCGACTCGGCACGCCCCAAGGTGTGTGCTGGGGATTTGTCAGGGCGTACAGATCGACGACCGGCGTTCCGACCGCGGCCGCCAAATGAGCCGGCCCGGTGTTATTAACGATCAGCAGCGGGCAGAGATACAACAACGCGGCCAGTTGCTCCAAGTCCAGCGCGCCGGCGAGCGAAACGGCCGGAACCGCCATCAGGTGGCGAATGCGCTCAAGCAATTCCGCCTCGTTTCGCGCGCCGCTTAAGACGACCTGTACCCCATGTTCCAGGACAAGCCGGCGAGCGGCCCTGGCGAAACTCTCCGCCGGATAGCGGCGCGATTCGGCCGTCGCCCCCGGATGGATGACCACCCACGGACTATCGAGCGCCAGGCCCTCGCGCTCTAACTTCCCGTAAACGCGCTGCTTCGCCGTATCTGAGAAGCTGACGGACAGGCGCTCGTCATTTGTCTGCGCGCCAACGCTGGCTACAAGGTCAAGGTGGCGACGCACCTCATGCCGGATGCCATGCTCTGGCTCTACCTCTGGCGCCCAATCGGATAGAAGTTGGTACGAGTTCTCACGGCAATAAGCCAGCCTTAGAGGGATATCGGACATGTGACAGAGAAAGGCCGCCGGGAGCGGATTCTGGCTGTAGACGGTAAAGATGACGGCGGCGTCGAAATTCTCTTCCCGCAGGCGGGCTATCATGGCCGCATCCGGCGAGCTGTTCGCGCGCGGCGGCGTGGACTTCACCCACGGAGCATCGTAGGTAATCACGTGATCGATCTCCGGTACCAGCCGCGCCACAGCCGCGCCGGAGCCTGAGCCAAGCAAGGTGATATGACGGTCTGTCCCGCCCTCGCGCAAGGCACGGATGGCAGGTGTTGTCATCAGAACGTCGCCCATGAAGTCGAGTCGAACACAGAGAATGCGCCGGGCCTGTTGCCACCTGTCATCACTGACCGGGATTTGCCGGCCGGTGCCCGTCTCTGATTCATTCATAATGTCCATGCTCCGGCTTGATAATGGATAGGTTGCGGGGGTTCTACGCGGCGAATACGTTCAATGATACCGGACGTAGAACGATCACTGACATACGGCATCAGGTAGACCTCTCCACCCAACGCTTCGACGAGTGACGCCTCGGGTAGCGTTTCGCGCGTGTAGTCACCCCCTTTAACGAAGATGTCGGGTCGAACGAGGCGAATTAGTTCGCTGGGCGTATCTTCTTCAAAGGGAACAACGTGATCGACGCAACTGAGCGCGGTTAGCACCTGGGCGCGATCTTCCAGATTGTTAATCGGACGCTCCGCCCCTTTGAGCCTTTGCACGCTGCCATCGCTGTTAAGCCCCACGATTAGAATATCACCCAAGCTTTTAGACTGGCTCAGGTAAGTAATGTGTCCCCGGTGGAGGATGTCAAAGCAACCATTGGTGAAGACGATGCGCTGGCCGCGCTCGCGGTAGAAGGCTAAGCGCGCTTGGAAGGCGGTTGGCTCGGTGACGACTTTGCGCTCTTCGAAGATGTAACTACTCAGTTCGCTGGCCGAGCAGACGGATGTGCCCTCTTTGCCGACAACAACGGCCGCGGCGGCCGAAGCCAATTCGCTCGCCGCCGGCGTATGGGCCCCGGCTGCCAAGGCCAACGCCAATACACTGGTGAAGGTGTCCCCCGCGCCGGCAGCGCGACTATGGGGCCGCGGCCGGGCGTAGGTACGGTAGGGAGGGCGGTTGGATTCAAATACCAGCGCGCCCTCTGTATCGAGAGTGACGGCCGCGATTTGTGCCCCGGTCAATTCCAGTAATTTACGCTCGTGACCGGCGATCTGCTCGGCGCGGTCGCGCACGGTTTCGCGCTGCTCTAGGCCCAGTAACTTCACCGCTTCGCTGTAATTTGGCTTGACGGCTGATACCCCGACTCGACTATAAGCTTGCAAATTCTTGGCGTCGACGACGATCAGCCGCGGTCGTCCTGACTGCAAACCAGCCAAGGTCTCGACTAATCCGGGTGTCAAAACACCGTAGCCGTAATCGGAGATGATTACGGCGTCGTGTTGGGGGAAGAGCTCGTGGAGCTTCGACTGGAGCACTCGCTCGGTGCGTTGGCTGACGGGCGTCGTTGTGCCGGCATCAAAGCGAACGAGTAGCTGCGATGAGCCAACTACCCGGTGCTTGGCCAGCGTGTGGCGAAGTGGACTTCGTACGACGTGGCTCGTATCGACGCCACACTCCGCCAACAAGTGCCGGATGGCGTTGCCTTCGTTGTCGTCCCCAACAACTGAGAGTAAAGTCGTTTGCGCGCCAAGACCGCGCACGTTTAGAGCTGTGTTGGCCGCGCCGCCCGGCAATTCCTGGCGCTTGTCTAAATCCACAATGGGCACCGGCGCCTCGCGACATAGCCTGCCACTAGTCCCGCGCAGGTAGACATCCAGCATCGCGTCGCCGATAACCAGTATGCGGATATCCGCGAATTGGGAGATAAAAGTGAGCAGGTGTTCAGGATTCACAACACAATCCTCCGATAGCCCACGCGTCTGGCCATAAGTCTGTTGGATGAATCACAATATCCCGGCTTGCCCGGCCTAGGGCCAACTCGTTTCACTGATTGGCGTAATAATCATCTCTTGCAGTACCGAATGTTGAGGCATTTTAACGGCGAAGACGATCGCCTCGGCAACGTTGGCCGGGTCCTGCAGATTGTTCATATCAGGCATTGGAATGTTCTGCTCTACAAAGCGATCGAAGAAGTGGGTCTGCATCCCGCCGGGAATGACTGTCGTGACACGGATGTTATCCGGCCGCCCCTCGACGCCTAATGCCCGGCCGAAACCTACAAGTCCCCATTTGGAGGAATGGTAAGCTGCGGCGTTGGCCCAGGCTCGCGTGGCGGCTGTTGAGGATACGTTAACGATATGGCCCGATTGTTGGCGGCGCATAACCGGCAACGCAGCCTTGGCGAACAGGAAAGGGCCGCGCAAATTAACGGCGATCACCTTATCCCACTGGGCTACCGCCATTTCGTCAACTGACAATGTGTGATCCATCGCCGCGTTGTTGACCACGACATCCAGGCGGTCGAACTGCGTTACGATATCGTCGATAACGCGGAAGACTGCCTCCTCGTCACTTACGTCACAACCAAAAGAGAGGGCCTGCACTCCATAAGTGTTTAGTTCAGTGGCCACGCGCTCGGCGTTGGCTTGATTTAAATCAATACAAGCAACGTGGCTGCCTTCAGAGGCAAAGGCCCGCGCCGTCGCCTCGCCCAGACCACTGCCTCCGCCCGTTACTAGGACGACTTTTCCCCGTAGATCGATGTGTTCCATTTGTATTTCTCCTTTGTGGCTTGCGGGGTGAATGTGGCCAATCAGGCCGAACTCGCAAGTTCCGCGACCGGCTCGCCTTCGGCCGGGTACACGTTATAGGCGGCGATCAACTCGCCGAATAGTTCGATGGCATTGCGCCGGCGATCGCCCACAGCCGTCGGCAAGCCCATGTGATACGTGCCGCTGGGAAGGATACCGCAGCCGCCATACTTGCGGATGAGCAACAACTGGACGACGACCTCCTCGCCGGCGTGGTTGGGCGGCAACTGATGCCACCAGGAGAAGCCGCCCACACTCACGAGCTTCTCGCGGTCGAACAGCACGTTGGCCCCGCCGACCCAGCAGACCTTGTAGCGCACGACCTCGCCGTCGGGAGCCAGGTGTTGCTCAATGTGCAGCGGGTTAGCGGCGTTGTTGATCTTGTGGCGCTCCCAGGGCAGCTTATCGGGGGTGAAGGGCTCCGGCCGCACCGGTCCCTCCCACAACTCGATGTGCTGCTGGTGGGGCCGCACATCATCGAGGTACTCCAGACCCGTCGCCGCGCAGCCGACGAAGCCGCAATTCTCGTCCTCCAGCACAGACAGCATCCGTGCCATCACTGGCGGGTCGAGCAGCACGTCATCGTCGATGAAGTGAACGTAGCGCGCCCGGCTCTGCGTCAGCAAAAAGTGGCGCTGTTCGGCCATGCCGCGTCGCGGCCGCTTGCGGTGCAGCGTCACCTTGTGGCCACGCCACCGCAACGCCCGGACGAGCGTGTCGATCTCGATGCTATCCAGCGGCGATTCCACGCCCGGGCTCTGATTGGCGATGATGACGTCGAAGTCGGTGAACGTCTGTCCGAGCAGGCTGGTCAGCACCACCGCCAGGCCCGGCTTCCGACCGCAGGTAGGGATCAGGACGTCAATCAGAGCCACCGCTGCCTCCGATAGCCCCGCCGAAGACCGGCGGCGCCTGGACGCGCGGCCGGAGGGGCAGTTCCAGCCGCCGCTCGGCCACCGCCGCTTGATAGAGCGCCAGGGTGCGCCGGGCGACGGTCGGCCAGGTGAACTCCTGCTCTACGCGACGGCGTGCGGCGTGGCCCATCTGCCGCTGTAAACTGTCATTGCTCATCAAGCATTGTAGGCGGTCGGCGAGGGCTTCCGGATCGCGTGGGGGCACGTGGTAGCCGGTGACCTCATCCTGGATAGTGTAAGCGATGCCGCCGACAGCTGAGCCAATGACCGGCCGCCCACAGGCCATCGCCTCGAGGGGGGTGAGGCCAAACGGCTCGTACCACGGGGTCGAGACGCTGACATTGCCGGCACAGTAGTACCGGTATAATTCCTCAGGCGGGCGGGCGCCGGTGAATATCAACCGATCGGCGATGCCTAACTCCTGGCCCAGGTCTTGTAATGCGCCGATCTCCGGCGTAGTAGATCGGGCGGGCTCGGCCGTCTCACCGCCAACGATCAGCAAGCGCACCGCCGGCAGCGCGGCATCGTCTCGCTGGCGTTCCATCAGTCGCGCAACCGCACGGACGACGTTGCGCACATCCTTGCGGCGCACCATACGGCCGACGTACGTCACGATGAAGTCATCGGACGGCAGGCCGAGAAGCGCGCGCGCTGCCTGACGTGGTAGCGGACGAAAGCGCTCGACATTCACCGCTGATGGTATTAGCGCGATACGACGTGTCGGTGCGTCATAACCTTGAACCAATTCTTCCTTCTCGGCCGGACATTGGGCAATGAAACGATCGAGTTGGCGCACAATGTATCGTTCAACTTCTATTCGTTCTTCCGGGCTTGTGTCGGCATGCCCCTGGTGACGCCGCTTGGTCAGGCCCATCGCATGAAAGATCTGCACCGCCGGGATGTTAAGCGACCGCCGTAGCTGGGCAGCTACCCAACCTGACATCCAAAAGTTGCCATGAATGATATCGTAGCGCAGGCTCTCGCTGGCGGCGAAGTGCAGGATGGCTTTACAGAATGAGGGCATTAAAGGCCACAAATCGTCCTTGAGCAGAAAACGTGGTGGTCCGACTTTTACGTTGATGACGCGAACGCCGGGGCCGTATTTGACAACGTCCGGTGCCTCCGGAGCGCCGCAGCGCGTAAAAATGTCGACGGCGCAGCCAAGCTCTCCTAAACCGCGCGAAACTTCGTCGATGTAGACGTTCTGTCCGCCGGCGTCCTGGCCACCCAGTAAGGTTAAGGGATTGGCGTGTTCGCTAATAAGTGCATCTCGAATGGGTCTCATAATAATCCTCTCATGCCGTCATTACTGTTCTTTAGCTTTCACGACCGATCATTGATTTTCAAGCAGGTTGGCATTGGTAAGCAGCTCGGCAGGCTGCGAGGCGCCGTTGTCAAGTTGCCAGCGTCCGCTCCTTGTGCCCGCGCCGACATAGGAGAAGGCCACGTTCCATCTTTGAGCGAAACGTTCCAAGCCGAAACGTTCCAGCGCCAACCGGCGCGCGTTCTCGCCCAGATAGCGAGCTTCTTCTGGATCGTTTAGAAGCCGGTGCATGTGTCTGACCAACTGCGGCACGTCACAAGATACGTAGCCATGTTTGCCATTCTCGATGACAGTGGGTAGCTCCGTGGTGGCCAGGGCGATGATCGGCATGCCAATGGTTAGCCCTTCGATGACGGCCAGTGGCAGACTGGTGTAGCGGATAGGACTAAAAAGGAAGCGATAGCGGGCCACCAGCCGATGCAGATCGCGGTAGGGAACGTCTCCTAAGCCGCCAAACTGTTCCGTCTCCATGCCAACCGCGTCAAGAGAGATTAAATCCCGGACGCCCATAAACAGGTCGAAGCCGGCGATGCGCGGCCGCTTCTGCATGCCGTTTATCACAGTAATGCCGCGGTTGATTTCACCGGTGTAGCGAATAGTCGGGTTGATAGCAACGCTGTGCTCGATGACCATCGTCGGCGTCTGGCCGTTATCCCACATCATCCGGTTGTAGTGAGTAACGTGAACGAGCAGAATGTTGGGATCGTTGATCAAGTGAATTGAATCGGTTGGGTGTGGCCGCGGGCTATTATGCTCGAGGTATATCCGCGGCAGGGCGCGTTGCTCTTTGCTTAAGATCTCGTACTGGTCTTCGAGGATATTCTTTGGCGTCTGGAAGATGATCAAGTCAAGGTCTAGGTCGCATACTTGCTCGGCTGGCACTTCGCGTACATAGTCAGGCAAGTCGAAAGTTGGTCCCCGGCCCCCATATCCCTCTGGCCGGCCCGGCTTGGTCGGCAAAAACCAGTTATGCTTGATACGTGCCAACGTGTTTAAATAACTGCCGTGAATGTGCCAGATCAAGATGTTAAGGCGACTCATTGGACCTCCGATGACTGGAGCGCCGGGAGGGCCTCCAGCGCCAGGATGATCCGGACCGCTTCAGGTAACGTGCGGCATACGTGATCCGGCAGGCGTTGGCGCGTGAGTTCCCACTCTGTTTCTCCGCCGTTGTCAATAAGGATAGTGTGGGAACCGGCCGAGCGGCCGGCTTCTACATCGTGTAATATGTCGCCTATGAACCAGGAACGCGATAAATCGATCCCATTTTCCGTCGCCGCCCGCTCTAACAGGCCGGGGGCCGGCTTGCGGCAGTGGCAGTGAACAGCATACTCACTCACGACACCGTCTGGGTGATGGGGACAATAGTAGAAACCGAGCAAGGGCACCCCAACCTCGCCGAGTGCCAGCCGCAGATATTCCTCGACCTGTTCCAGCGCTGCTTCGGGAAAGTAACCGCGGGCTACGCCGGATTGGTTAGTGATAATGGCAATGGCGAAACCGGCCTCCGCCAATTGCGCTACAGCTTCCAGCGTCCCGGGAATCAAGCGGATCTCCTTCGGATCAACGTTGTAGGGCACGTCTTCGACAAGCGTCCCGTCCTTGTCCAAAAAAACTGCTTTCCGGCCAGCTCCATTACTATTCGTTCCGTACATCGTGCTTTCCCGTTTCTAGGCAAATAAAGAGCTGCCAACGAGCTCTATTTGCTCTTCGACTAACTCGCAGATCACGTGCAACACAAGCATCTGAACTTCCTGTATGCGTTGTGAATCGCCCGAGGGCACGACCAGCGCCGTATCGCTGAGCGGTAAAACCTCGCCGCCATCGCGGCCGAGCAAGGCGATGGAGCGCATCTGCTGCCGGCGAGCGGCATCCACAGCCTGAACAATGTTCATCGAGCGACCGCTGGTGCTGATGACAATCAACACATCCCCAGCCTGGCCAAGCGCCTCGACTTGGCGCGAGAACACGAGCTCGTAGCCAATGTCATTGGCCCAGGCGGTCAGGATGGCCGAGTCAGATGTGAGAGCTATCACTGGCAAGCCGGCACGACGCGGCGACTTAAACCGGCCAACCAGCTCCGCGGCGAAGTGTTGGGCATCGGCGGCGCTGCCTCCATTGCCGCAAACCAAGACCTTATTACCTGCGGCGAAACAGTGCACCAGAAGATGGGCTGTCTCCAAAATGCCCGGTAGCAATCTGCGTCGAGACTCCCTCAAGACATCCACAGCCGAGTCGAACGTGTGTTGGACTAGGGTACTCTGGAGCGAAATCCGGCTTTGCAGCTGCAAGCGAGTGTCGTTTGATATGCGAGGTAGAACGGTAAATGATTGAGTCATGCGTCTTCCATTGGTACCAACGAGATTTGTGATTGGGCGATGGCCGGGTTTATGATCAAGCCAAGCCCCTCTAATAGATGAAGGTAATGCTCCGCAGGACTCACGTCGGAACGCGACTTAACCCAATGGGACAGCACGCTACCGCCAAATTCCCGTGACTGGCCGAATCGCAGAGCAATTCCCGCCAGGTAGCAAGCATAGGCTATGGGATGCGGCGAGTACCCCGGAGCGCTCAGAATGAGGACTGCATCGAAGACTGGTTCCTGTAACTGTTCGACTAGCTCGTATATTCCGACGGCTTCCGGCCATGTGGGCGGGGCATCAAAATAGTGAGTTTCAGAGAAGGCGGCGTGCCGACATGGGCTCTTAGACCAAACCCATAGTTCGATATTGGGCAGCAATTGATGGATGATGGCCAGTTCAAGCCAGGCTTCATCCTGGCCATCCTCTGGGCCAACATAGGCAGCTAGCAGCCGCCGTGGGCCGGGTTTTAATAACTCAAACAACGGTCGCCTCTGTCTCGGATAACGCAAGAAGCAATAGGGCTTCGTCAGTAACTTTTTTGGTAATATTGGCTATGCCTTGCCCCATGCCGCGCTCATCCAGCGCGCGGTGGCGTGTAGGATCAAGTGGAGCCCACCGCCCAGGGTCTGAGGTAGTGAATAGAATTATGCTGGGGGTACGCATCGCGCTAGCCAAATGTGAAAGACCTGTATCATTGGTGATAAGCAGACCTGCGCTCCGCAACAGGAGAGCTAGAGCGCCCAGGTTGGTCCGACCGGTGAGATCGATGGGCTCGTGAGTCATGCGTGCTGCCACTTCCGCAGTGATGGCCATTTCGGCCGATATGCCCGTCAGCAACACCTGAAACCCCAGGCTAACCAATCGGTCGCCGACAGCCGCGAAGTAAGCCGGCGGCCAGCGTCGATCCGGTCGGCTCGCTCCCGGGTGCAGGCAAACGTACGCGCCATGGCGCAGCGAATAGCGATCAGTGAGGGCCAGAAACTCGACGTAATCCGCTTCCTGCAAGGGAAATTCCAGATCATCTCCTTGCCTCGCAAAGCCAAGTAGTTCCATCAGGCGCAATAGTTGCAAAACCTCGGACTCGCCCTCCCTATAGAGCAAGAAGTAATACGGATCGGGACAGTAATGCCCGGATAGATAAAAACCAGCGGTGACCCTACCGCCTAATAGAACAGCAAACGGGTTGCTAGTTACGCCACTGCCGTGCATTTGAATAACCAGATCAAACGGGTCCGCGTGGATAGCCGATAGGAAAGGGGGTAGATCGCGCGCTTGAAATGGTGCTTCGTCTATCCCGGGGAACCCTGGAAACGACAAGTGTTCGTCAAGATAGCGACCAAAACGACAGGTTAAATCTTTAGTGGAGTCGAGGCCGATCAGCGTCACTTGAGCATCCGGCAACGCGGCCCGCAATGCCCTGTAAGCAGGCACAGCGCACAAAAAGTCGCCTAGCCCAGGGAGGGCTCGAACAACGGCAATGCGTTTGGCCGTTTGAAGGCGATGTAAAGGTTGGCTCGCACTCGTGAGCATTTACTCATCTTAGAGCCAAGAGGAATGTGAATCAACGGGCAGAAGCCCAATAGTACTATCCGCGATTGTGGTAAAGGTTGGGCAATTGCCTAATTATGGCAAGAGCCGGGGCAAGAAGTTGGAGAGAAAGATGCTTTGCTACCTTAACCCTGCACTAGATAAGCATGGAGTGCTGATTTTGAGGTGTCTATTACCTCGCAGGTCTCTTTGATGGCGTCCTTCCTGATACCATCCAGATGAGAGAGCTTCTGGTTTGCTATTCCGGATAGCGTGTTAGCCCAATCGATCCGCATCTTTATAATATCGAGCTTTTGACGTGCTTGATGCATAGCACCGTTACCCGCAATTGCTTTCATGAATCGCTCTCCAGTGCGACATTGCGACCGAAGCGGCCTTGAATTGGTTGGATAACTCGCCGTCTGCGCAATTCTGCTCTCTGACAAGAGATGTCGATAAGCGAGAGCTCGCATTTGTTAGCAAACCTTTTTCATGTGGACTAATACATCATTTTTTTGATTTTGCGGCTGTTTGTCGCATACTATATGAAATTTCAATCCGGTGACGAGTGCCGGATACGCCATAATTTGCAAAACCGAGGAGAAAAAGATGAAGAGAATGCTTTGGACATTTTTATTTTTGTCGATTGTGGCCGGATCGCTAACGGCTTGTGGTGGCGGTGGACAAGCGGCTCCTGAGCCGGGAATCGAAGAGGTAGCTCCTCCGGTAGTAGAGGATGTAGCGGCGCCATCGACTGAGGAAAATTCTGCGCCGCCAGCAGCCGAGGTAGAAACCCCGGTCGAACCGGAACCGGCTGAGGAGGAAATGGTTGAAGTCCCTGTGATAGACGGAGAGGTCCTAGCCGGACGCCAGGCATCCGGTTTTGATCCGGAAACCGGCTTGGAAATCAACCCTGATCAGGTTGTTCCCGGATCGGAGTTCATGGTAGTTGCCGAGATCGTCAGCTTTAATCTGGTTCCACAGGATCGCCCTGAATTCGTCGTGATAGCCCCTTCAGGAACACGCTATCGAATTCATACTCAAGGAGCGGATAATATATTTTATGAAGATGGAACCAAACCAGCTTTCATAGATTACAAGCGAGGTTTGCCAATAATAGCGACCGTCCAGCAAGAAGCCGATGCTGGAGCCACAATTGAAGTCACCTCATCAGACTTTACTATTTTACAAGGGCAATAAATCCCCATCGCATAGCGTAAAAGAGCCGGGGCAGGTGGCTGATAAAACCTGCCCCTTTGTCCTCTCCTCGTTGCTCATCATTTCCTTATTTGAAATATAATTCGTCTTCGTATAATTCCAATTAGCACATTTCGTATAAGAAGGAATCGTGATTGACAGAAAACCAAACTGTTAGTGACCTGCAACGCGGACAGTGGCTGAAGTTTCTTCAGGATACCAGTCCGGAAATTGACCCGCGGGCCGTTCGCCTTATGGACGAGATGCGATTGGCTGCTCATACGCTTTATCAAGTAGGCGAACAAAGTCTAGTCAACACTGGTTTATCGTACGCTCAATATCGGATATTGATTGGCTTGCTCTTTAATGAGTGGACGGGGGATGAAGACGGTCTGAATCCATCTGAGATCAGCGCCCATCAGGGAACAAGCCGAAATACTATTAGTGCTCTGATCCGGACATTGGAAGATGAAGGTCTCATTGAGCGAGATCTGGATCGCCACGACAGACGTCGCTTCAATATACGGCTGACGGAAATTGGCCGTAGTAAAGTAACTGAACATGCCAGTCACCACATGAAAATCGTCAATCAAATCTTTTCCATTTTCGATGAGGAAGAGCAACAAGAACTGAGCAAACTACTCCACTCACTTAACCAGCGAGCACAAGAAATAAAAGATGCTGGCTTGGAAGGTAATCATGCAAGCAGCCGGTAAGTTACCCCAACAGCGATCGCGAAGAGTTTCGCGGGGAAGTTTTCGGCCCTTAGGCCGGGCCATTCGCTATTTGTTTCGCTATCCTCGATTAGCCTGGGGGGCGGTGGTCGCCTTGGTCGTCGCGACGGCGGCTCAATTAGCCGTACCTCAATTAGTGCAGGAAATCATCGATACCATCGTGATTAGCGCCACAAACCAGGGTCTACTCAATTTACCACCGGAATTACAGAATTTTGCGGCCGAACGACTGGGTATCTCCTTATCGGCTGCCGAGGCTCAATTAGATGGCGCGGCGCGAGCGATCATCCTGGCCACACTTATTATTGTCATGTTTGCTGCGGCGCGCGGTATTTTCTCTTTTGGTCAAACCTATTTGTCGCAAGTGCTGTCGGAAAACATCGCCTTTGATCTGCGCAACGATTTGTTCTCTAAGATTCAACGTCTTAGCTTTAGCTATCACGATCGTAACCGTACTGGTCAGTTGATGGTCAGAGCAACGGATGATGTCGAACGATTGCGCGTTTTTATCGGCCAGGGATTGTTATTGGCCTTGCAAGCGCTTATCCTGCTCGTTGGTACGCTGATTATCCTGCTTTTAACAAACTTGCGGCTTACTTTGGTTGTACTGCCGATTCTTCCGCTGGCTTTGATCGTTTTTATGGCTTTTGGGATTATTGCCCAGCCTCTCTTTGTCGAAGTCCAAAAGCGTTTAGGGCGGGTGAACAACACCCTCCAAGAAAACCTTGCTGGACTTAAAGTCGTTAAATCCTTTACTAGCGAGTCTCGGGAACAGGATAAGTTTCACGAGAACATCGACTCGCTTCTGGCGCAAAGAATCAAGATCAGTGCCGTCTTCTCCTTTCTCTTTCCGTTTATTTTTCTCATCGCTAATATTGGACAGGCGGCGGTTCTTTACTTTGGGGGACGGCAAATCATTGAGGGTACGTTGACATTGGGTGAGTGGCAGAAGTTCAGCCTGTACCTGGTTTACGTCTTCATCCCCATGGGGCAGCTAGGTTTTATTATCTCCCTTATGGCCCAGGCCAGCGCCAGCGCTGACCGGATTTATGAGATTCTGGATACCCAGAATGAAGTCCAGAACAAGCCGGGTGCTGTCGACCTTGAATCTATCACCGGCCTGGTCGAATTCCGTGATGTCACATTTCGGTATTTCGCAGGCAGTGAGCCGGTACTGAGTCATATTAATCTTAAGGCCGAACCAGGCCAGACAATCGCCTTATTAGGCGCGACCGGTAGCGGGAAAACAACCATCATCAATCTGATCCCGCGCTTTTATGATGTGAGTGAGGGGCAGGTGATACTGGATGGACATGATGTGCGCGATGTTACGCTGGAGAGTTTGCGCCGACAAATCGGTATCGTCTTACAAGAGACAGTATTATTCAGCGGAACCATCCGCGAAAACATCGCCTTCGGGCGGTCGGATGCGACCGATGCCGAAATTGAAGCCGCAGCCATCGCCGCGGCTGCCCACGACTTCATTATGTCTTTTCCCCAAGGTTATGACACGCCGGTCGGCGAGCGAGGGGTGACATTGAGTGGCGGCCAAAAGCAACGCATAGCCATTGCTCGGGCCCTACTTCTCGCTCCACAAATCCTCATCCTGGACGATAGTACCAGTAATGTGGACTTGAATACCGAATATGAAATTCAACAAGCCCTTGACAAACTCATGCATGGGCGTACCAGCTTTGTCATCGCTCAACGGATCAGCACCGTACTGAACGCCGATCAGATCGTGGTCATGGAAAAGGGTTCGATCGTAGCCCAAGGCAGGCATGAGGAATTAATGGAAAATAGCCCCATCTATGCTGAGATTTACCACTCGCAATTAGCAGAGGATGTAGTCCGGTGAGGATGGGGAGCGATGGTTGGAGTCGATCCCCACGAACAGGTAAGATAAAATTATGATGGATCATTCAGCCCGCATGCTGGGCGCAGAAGCCAGCAAGGCACACAGTGTCAGCAGCACGCTGAAACGTTTATGGTTCTACTTCCGCCATTACGGTTTGGTGCTCGTCTTTGTGCTGGTCCTGGTTGTCGCCGGCACTTACATGCAGGTTCTCATCCCCAATTTGACAGGACAAGCAGTTGATTGCTATCTCAGCCCTTATGCCGCCGCATCAACCGAGGGATTTGAGTTCGATGGCACCGGCTCGGCCTTAGCAGAAGCTATTGAGGCCGGAGATGGAGCTGAAGCCGCTGCCTTAAGTAATTGCTGGTACACTACGCCGGATTTAACAGCAGCTCCCCAAGAGACACTACAAGGCCTGGGTGGGATAGTACTGCTCATCCTGGGTCTCTATATCGGCAGCGCCATTTTGACTGGTCTGACGTTTTACTTGATGAGCCGGGCCGGATATAAGGCGCTGCGTGATATCCAGGCTGATGTTTTCAGTCACATCCACCGCCTTTCGCTGGGCTACTTCACAAAGCATGAGGCCGGTGATGTGATGAGTCGCATCACCAACGACATCGACACGCTGCAACAAGTGATTGGTTTTGGCCTCATTTCCGTTCTGCAAGGCGGTCTGCAAATCGGGATGATCATTTTCGTGATGTTCCGGCTCAATGCGCCTTTCGCCGTCATCAGCCTGGTCATATTACCGCTGATGTTTGTGACGACCCGCTGGTTCTCTAACCAAGCACGCAAGGCCTTTCGCCGCGCGCGACAGGAGATTGGCAATGTGAACGCCGATTTGCAAGAAAGTATCTCTTCGGTACGCGAGGTGCAGGCGTTTAGCCGCGAGGACGAAAATATTGAGCAATTCCGGATGAGCAATGCCGCTAACCGGGACGCCAATGTTCGAGCCCAGGTGTTCACCAGCGCTTTAGGACCTACCCTGGAGGGATTAAGCTATATCAGCCTGGCTGTGGTAGCCGGTGTTGGCGGGCTGTTGATGTTACAAGGGCAAGGCTTGCTGGGCACGACTATTTCAGTGGGGCTCATCATCGCCTTCATCGGCTATACCCAGCAATTCAACCGCCCCGTGCAACAAATCGCTGTGCTGTGGACGAACATTCAAAGCGCTGTGGCTGGAGCCGAGCGAATTTTCGGCTTGCTCGACGAACCGGCCGAGATCGTCGACATGCCTGAAGCGTCACCGATGGCGGCAGCGAACGGACATGTCGTGTACGAGAACA
>JAWOHK010000142.1:0-7990 GCA_046485205.1 Chloroflexota bacterium | reverse complement strand
TGTGGATAAAAAAAGGACCCTTCCCCAATCAGGGGAAGGGCCTTCCGCAAAATGGCTGGTATTGCGTAGCGTTATTACCAATACATCACATTAATTAGCATTTAGCGGGAAACCGCTAATCCATGTCCCTTACAAAATTATCCAGTTCGGATTCCGCCCGTGCGCGGTCATATCCGTACCGTTCCTGCATGAGGCCGACGATTTCATCGCGCTTGCCGCTGATGCGATCCAGATCGTCATCGGTGAACTTGCCCCATTGTTGCTTAACCTTACCTTTCATCTGATTCCACTTACCCTGGAAAATATCTTCGTTCAGCATGTTTTACTCCTTTAACCTGTCAGCTTTACCCATTGCTCTGATGCCGTTGATTTTTGTGAAGTTCGAGCCGCAAAGCGATGGCTCTTTCCATGTCTTTACTATAGAGGCTCAAACCTGGCTGGGTCAATGTGAATGAGATACAACCGGGGAACTATGATTCCCTGTGTTGGCCGAGGATAACCTCTGAACCATCATCGCGGGGGTCCGACCCCGGTCCGCTATAGGGCATCATTCCTTGCGCCACCTGCTGGAGACGGAAGTCGGCCAGTTCCTCTTCTTGCAGATTTAATTCGATGAGCGCCGCCACTTCGACGAATCCCAGCTCATAGGCTTTGCTCAAGGCCCCTCGGTAAGCGGTGATTTCATATTGCTCGATCTTGCGGGCCGAATCGATCAGGACATTATCCAGCACCGGCCCGCTGGATGTGACTGCCATCAGCCGCTCGCCTTCGGCAATCAGCCCTTCAATACCATGACAGGGTTCGCCGCTTGGCGTCAGGTCCATTATGTCGAGCGCTTTTTCCAGCCGGGAGACATGTGCCTGGGTTTGTTCCAGATGATGGGCAAATTCGGCCCGTAGATCCGCTCCATCGGCCGCGCCGGCCATCCGGGTCAGGGCCGGAATCAATTGGTTTTCGGCACTGAACAGGTCTTGAAGTTCGTGTTCGAACAATTCATCGACTGAGTCAATCCTTTCAAACATAGCCATCACCTCTTTTTTAACAAAGGCGGTTGCCGCCATCGCGGCAACCGCCTGAATTATAAACGGACAATATCCTTAGTTCATGCGAGCTTTTTCGTTGGCGCCTTTGAAGGCCATACGACCTTCGGCCAGTTTGGTCAGACGCTTATTGGCCTGGCCTTCTTCATCCAGCGTGGTTTGCAAGATATCGGCGATATCAACATGACCTATAGCCTCAGCGTGGGCCCGGGCCGTACCATAAGCAGAGATCTCATAATGCTCAACGCGCTGGGCCGCGCCAATCAGAGCGACATCCATAATCTTGGGGTCTTGGGCGCTCTGCATTACGTCTTCACCTTCCTTGATAAGCCCTTGCATTCCTTTGCAAGTATGGCTCTTCGGTTGCTTACCCATCTTCTTGAATGCCTGGTCGATTCGCGTCAGATGGGTTTTGGTCTCCTGCAAGTGGTCCTTGAAGGCTTGCTTCAGCTCGTTGTCGTTGGCAGCCTCGGCCATCTTGGGCAAGGCTTCGATCAATTGCTGTTCCGCGCTGCGCAAATCTTCAAGTTCATGCTCAAATAATTCTTCAAAAGTCTTGATTTCCATTGTCAACCTCCGTAAGTGGTTATGGGTTTCACGTTTTACAAATGTCTCGCCTATCGAGACCTGCTTTCCAGTCTAACCCTTACCGTAATAATCAATATGTGTCGTAGTAAGACCTGGAGGTATAGAGGTAGATACATTTTGGCCAGCTAGGCCAAGATTCCTCCAATGAATGTATCCCGATATGTATCTCTTTTCTGTATCGCCTGAACATAATTTAAAGAGGAGGCGCGGTAAACTGAAATTGAAATTACTGAGAGAACAGCTCGGTTGCCTGAAAACCGAATGACGCCGTAGGGCTGGCAGTAGCCGCACCTACATTAAATAACTGAAAGGAGAAATAACTGAAAGGAGCAGGCCATGAGCGAACAGATAACCAAAAGCATCATCGTCAGAGGCGATATTTCGACCGTCTACGATGTGTGGTCAGATTTCGAGACCTTTCCGAATTTTATGACCTATGTGAGTAAAGTGGAGAAGGTAAGTCCGGACATATCCCTTTGGGAAGTGACCGGACCGCTGGGTATCAACCTGGAGTGGACGGCCGAGACCACCCGCCAGGAGCCTAACAAGCGGATAGCCTGGAACACCAAGGACCATGAAGGCAACATGACGACCAGCGGGGAAGTAGTATTCTCCGAACTGTCAGACAACCAGACTCACATCACGGTCACCATGAACTATTCAGTTCCGGGCGGAAAGATCGGCGAAACGCTGGCCCAGCTTTTTAGTGACCCGGATAAGCGCCTTGAAGAAGATATGCGCAACTTCAAGGCTTACATCGAGAATGGCATTTATTAATGGGAACCGGCCCGCACCGGTTCAAACAGGGCCAAATAGTAGTGAGAAACGATTAGACCAGAAAAGGAGTAATGAACAATGAGTACACAAGGAAAGTATGAGCAGGATGTCAACACTGTTGTGGATAAGGCTCAGGATAAAGCCGAGCAGATGGGCGACGAGGCCAAGCAACAGGCCAAACGCGTCGCCTCCCAGGTCGGCGACCAGGCCAAATCATCCGCGGAAACACGGAAGAAAGAGGTAGCCGAGGATTTGGGGTCAGTGGCGGATGCCGTTCGCCAGACTGCTCGGGAGGTTGACGCCAGCCCGACGGTTATGGAATATGGGCAGAAGGTCGCCGACCAGATCGAAGGCGTATCGTCATATCTTAACGAGCATGGCGTCGAAGATATTTTGGCCGATGTCGAGGATTTCGGCCGTCGCAAGCCGGCGGTGTTCCTCGGTGGCGCGTTCATGTTAGGGCTGCTTGTGGGTCGGTTCCTGCGCAGTTCTGCCCACCGGGTTTCGGAATATGAATCTCTCGATTACGATTCCTACCAGAGGGATTATCGCGATCCAGGCTACACCGGCTACACCGGTCGCAGTCAAACGGGCTATCAAAGCCGCACGACGTACCCAACCGGCACAACAACGACCACGACCGGCCGCCTGAATACGCAGGATTGAGGGCACAATGAATTACGAAACAAATACCCGGAGTTACCAAACGGAACCTACCCTGGGCGAGTTACTGAGCACCTTATCCAACCAGGCCGGTTTGCTGGTGCGCAAGGAAGTTGAGCTGGCTCAGGTAGAGATGAGCCGGAAAATCACCCGCGCTGCCCGTAATGCCGTTACAGTCGGCATCGGTGCTGTCTTTGGCTTGGGAGCATTCTATGCCTTGGTAGCCGCGGCTGTGATCTTCTTAGCCCAATTTATGGTAGCGTGGTTGGCGGCCGTTATTGTGGGACTGGTGTTGGCTCTCGTCGCCGGCCTGCTCATCCGTACGGGCATCGAAAAGCTCAAAGAAATTGACCCGGCGCCGAGGCAAACTATCGAAACGATGAGGGAAAATAAAGAATGGCTTACACAACAGATTTAAACCGACCAGGAGAGCCTTACGCTCTGGCTGTTCCTGCTACGGAAGTAGACAACCCACACCTTATTCGACAACAAATCGATCACACTAGAGCGGAGATGGAAATAACCATTCAGGAAATCGGCGAGCGTCTTTCGCCCGAAAACCTGATTGAACAGGCAAAGTCCTCCGCCAAGGAGGCTACCATAGGAAGGATAAATGAAATGAAATACGAAGCAAATCAAAAAGTGGAAGAGATATCCGGCAGCCTGGGCCAGACGGTTCGCGAGAACCCCTTGCCCGTGGCCCTGATCGGGCTGGGGCTTGGCTGGTTGTGGATGGCCAAGCGAAACGACAGGAGTTATGACTATCCTGAGAGACGGTATGTCTATCGCTCCGGGCCGTACGCCGGCTATCGAGACGACCCCAACCGCATGGGCGACGCCCGCGAGTGGGTGGAAGACACCGCGCAAGCCGCCGAGCGTAAAATGGCTGAGGCCAGATACCGCGCCGGAGATACCATTGAGGATGTCGGTGAGACGATCAGTGATACCGCCCAGCGCGCCAAGGATTCGGTCAGCGAAACCTTCTCCAAGGCCGGTGAAACGATCGGAGATGTGTATGAGGACGTGGAAGAGCGCGTCAGTGACACGGCCGATCGCGCCCGCCAGGAAGCGGATCGTCTGCGACGAGAGGCGAAATGGCGAAGCCAGGTAGCGATCAGCCGTTCCAAGCGAACCTTCTGGGAGAACATGGAAGAAAATCCTCTGATAGTCGGCGCGGTAGTGGCCGTGGCCGGTCTGGCCATTGGCGCTGCCATCCCGACGACCGAAGCCGAGGACCAATTGCTGGGGGAGACCCGCGACCGGTTCCTGGATGAGGCCAAGGTCCGTGCCCAGGATGCGGTCGAGCGGGTGCAAACGGTAGTCGAAGACACCCAACGCGCGGCCACCACCGAAGCGAAGCAGTCGGCCCAACGTCAAAATCTGACGGTTGAGGATATGACCGAAGGTATGGCTGGCCAGAGTGGCCAAACCCGCCAGACCGGCCAAACAACCGGCCAGACCGGCCAAGGTACGACCGGCCGCCAGACCGGCAAAACCGGCCAGACCGGTCAAGATATGACCGGCGGAGAGGATGTTGGAACAAGCGGAACAAGCGGGTCTTATTAGACCTAGTAGCGCCCAATTAAAGCTGACTTTTCGACAGAGGAGAGAAGAGGTTAAGGCGAAGGCAAGGCAACCGTGAAACGGCCAATAACCGTTCCGGTTGCCTTGCCCTATAGCCACAGCTTGTAAATCAGGATGCAACCACATGGCGCATCTGGTCCGGGCCTGGGCTAATTTGCCGGTTTCTCCGGTTGCCCTAATGGTTGGTGGTGTATAAGGCAGGGACGATGATAAATAAATAGTCCCTGTCTTCAACGCGCCAAAAGTGTTGGAGGCTATTATTTCGCTCTCGTTGCGAAACAGGAGACAAAGCAATCATGGAGACAAATTACGGATCAAAATATTCGGTCATGGATTGGCGCGCTGCCGTCATCGCCGGTTTGATCGCCGGTGGATTGACTATGTTGTTGTGGATGCTGCTGTGGGGAGTGGGGACCGGCGGCAGTCTGTGGACGCCATTCCATCACTTGTCGGCCATCGTGCTGGGCGAAGAGGTCCTGACCCCCTCACTGTCACCGGTCTGGCCAGTGGTTCTGAGTGGAATGATTGTTCATCTTATTTTGGCCGTTTTTTACACGATTATTCTGGCCTTCATCATTCACCGCTGGGGGTTGGTGGTGGGCATCATCGGTGGGGCATTATTCGGCCTAGCCCTTTATATCATCAATTATTACACCTTCAGCTGGATCTATCCCTGGTTCTATCCGATGCGAAGCTGGATAGCGTTCACCGGCCATATCTTCTTTGGCGCGGTGGCCGGGGGTCTCTATGAACTGTTAGAGCGGGACATCTATGTAGGAGTTGAACATGTACCAACGAGCACGACGGACCCGGACACCGGCACGCCGGTTTAATGGCGGGCGGATACTGATCGCGGTGGCTGTGGCGGCCTTCGCGCTGTTTTCTTATTTCGGGTCAAGAGAATTTAATCCCATCACCGAGGAAGACCAGTACGTAGGTATTACACCCGACCAGGAGATCGCCTTGGGCCTGCAGGCCGCGCCTGAGATGGCCGCCCAATTTGGCGGTCTTCATCCGGACCAACGGGCGCAAGATTACCTGGAATCCGTATGTCGCCGCCTCATCGAAAATAGTGATGCCGGGCAGGCCGAGTGGCCGTACAGTTGCTCGTTGCTGGAAGATGAACAGACCATCAACGCCTTCGCGCTGCCGGGCGGGCAGTTGTTCATCACCGCCGGCCTCCTCAATGAGTTGCAAACAGAAGGGCAGCTGGCTGGGATCATGGCTCACGAGATCGGCCACGCCGTGGCCCGACATTCGGCCCAGCAAATCGCCAAGCAACAATTGACCCAGGGACTGACCGGCGCGGTGGTGATAGCCTCTTATGACCCGCAAAACCCGGGCAGCCAGGCAACAGGCCAGATCGCGGCCGTCGTCGGCCAATTGGTCAACATGCGCTACAGCCGTGAGCACGAGCTCGAATCCGACCGTCTGGGGGTCCGCTTTATGACCCAGGCCGGGTATGACCCGCGCAAGCTCATCGATGTGATGCGCATCCTGGCCGAATCCGGCGGTGGGGCCGCCCAGCCGGAATTTTTCAGCACTCACCCCAATCCCGAAAATCGCGTCGCCGCGATCGAGGCGGCCATCGAGGCCGAATTTCCAAATGGCGTCCCGGAGGGGTTGGACCCATAGTATTTTGATTTAAATCAAGGTTCATTTGCCTGGCAGTCAGGCGACCGGAGAGCCGCCTCCTGATGGCGGATCTTCCGTTCGTCTGACTCGAGGGACATTGCACCGCTAGCGAATGAGGTTTTCATGCAAGCGACCATCGACATCATTAAAAAGACATTCAAATCATGGAGGGATGAGAAGGTGTCACGACTGGCCGCAGCGCTGGCTTATTACACCGTATTTTCAATACCCCCCTTACTGGTTGTGAGCATTGGGATAGCTTCCATTTTCACGGATCGGCAGGTTATCGAAGATCAGGTCATTAATCAGGCCGGAAACCTGATGGGCCCCCAGGGAGCCGAGGCGATCGAAACCATCCTGCAATCAACCGAGGCACCGGGTGGCAACGAGTTGCTCCCCACCATCATCGGCATCATCTTTCTGTTGCTCGGCGCCTCAGCCATATTCACCCAGCTTCAGGATGCCATGAACACCATCTGGGACGTTGAAGCGGATCCGGATCGCGGGATTTTGGCGGCCATTAAAGAACGGTTCATGTCATTTACCATGGTCCTGGCCATCGGTTTTATCTTGCTTGTTTCACTCTTGCTCAGCACCGTCCTGACCACGCTGGGCACTTATATCGGTAATCTTGTTTCGGAGACGGAGATCGTCCTGGGGCTGGTAAATTTCATTATCTCCTATATCATCTTTACCGTGCTGTTTGGGGTCATGTTTAAAACCATTCCCGATGTGCGCGTTGCCTGGCGTGATGTCTGGATAGGCGCGGCCATCACCGCCGCCCTGTTCATGATTGGTGAATATGCCCTGGGGATCTTTTTGGACCGTAGCGATCCCACCTCCGCCTATGGCGCGGCCGGGTCGGTGATCTTGATCCTGCTGTGGGTCTTCTTCTCCGCCCAGGTTCTTTTCCTGGGAGCGGAATTCACCCAGGTCTACGCCACCGAATACGGGTCCGGCATGCAGCCGGAGAGGGGGGCGGTGGTGATGAGCGAAGCGGAAAAAATCAAGCAGGGGATTCCACCGCGAGACGCCGTCGAACAGGAGAAGGAAGTTCAAAAAAGCTCGCCCACTACACGGGAGTAATCATATAAAAAAAGCGCTCCCGGTTTTTCCGGGAGCGCCTTCTTAAGCTTGTCTGTCGATCAAGTCCTCGAGTCAGGCCGCGCGACGCACCAGGCCGACGAGGAACAGAAGCACAATGGCCCCTAACACGGCTACGATCAGGCTCCACAGGTTGAAACCGGTCGTGCCTTCCTGACCGAGCAAGTTCATGATGAATCCGCCGATAAGCGCGCCAACTATGCCCACGATAATGTTGGCCACCGCGCCCATTTGCGCGTCGCGGCCCATTATCATGCTGGCAATCCAGCCGGCGATGCCGCCAAGAACTATCCATACTAAAATATTGACTAACATGTCGATTACCTCCAATAAATCTTGAAGTTTATCTATATCTTGGGATTATTTTTAATCCGAGAATAAAATAAACCTTGTTAAATTTCCGGCAAGCGCTATCGCCCTTGCGTTTGATGTCTCTAGCTTAGCCGCCGGCCGGTTGTTTCTCAATGTGTGTTGGATACAGGAGAGATACAGTCGGGGACATATTGTGCCAGTCATACCGGATTTCAAAATGTAAAACTTGAATTTAGACAGGGAGTGTCTAAATTCATGGGTAGACGAAATCGGCCAAATGGGCTGGG
>JAWOHK010000097.1:0-6239 GCA_046485205.1 Chloroflexota bacterium | reverse complement strand
CTTTTTTTCACTGTAGGCAAGTTTTCTACGAAGCCCTTTGACGATGGTCAATCGCAGAAACAACGGCCGCTCAGCCTTTGGCCAGCTCGGTGAGGCCAGCGTGATCGCAGACGACCTCGCTGCCCCTGGCGGTGTGGACCAGGCCGCGACGCTTGAACTCGGCCATGACGCGGCTCGCCGTTTCGGTGGTGATGCCGAGCAGCGCGCCCATGTCCTCGCGGCTCGGCATGGTTTCCGGCTCGTTGCCGGTGCAACCCAGCAGGATCAGGAGCCGCGCCATGCGCGCCTCGGCCGACCCGTTGGAAAGCGACACGATGAAATGGTCGGCCTGGTCGACCGAGCACTGCCAGCGCTGCATCAGGGACTGATGAATGTTCGGGCTGGTCTGGTCGAGTCGGGTCACGACCTCGCGCGGAATGCGGCAGACGTCGGCGTCCTGCAGGGCGATGGCGGTGTGGTGGTAACGCTGGTCCACCAGCGCTTCCATGCCGACCACGTCCCCCGGTCGCAGCAGGCGCACGGTCCACTATAATCGATGCGATTTCATGCCATCGCTTCCATTCCCGGTTAGCAAGGCAATTTAACATCTTACACACGCCTGGACTGAAGTGGTTGTGCTTGCACGGCAACTCGTCACGGTGCCAGGCCTGATTGATCGTGAGGCAACCCCGGCACGGACGTGTTTTGCCCGTGGCCATGCAAGTCCCACTCAGGATGAAAGGCGTGGAAGAACAAAACAATTTTTAAAAGGAGAATAACCTCATGGCCATTGTTTCAATGAAAGCACTCCTGGAAACAGGTGTGCACTTCGGGCACCGAACACGTCGCTGGAACCCGAAGATGAAACCTTATATCTTTACTGAACGGAACGGAATTCATATTCTCGACCTTCAACAAACCATTGTCCTGATCGAAGAAGCGTATAATATAATTCGCGATGCGGTCGCCGAGGGTGGTGAAGTTCTCTTTGTCGGAACGAAGCGCCAGGCACAGGATACGATCGCCAAGGAAGCTTCCCGCGCCTCTCAGCCCTACGTCAATGATCGCTGGCTTGGTGGAACACTGACGAACTGGCGCACCATCCGCCAACGCATCAATCACTTACGCGATCTGGAAACGCGGCGCGACAACGGCGAGTTCGAATTGCTGAAAAAGACAGAGCGCCTGCGAATCGAGCGCGAGATTGACAAACTGAACCTGCGGCTCGGCGGCATTCGGGAAATGGGCGACTTGCCGACCTTGTTATTTGTAATCGATGTCAGCCACGAACAAACCGCTATACGTGAAGCGAACTCGTTAAAAATTCCTATTGTCGGTGTGGTCGATACCAACAGCGATCCCGACGATATCGATTACGTGATTCCGTCCAACGATGATGCCATCAGGGCCATCAAGCTTCTGGTCAGCAAGATGGCCGACGCTGCCCTGGAAGGTATGGCGACCCGCAAGGAAACGATCGTCGAAGAAATCACCGACTTTGATCGTTATCGCTATGAAACATTCGACGGAATGGAAGACGCGGAAGATGAGTTGCTGCTGGGTGAATCGACCTTACGCAAATTGCGAGAGGCAGCCCCGGTGGAGGCTGAAGCGGAAGAAGTGGAAGTAGATGAAGATACCACAGTGGAAGAAGATCTTCAGGACGAGGGCGAAGTCGAAACCGATGGGAACGACGAAGAAGTCGTTGAGGAAGAATCCCCGGTCGAAGACACCGCCGGTGAAGTCGAAGACACCGACGACAATCAGGGAGAGTGAGAGAAGATGGCAATCACAGCCGAAATGGTAAAAGAATTACGCACAGCGACCGGGGCAGGTGTCCTCGAGGCAAAAAAAGCGCTGGAACAAACAGACGGCAATTTCGACAAAGCGGTCGATATCTTGCGCGAGAAAGGTGCGGCCCGAGCCGCCAAGCGGGCTGATCGCACCGCCAAAGAGGGTACTGTTGAACTTTATGCCCATCCTGGAAATCGCGTGGGAGTCATGCTCGAGCTCAATTGCGAAACGGATTTCGTAGCCCGCAATGATCAATTTCGCGAATTGGCTCATAATCTGGCTTTGCATATCGCCGCCGCGGCCCCCCGCTACTTGAAACCGGAGGACGTGCCTACTGAAGAACTCGAGCGCGAGGCAAACGTGCTGAAAGCTCAGGCGATAGCCGAAGGTAAGTCGCCCGAAATTGCCGAAAAAATCGTGGCCGGTCGTATCCAGAAATACTACGAAGAGGTATGTCTCCTCGAGCAGCCTTATATAAAAGATGAAAAGGTCAAAATCCAGGAGATGCTGACTGACGCGATTCGCACGACGGGCGAGAATATCATGATCCGTCGTTTCGCCCGCTATGAACTGGGCGAGCTACTGGATTAAATAGCAAGAGCTGAAGTGGCCGGCATGCTCTGACGAACTCGAACGAGGGGTGGCCAGAAGATAAAAGGTAAAATACGCCCATGGCGGATGTGCGATACAAGCGGATTTTGTTGAAAATGGGTGGTGAGGCACTTGCCGGTCCCGGCGGCTTCGGGATCGATCCCAAGCTGGCGGCCGAGGTCGCCCAGGTTGTGAAGAGTGTTCATGATCTGGGCGTTCAAGCCGCTCTGGTGATAGGGGCGGGGAACTTATGGCGCGGGTCCGTCGGCACCCAGGAAGGGATGGAACGCTCGACCGCCGACCACATCGGTATGGTGGCGACGGTGATGAATGCATTAGCCTTACAGGATGCGCTCGAGCGCGCGGGGGTGGTAACACGGGTCCAGACGGCCATCGAGATGCGACAAATTGCCGAACCCTATATTCGCCTGCGCGCCATTCGCCATATGGAAAAAGGGCGGGTGGTCATCATTGCCGGCGGTACCGGCAATCCTTATTTCACGACTGACTCAGCCGGTGCGTTGCGCGCGATGGAACTGAATGCCGAGGTGATGATCAAAGCAACCAAGGTTGATGCCATCTATGACGATGACCCGATGAAAAACCCCCATGCCCGGCCCTTCGAGCGTATCTCTTATTTGGAGTTTCTCAGCATGCGCTTGCGGGTGCTGGATACCACGGCTGTTTCCCTTTGTATGGAAAACAACCTGCCGATTGTTGTGTTGAATTTTTGGCAGAAGAATAGTGTAAAACGATTGATTCTTGGTGAGACTGTCGGCACCACCATTTCTGCGTGATGGCAGTCAATGACTGGCAGGTTAACGCCCTGACAGTCATCTCACCAGAACGGCTTATTTGCGGAGGAACCGATGATAGCTGATGTGATGCGTGAAGCCAGGAGCCGTATGGATGGCGCTATTAAGTCGCTGGAATCAGATCTGGCGGCATTCCGGACGGGTCGCGCCTCTACCAAATTGATCGAACATCTCAAAGTTGAGCTATACGGTTCGGAAATGCATTTAAACCAGATGGCTGTAATTTCGGTACCCGAACCGCAACAACTGGCCATCCGGCCCTACGATCGCGGCTCTATGGCAGCGATCGAGCGGGCGATCCTGAAGTCTGACCTGGGGATTATGCCCAACAATGACGGCCAGGTAATTCGTCTTAACATTCCTCGCCTGACGGAGGAACGCCGGCGTGACCTGAATCGTATCGTCGGCCGCCGGATTGAAGAGGCGAAAGTCGCCGTGCGTAACATCCGGCGTGATCTGAATAGCGATCTGAAAGAACTCAAAGACGAGAAGCTCGTCTCTGAGGATGAGTTCCATCGCGGCGAAAAACAGCTACAAGAGATCACAGACGCGCATATAACCCAAATCGACGAGATCGGCCGCGCTAAAGAAGCCGAAATTATGGAAGTCTAGCCCATGCCCCAGCGGCACGAAGCGCCTTTAGATCTGTTGTCGTTAGATATGCCGACCCATGTAGCGATCATCATGGACGGGAACGGACGGTGGGCGCACCGACGAGGTCTACCGCGCCAGGCCGGTCATCGGGCGGGAGCCGAGAATCTGCGGCGAATCATACGTGCCTGTGTCGAGTTTGGTATTAAGATCCTGACCGTTTACGCGTTTTCTACTGAAAACTGGGGTCGTCCTAAGAGCGAAGTTCAGGCCTTGATGAAAATCTTCGCCCGTGTGCTCGACCAGGAAACGGACGAGTTAAATGCTCAGGGTGTTTGTGTCCACCATCTAGGCGATTTGACCGGCGTGGATCCCAAACTGCAGGAAAAGGTTCGCCGCGCGCTGGAGTTGACCGTTGGTAATGATCGATTGATCTTGAACGTCGCTTTTAACTATGGCGGCCGTGCGGAGATCCTCCATGCCGTTCGGGAAATGTTGGCTGACGGCGTGCGGCCGGAAGAACTTACCGAAGATATTTTTAGCTCGTACTTGTTTACTAAAGACTTGCCGGACCCCGACTTGGTCATACGAACTAGTGGTGAATTACGGGTCAGCAACTTTCTCATCTGGCAGGCCGCCTACTCTGAATATTACCCCACCCCCGCTTTGTGGCCGGACTTCGGTCGCGAAGAGTTATACGAAGCAATTGTCGCCTTTAACCAGCGCGACCGGCGCTATGGCCTGATCGCCGACGTTGCTTAAATTCTAGTCTTCCTACATGTTAAGCCAGCGTTTTATCGTCGCTCTTATTGTTGGCCCGGTCCTGTTGATTGCCGCGTATTTCGGTGGATGGTACTTCTTCATTCCGGTCTTGTTCCTTCTGATGGCGGCCGGCTCGGAGTATGCCCGCATCATGCAAGCTCTCCAGCACAACGCGCCACGCTCGCTCCTGTTGCCATCTATCGTGTTGTTGTTGTTGGCGGCACAGTGGCAGCATCTGAACCTGATGGGCTTGGCGCTGTCGTTGACCGTGTTTGTGGCGCTCATCTATAGCTTGTCACTGTTCGAACGTGGTATCACCCTGGATGCGGCTCTGGACTGGTTCGCGCTGGTAACCGGTATTGTCTTGCTGGGCTGGATCGGCAGTCATTTCATCTTGCTGCGCGGATTGCCTGAAAACGGTTGGCAGTGGACGACTGTAGCCTTATTGAGTATCTGGACCGCCGATATGGCAGCCTATGGCGTCGGTAAACATTTGGCCGGGCGCATTCTCGGCCGGCACAGTCTGGTGCCGCGCCTCAGCCCGAACAAAACGGTTGAAGGCTATGTCGGCGGCATCATCGCCGGAACGGTTGTGGCGCTTCTGGCCGCTGTCTTATTGGAGCTGCCTCTGATCTTGGCCGGGTTGGCCGGATTGTTGGTGAGTGTGTTTGGGCTTTTTGGCGACCTCAGTATTTCCCTGCTGAAGCGCGAGGCCCGGGTCAAGGATTCCGGTAAGCTCTTTCCGGGGCATGGAGGGGCACTCGACCGTCTGGACTCCTTGCTCTGGGCAGTAGTGATCGTTTATTATTTGGTGCGGTTTCTGGGACCGCTTTTTTGATCGCTTTTCTCAATGACTCCTCCCACTAAACTAGCAAGCACTTACGACAAGGAGCGCGGCCTATGTCTACAGTAACAACAATCGAACGTTTTATTCTGGAACATCAGCCGGATTATGCGCGTGGTGAGCTGACTAACCTGTTATATGATATCGCCCTGGCCGCGAAGATCATCGCCCACAAGACCAATCGCGCCGGCCTAGTCGACATCCTCGGTGAAGCCGGCCAGATGAATGTGCAAGGTGAATCCCAACAAAAACTGGATGTCTTCGCCCACACTATTCTCCGCCAGCTCTGCGATCATACGGGGCGTTTGTGCCTGATGGTTTCCGAAGAACACGAAAACCCCATGCATATCCCCGATCGCTACCGTATGGGAAGCTATGTGCTTGTGTTCGATCCCCTGGACGGCTCGTCCAATATTGATGTCAATGTCAGTATTGGAACAATCTTCGGCGTTTTTCACTGCCTTGACGAGGCCAACCGGGGTCGAATGGAAGATGCCCTGCAACCGGCGCGCAATCTGGTTGCGGCCGGATATGTCCTTTATGGTGCCAGCACGATGCTCGTCTATAGCACTGGAAACGGCGTGCACGGCTTTACGTTGAACCCGGAATACGGGGAGTTTTTGCTCTCCCATCCTAACCTCAGTCTGCCTGATCCGCCGGCCTACTTCAGTGTGAATGGATCCTATTACCGGCGGTGGTCGCCGGGCGTGCAGCGTTACCTGGATTGGTTGCAAGGAAAGGAGTCTGATAGTCCCAATCTATCGGCCCGCTACATCGGCTCGCTTGTGGCCGACTTTCATCGCAATCTGTTACGTGGCGGCGTTTTTTGCTACCCGGCCGAACGGCGTCGGCCGGAAGGCAAA
>JAWOHK010000013.1:0-5516 GCA_046485205.1 Chloroflexota bacterium | reverse complement strand
CCGAAAGTCCGGGAAGAGACCAATCCAACAACACCACATCCACCAGCCCGCCGGCGACCTGTTGCAAGAGACCGGTCACATCGGCCGCCTCGCCGGCCAACCGCCACCCCGGCTGCTGCTCGATCAGCAGTCGCAAGGCAGCCCGTGTCGCCGGCTGGCTTTCGGCGATGAGGATCGATCGGTTCATAAGGACATGATATAGCAGCCGGACCGGTTCGGGATCAGGCAAGAGTAGGGTTTGAGACCTGGTCAACTGACCGGGCGGCAGGCCCAGGCCGTGGGGGGTTGATGTTCTTTTCTACCATTCCAGGTTTATTTGTTATACTCACTACGAGCGTCGGCCGGCCGAGTGGTCAAAACCCCTTATCCTCCGTCCTCCTGCTCCCCATTCATCAAAAAACTATTCATCAGGAGAACCCAATCATGATCGTCACCACCGCCCAGTTGTTCCAGATCGCCTACGGCAACTACGCCGTCGGCGCGTACAACATCAATAATATGGAACAGGCCCTCGGTCTGTTCGACGGCCACATCCAGGCTCAAGCCCCGTTCATCGTCCAGTTGAGCAAAGGCGCGCGCAAGTACGCCAACCCGCGGGTCCTCGAGGCCATTATCAGAGCCGTCGAGACCGAGTATCCCGAGGCCATCTTCGCCGTCCATCTCGACCACGGCGACGAGCAGACGGCCTACGAGTGCATCGACTCCGGCTTCTATAGCTCGGTCATGATCGATGCCTCGCACGAACCGTTCGAGGAAAACGTGGCCATCACCCGCCGCGTCGTCGAGCGGGCCCACGCCAAAGGCGTCAGCGTCGAGTCCGAGCTGGGCATGCTGGGCGGCGTCGAAGAGGACATCCAGGTCGACGAGAAGCACGCCATGCTGACCGACCCGATCGAGGCCAGGGCCTTCGTCGAGCAGAGCGGCTGCGACAGCCTGGCCGTGGCCATCGGCACCAGCCACGGGGCCTACAAGTTCTCCGGCTCGCAAGGGCTGCACTTCGATCGCATCGAGGCCATCCAGCGCGAACTGCCCGGCTTCCCGCTGGTTATGCACGGCAGCAGCAGCGTGCCGCTGGACGAGGTGCAACGCATCAACGCCGCCGGCGGCCAGCTCAACCCGGCGGCCAAAGGCGTGGACGACAGCCAGTTCGCCCGCGCCGCCAAGTTGGGTGTGACCAAGGTCAACATCGACACCGACGGCCGCCTGGTCTGGACACGCGTCCACCGCGAGTTCTTCCGCGACCATCCCGAAGGCTTCGACTTCCGCACCCCCGGCAAGGAGTACGTCAAGGCCTACGCTGACTTCATCGTCGACAAGAGCCGGAAGCTGGGGTCGTATGGGCAGTTGGAGGCGGTGCGGGCGGCAGTATAGCGCTGATCCTGTAACGGTTCAGTAGATGGCCGGGAAACACTGTAAAGAATAGTCCTGCCAGAGTCAATAACGGATGAAAGACAAAATTTTTCTTATTACCGCAGATAAAACTTTACAAGAGTTGGAGGCTACAGCCTACGTGAGCGAAGATTTACTCCAGCGTCTGCTCAGTGATTACCCGGATTTGTTGGCCGGCTACCAGATGAATGAGGCCAATCCGAGGAGATGGTTGCTGGTGGCTCGTGAAATTGGCATCGCCGATGATATGGCCGCCAGCGAACGATGGTCATTAGACCACCTTTTTCTCGATCAGGATGGAACCCCAACCCTGGTAGAGGTAAAACGGGCCACGGATACCCGAATTCGCCGTGAGGTGGCCGGCCAAATGCTGGATTATGCCGCTAATGCGATTCTGCATTGGTCGCCGGAGGTTATCAGGCAGCGCTTCGAGGACCAATGCCAAGTGAAAGGCGTTGATCCGGCTGGAGAAGTCGCTGCCTTGCTGGAAATCGATCCCGATGATGAAGAAGAGATAGAGACTTTTTGGGAATTGGTGTTCAACAAGCTCAAAACAGGGCAGGTGCGATTGGTTTTCGTTGCTGACAAGATACCGAAAGAATTGCGGCGGATCATCGAGTTTCTGAACGAACAAATGCAGAATGTGGAAGTATTAGGGGTAGAATTGCCGCAGTATGTCGGTGCCGGATTGACGACAATCGTACCAAAAATGATCGGTAAAACGACGGTCGCAGAACAGGCCAAAAGAATGACCAGTGGCCACCAGTGGGATGAGGAGAGTTTCATTACTAATTTACGGCAAAAAGACACATCCAATGCTGAGGTAGCGCAAAAAATTCTTGAGTGGTCCAAAAAGATGGGCTTAGCGATCGACTGGGGTAAAGGTAGCACTAAGGGACGGTTTTCTCCTGCCATAAAGACCAGTAATAAGGTCTACAAACCATTTTTCGTGTGGACAACTGGGAAATTAGAGTTTTGTTTTCCTGATTGTCCTGAACCATTTAAGAGCAATGGCTCACTTAATAATTTAGTTTCTAGCCTGAATGCTACGGTTTCTGAATACCAATTCAACTTAGATAGTAATGAAGAAAAATATCCAAAGCGAAATCTTCACCTGATTACCGATCCCGATGCTCTTAATCGAGTACTTGAAATTTATGAGCAGCATCTTCGAGAAATCCAAAATGCTTCAACTATCAACTCGTAGCGTGCTCTGATAAATCACGCCACACTAGGGATATGTCAACCTTCGCCGATATCGCCGAAGACCTGGGGCAATAAATGAACGCCACGGACTCACCCACAGCGCCGGCCTGAAGCCGGGAACCCCCCACGTGCCAAACGAAAACGCCGACCACCCCTACCGCCACATCTTCGACGCCCTGCCTGACGGGGTGATCCTTAACGATGCCGCCACCGGGCGGGTGGTCGAGGCCAACCCGGCGGCGGCGGCGCTGCATGGCTACGACCGCGCGGCGTTCATCGGGCTGTCGCCGGCCGCCTATGTGCAGCCCGCTGACGCGGCCAAAATGGTCGGGTGGGTCGACGCGGCGCAGGCCGGGGAGACGATTGAGACGACGGCCGTCCACCGGCGCCGGGACGGCACGCCCTTCACTGTCGAAACCCGCCTGACCGGCTGTATCTACCGCGATCGGCCGTGCCTGCTGAGCGTCGTGCGGGATATCAGCGCCCGAGTCGACAGGGGCCAGCAGGATCAGGCGCTACGCGACGGCCAGGTGCAGGCGCTCGCCGCGCTGGAGGAACGCCGCCGCCTAGCCCAGAACCTACACGACGCCGTCAACCAGTCGCTGTTCTCGGCCAGCCTGATCGCCGAAGTGCTACCCCGCCTGTGGGAACTACACCCACAAGAGGTGAAGACCTCGCTGGAGGATTTGCGACGGCTGACGCGCGGCGCGCTAGCCGAAATGCGGGGGTTGCTGGTGGAGTTGCAGCCGCTGGACCTGGCCGACAGCGAACTGGGCGACCTGCTGCGCCTGTTGGCCGACGCCTATACCGGCCGTACCAATATCCCCGTCATCCTGACCGTAGCCGGACAGGGCTCCTTGCCGGGCGAGGTTCATGTGGCTTTCTACCGCCTCTGCCAGGAAGCCTTAAACAATATCGCCAAACACGCCGGGGCCGGGCAGGTGTTGATCGACCTTCGCCATGACGACCGGATGGCCGAGTTATCCATCCGCGATGACGGTCGTGGCTTTGACCCTGACAATATTCCCCCCGGCCATTTTGGCCTGACCATGATGCAGGAGCGGGCCAGGGACGCGGGGGCGGCCTTGTCGATCAGCAGCCAACCGGGCGAGGGCACCAAGCTCACCGTCCATTGGCCGGCCGGCCCGCAGGAGAATGAAAAATGACCGCTGCCGGCCCCATTCGCGTGCTACTGGTGGACGACCATACAATGGTTCGGCGCGGGCTGGCCACCTTCTTGAAAGTCCATGACGACCTGGAAATGGCCGGCGAGGCAGCCACGGGGCAGGAGGCTATCCGACTTTGTGAACGGCTCCAGCCCGATGTCGTCCTGATGGACCTGGTCATGCCGGGGATGGACGGCGTGGAGGTCACCCGCGCCATCCGCCGGCAGTTCCCGGCAATCCAAGTGCTCGCCCTGACCAGTTTCAACGAAGAGGGGTTAATCCAACAAGCACTGAAGGCCGGGGCCATCGGCTACTTACTCAAAGACGTCTCGGCCAATGACCTGGCCCAGGCCATCCGGGCTGCACATTCCGGCCGTGGCACCCTGTCGCCGCAGGTCACCCAGTCGCTCATCCAGGCCGGCAACCGACCGGCCGCCCCGGGTCATGACCTGACCGCCCGCGAACGCGAGGTGCTGGCCCTGATGGTCGAAGGGTTGAACAACAACGAGATCGCCGAGAAACTTTTCGTCAGTCCATCGACCATCAAATCCCACGTCAGCCATATCCTGGCCAAGCTCGAAGTCACCGGCCGCACGGAAGCGGTCGCGCTGGCTGTGCGTCTTCACCTCGTCGACTAGGCCAACTCCCCCGCACCGTCTTATCGGCCGAATATCCCTTTTTTATCCCCCAAGTGGGGGAGAGCCATATCCCCTGACCGGCCGATGTGCCCGGCCGGTATCCGGGGTAGTATTAGATTACGCCCCATTCCACCTGCAAGTGGATCTGTATGTACACAATACAGAGGCAGGGCCTTGCACGCCGACGGGCGAAATCCTCTACAAATGAGGTGAAGATAATGGCCGAGACAAAAATCACTTTTACCAACCTGTCCAAAATCAAGATTCAGGTTCAGATTTTCACCGGACGTACCCTGGTCAGCACCGGTGTGGCTGGTCCAGGGGAAACGAGCACCTTGTTGGGCGGGTCCGAACGCTTTGACATATTTCTCAAGAGCAGCCTCACCGGCTGGTTAGTAGCCCGCAAGTTTGATAACGAAGCCAAAGCATTTACATTGAGCATGCAAAATGGCCGCTACATACTGACATGAGGCTGCCTATGGGATTAACAAATCGCCCTATTGAGTTGTAGAGGACCCGGATCGAAGCGGGGTTAAATTCGCGGGTTTCAACTCTACCGGTGGTTGGTTTAAATCCAAATAAAAGGTGTAGCAATGATTCTGAGGTTTGAAGATTGGCTGAACGGCCAACAATCTCGCGACGATCAAATAGGCGAGTTGGCGCGCATACCCGACATGCGATCGGCCGAAGAGTTTCCCACCCGACGCACGCCCGATGAGCATAAAACCTGGGTCAATATCGTCGTTCAAATCGCTGACCCCCGACACATTGAGGTGTTCAACGATGCCTGGCAAGAATTTCTTACAGCCAAACGAGAAGCCGCAAATGAGCTGGATTAATCCCGCCTTGAGGAGCACGATCTGATGACCCGCGTGTACATTGCCGATAGCCAGCCTGACATGCGCTCAGCCCTTCGGCTGCAGCTGCTGGACCTCCAGATGCAGGTGGTCGGCGAGGCGGCTGAATGGCCGGTGGCGCTAAGCCAGGCTTCAGGAACCCAACCGGACATGCTTGTGGTGGATTGGGAACTGATTCCCGCCGACAGCTCCCTCATGGCGCTACGGGCGACCTGCCCGGCGGCCGTCATCATCGTCTTGATCAGCCACCTGGACGCCCG
>JAWOHK010000009.1:0-2936 GCA_046485205.1 Chloroflexota bacterium | reverse complement strand
AGCGCGTGGTTCAGATCATGAGGGTAGGGGCCGGTTGGACGCGGGGTGATCGCGGCTCCGATTTGCACTACAATGGGTTGGAATCATCACCGCACTGCCTGTAGGTGGGCTTAGAACGGTGGTATTCGAGAATCCTGGCCAGGCCAAGGAGCATGAATTATGGGATCTATTGGTGTCTATGAGTTGTTGATCATCTTTATCATCGTGATGTTCCTGGTATTTCTGGGTATTTTGGCTGTGCGCTTGTTCAGGCGGTGAATGGAAGAGGCCGAGCCTGACCGCTACTTCGCCGCCGGGATTGGCGGCAATTCGGGTTTGGCGCCCCCATCACCTCATACCTTGTGACAAAAGGTTTCTATCGTTCATCGTTGCGACTTCAGCCTCCATACTTCAGAGAAGGCGCTGAAGCGCCTGCTACGAACGGGTTGGGGTTAGTTGCGTAATCGTGTACTGAAAGTTGCGGCCGAAGGAGTATTATTCAGATGTCTAAGCGAATTGCCATCGTAACCGGCGGCGGGGATAGCCCCGGACTGAACGCGGTCATCCGGGCCGCGGTGAAGGCGGCCGCGCTGCGCGGCTGGGAGAGCATCGGCATTCTCGGCGGGTACGAAGGGTTGCTGGAGCCGGTAAAGACGATGCCGCTCGATTATCGCGAGCTGGGCAGCCTGCTCTATCGCGGCGGCACCATCCTGGGCACGTCCAATCGCGGCTCTTTTACAGCCAAGACGGGCCATGGCCAAACACGGCGCGTGCCGCAGGAGATTCTGGAGGAAGCCAAGCGGAATTTCGACTGGCTGGGTCTGGACGCGCTGATCGCCATTGGCGGTGACGGCTCGCTGACGATCGCCCAGCAGCTCTACGAGACCGGCATCCCGCTGGTCGGCTTGCCCAAGACCATCGACAATGACATCGAGGCCACGCTGATGACCTTTGGCTTTGAGACGGCGGTGACCTGCGCGGTGGACGCCCTCGACCGGCTCCATAGCACGGCCGAGAGCCACAACCGGGCCATGGTGCTGGAGGTGATGGGCCGCTACGCCGGCTGGATCGCGGCTTATGCCGGGCTGGCCGGCGGGGCCGACGTCATCCTGATCCCGGAGATCCCCTTCACTTATGAGGCTGTAGCGGCCAAGGTGCTCGACCGCGAGACGGAGGGCAAGATGTTCACGATTATCATCGTGTCCGAAGGGGCAAAACCCGTCGGCGGCGATTATGTGACGACCGAGGCGCCGGTCAAGGACCGCGAAGCGCGGCTGGGCGGTATCGGCCATGTGGTGGCGGCTGAGGTCGAGCGGCGCACCGGCAAGGAGTCGCGCGCCGTCGTTCTGGGCCACCTGCAACGCGGCGGGCCGCCGACCCAGTGGGACCGCCATCTGTGCACGCGGTTTGGCGTCCAGGCGGTGGAGATGATCGCCGCCGGACAATTCGGCATGATGGCCGCGCTGACCGCCGCGGGGATGGCGCCGGTGCTGCTGCTGGACGCTATCTCTCACATTCGGCTGGTGCCGCCCGACAGCGACCTGGTGCAGTCCGCGCGGGCGATGGGCGTCAGCTTCGGCGATTAGGGCCGGGACTGTTGGCCTGTCTTGCGACGAAACATCGCCACTCCCTACTGTAACAATCCAGGCGATTATCCGGATACTTGGGACGAATGAGGAGGTAAATCATCAAGACCATAATATTACTGTTAGCGGCGATACTGTTTTTCGTTGCCGGGGCTGTTGGCGGTGCGCTGGTGCAGCGGACAGTTGGCGTTGGCAACCTGCTACGCGATGCCGGCATGGCTTATCCAACCCGCACGCCAACCCCACGCCCCATGCCCGCAACCGCGGTCCCCTCGGGGGTCTTGATCGATGAGGACCACCGCGGAAAACTGGCCTTGTTTATCCTTGCCGGGCAATCCAATATGTCCGGGGTTGGTCCCATTCCGGCCGATGCCCCCGGCGCTTCAACCCAAATATATCTCTTCGGAAACGACTACCGCTGGCACATTGCCGAAGAACCGGTCGATAGGGCTAATAATCAGGTGGATGGTGTTTCGCTCGATTCAGGAGCCGGTTACAGCCCGGCCATGAGCTTCGCCACCGAACTATTGGCCTCTGATCCCGATCTCGTGGTCGGTCTGATCCCTTGCGCCAAGGGGTCCAGTTCCATCAGCCAATGGCGTCGCGATTTGAGCGATAATTCGCTTTATGGCTCGTGCATCAAACGCGTTCGGGCGGCCTCAACAATGGGTGAGGTGGCCGGGATTCTCTTCTTTCAGGGCGAGTCTGAAGTGGCCGATCCGAACCGCTTCCCGGAATTAGACCCGCAACCCGATCAATGGGGGGCATTGTTCACGCGACTGGTCGGCGATTTTCGCGCCGATCTCAACGAGCCCCTACTTCCGGTCATCTTCGCTCAGCTTGGTTCGCACGGGATACCTCAGGCAATACCGGCCTGGGAGTTGGTCAAAGCCCAACAAGCGGCGGTAGAGATCCCCCGGGTGGCGATGATCAAAACCGATGACCTCAGCTTGCAGGATGAACTTCATTTTTCGGCTGAAAGTTACACGATCATCGGAGCTCGTTTCGCCGAAGCCTACCGGCAATTACTGGATGAGACAATGCCCTGATCGATGAATCAAACGCCTGAGATCGAGGAATAAATTGCAGAAATCCCAACCCGCGCGCCAAGGCGTTGACAGAGCCGGCTCGACAGGGCTACGCGCTTGTTGACCTTCTTACCCGGTCTAATACCGGAGAACCGCAGCCATCGCTGAGTCGGTGGGCATTTCTTCTTGAGCCAGCGCGTACACGCTGCCATCCTTTTGAAGGGTCTGCAGCGCCGCAAAATCCAGCAATGCGAGATCGTCTTCCTGGCTTTGTTCCGCCTGGTAATGAATAACTTCCCCCGTGTCAGGGTTGAATACACCCCATATTTCGGTATCGACGGCT
>JAWOHK010000388.1:0-4700 GCA_046485205.1 Chloroflexota bacterium | reverse complement strand
GATACATCTTCGAATACCAGGGCCACGCCGCCCAGATGCTGGTTATCGGCTGTTCGCAAGGGCGAAACGGTCAAGCTAATCGTTACCGGGGTCTGGCGCTGCTTTCCAGGGATCAGATCTAATTCGGTGTTCCGGGTCCGGCCATCGTGTTTTACAGCCTGAATTAATTCCGCGGGAAAGAAGCCCAATTCGCCCAGGACCACATCAAAGGGTTGGGAAAGAAGGATTTCAGATGAGGCATCCAAAATCTGCTCGGCCGCATGATTGAATAAGGCGATGCGATCATCCCCGTCGATGGTGATCACACCACTGGCCATGGAGGCAAACACATTGCCCATCAACTCTTTAATCCCGTCTACCTCGTGGAATAATCGGGCGTTGTCGATGGCCGCGGCCGCCTGGTCGGCAAAGGCGGCCAGCATGTCTCTATCGGTATCGCCGAAGATGCCGCTGGCAATTCGATTGTCGGCATAGATGACCCCTGTGATATGGCCCTTGATGGTCAGCGGAGCACAAAGAATGGAACGTAATTTGTAGCTGACGATGCTGTGCTGGGCGGAGAATCGCGTATCCTCCTGGGCATTAATCGTCACAATCGCCTCATTCGTCTCGGCCACCCGGTTAACGATGCTCAGGCTGATCTCCAGCGATGCCACATCATCCAAGGTTTCCTGCGAGAGATTGCGGGCTGTCCTGACCTCCAGTTCGCCTTGTTCATTGTAAAGAAGCAACATAGCCCTTTCAGCCTGGGTGAGGCGAATGATAGCATCAATTACGGTCCGAAGGACCACATCGAGATCGAGGGATGAGTTGATGGCCGCACCAACTTCCTGCAAGGCGCGTAATCGTTCTTTCTCGGAAGTCTGGGCTTGCAGCTCTTCTACCAGTCGGCGGGCTAACGTTTGTGTTTGATCGAGATAACGGGTCAGAATACCAGAGGCGCGCAGAGCTACGGAACGAATCTGGTCATCAGGTACGCGGAGTAATACCCGTTGTTGATCCAGTAACACAGATTGAAGTTTTTCCAGTTGCTCCAACAAGCCGGAAGTACCGGGATCGAGCGTATTCACCTGTCTACCTACAGGTTCAGTATCCGGCTCAAATTCATTCATGCTACTTTTGCGATACTACTGATTAATATTTTTTGTTCCGCGCGCGCGATCCAGGAATCGGATCAAACTATGTTTCAAGAGCAATGGGCGCAGGATTCGCCACTCCTGCCGCGGATCGAAATCTGGGTCGGCCGTCTTGGTGGGGCTAAATTGACGGAGTACAAATTGCCTGGCCAGATTTCTGACCGGTTGCTGGCTATCAGGGACTGAGGCGATAAGATTATCCGCTTGTTCATAAGGTGTTTGGGTTTCCCGCCAAGAGATACCGAGCCGGTGAGCCCAATTGCCCAAACGCCCGAAGCTTCGGTCGATATCAGCCTCAACCCGGCGGTTATAATTATTGGCCAGGAGAAGGGACACGGCGGCGGTCGCCATTAACCCGATGCCCACTAGAACTCGCCATCCTGATAGCAAACCTCCGGCAAAACTGTTCTGCTGGTTCAGTTCCAGGTCACCCAATAGCCCGCCACCACGCTCAGTATCCATCAAATCCTCTTCAGGCAATAAGCTCTCCCGGTCAGCCGGGCTGACAGGGCTGCTGAATGCCGGAAAGTCGGAATCATTCAACGGCCCATCCGGACGTGCGGCCACAGGGATGCTGGCTGTCGGCTCAAATTGAATCCAGCCGTATCGGGGGAAATAGACTTCGACCCAGGTGTGGGAATTTTCAGCCCTGACGCGGTAGTTTTGGGCGGTTGGTTCATATTCCCCGAGGACATAGCCACTGGCGAGCCGGGCCGGAATACCCTGCGAGCGAAGCATGACGGTCATTGCCGCCGCATAGTAGGTGCAATAAGCCTCCTGCAATTCAAAGAGGGTATAGTGGACCGGCTCAACCCCATCCGGTGGGGCCGGAATCTGGTCATTATAATCGATATTGGCGCGCAAATAATCGCGTATCGCGACTGCTTTGTCGTATGGATTCGTTAGGCCGGCTGTCAATTGCTCGGCCAAAGCTAACGTCTCAGGGGTAATCGTATCGGGTAACTGAAGGTATCGGTCGCGAATCCAATCGGGATATTCAATCGAGGCCATCCGCAGGCTCGTGCCATCAGCCACGGATACCTGTGATGAAACCTGGTACTGATCACCCTGTCTCAAAATAAAGCGAGAGCGGAGTGAAGTCACAAGTGTCTTGCCGGTGGGATCGTATGTCGCATCGACCAGCATCTGGCGGTCTGTGTTGAGCACTTCCGGAGCCGCATAAAGGAAACTGGAATTGGGTAGGTAATTTGTCACCGTTTGGGTGACGACTTCTCGCGACAGTGAGAACGGGATATCCAGCGGCCCATCGTCAGGAAAATGAACAATCGGCTCCACGTCGCTTTCAATGACCTTCCAACCGCCATTCATGTAAGTGTCATAAGCAATAGCCTGCCAATAAACGCCGTAGGGAAGCGGTTCGGCAACCTGAACATCCATGATTAGCGTGTTGCTCACATTTCGTGGACCGCCAAGGACAAGCGTATCCTGGTAGGGATCGCTGGTACCCGCGCCATAGGATCGTAGCGAGGAAAACAAGCGCGTCCAGGTATCTTGAAAAGCGCGCCAAGGCCCGCCGGCCTCGGAGACGGCACTGCTGATCGTCGTGTTCGCCCCAAAGCTGGGCAGGCTCCAGGCAAGGAGAATCGCCAACAAGGCCGCCAAGAGCGAGGCCCGTAAAAAGTCAAATTGAATCCCGCGATTGTATCGCACGGATTCGCTGCGCCACCGTCCTTCTTGAGCGGTGAGATGGGTAATACCGACGTACAGGAGGGCCAACAGGACATAAACAGCCAGGTAAAGCAGCATAGGCCGTGGCCCGTTGTAGTAATAGACAATACTCAGTAGAACGATTCCAGTCGGCAAGACCACCCGCCAGACGTGAGCATGGCGGAATGTATACCAGCCCGATAAATAGCCCAGGATCCAGAAAATGGCTGTGGTATGGATCACGAATATGATGCCGTCACGGCTGATGCCACCGCTGAATGCTTTTTCCAGCCAGTCAAATTGTCTCCCGACCAGGTCAAATACCCGTTCCCGCCACGGAGCATCATAGGGTAATGTCGTCCCTACCAAATAGAATATAAAGAAAAGACCATAAATTAAGGCAAATAGATGGGCTACCCGTTCAGAGAAAACGCTCTTGGCTAGCAGCCAGCCGGTCAGGAGGGCCAAGGTAGCAACAGTCGGCAGCACATACAGCCCATCAATTAGGTCGGCTTGAAGCACCGCTGTCGACGCAACCAGCAACATCGCCCAGACCAATAAGAGAGATGGCCAGCCTTCACGTAAACGAGAGGTGGTAGGTAAATTTTGGACCATAAGATTCAAGATTGCGAAGTCTGCAACACTCTGCGCCGTTTCAAATACCCACTCTGGTCTGATGACAATTAGCGTAACCAGATGACAGAGCAGCAAACTTCAATAAGGAGGCTTGGCAACTACCAAACAAGTTAGTCAGGCCTAACCGCGTTTCACTACCGGCTCGGCTTTGGGTTCCGCCAACAAGTCTTGCCCTTCTTCCTAGGTCATCATTAAGAGTTTAGCTGGTGTTATCTGTAAATGTTAACCGTTCCCCGGCATTATCAGTTTTGACTAATAGTCGGGGTTAATTTCTATCACTCTTTTTATCCGGAGGGATCCCCCGTATTTTTCTTGTCGAGCGAATAGTTAACAAATAGTATGTAACCGATTCCGAGGCCAAGCGAGAAAATGAACCATTGAATCGCATACCCAAGGTGAGGCCCTTCAGATAAATCAATCTCGCGCGGGATGCGCACCGGCAAGGAATCTCCCTCCTCATTCGGCCGGGGGTTTTCGCGCAGGAAAACAGGCATCAACTGGTAGGGTACAACCGGCTGGATAACTGCCAGATCCACCCGATAGACTTCAATGCCGCTATCGGTGATCTCTGGTAAACCAGATGCTTGCCGCATGAGGGTTTCGGTTAGGGCGATATAACCCTCGACACTTCCGACCCCATCTGTCTCCTCGTAAATACGATAGTCTGAATTATACGCATCTTGGGGAATCCAACCGTGATCGACCAGAATGGCAATTCTTTCCCCGTTATCGCTGCTCTGGTCAATCACGAGAGGTGTTACCAGCCGATAGCCGGTTCTGCCCTGCCACGGTTGCAGCCGCAAAACGATCTGGTGATCAAAATCAAACTCGCCTGTTACGACTGCATTTCGATTGGCCAAAGACTTCGGGGATTCCTCTGGCTGGTAGACCATCAATTCTTCCAACTCGTCGTTGAGTATGATTGCTGGCGCATTTAATGCCTCTGTTAGAGCGGCATTGGCTTCGCGCCTCTCGGCCAGCCGGTCCAATTGCCAGACACCGAGCCGCGCCAGACCAATCATGAGGACCATTACCAGCAAGGTAACCCACCACCAGCGACGACTGAAGAGAGCCAGCAGGAGTGTTTTCGCGTGTTTCACGTCACTTATCTGCTTGTGGATGAGGTTGAAGAAATACCCGGGGCGGCCAGGGCTTCGTTGTTTCTCCAAACCGGCTCATTCGCAACCGGCTTTCGTTGCTCGCCGGATAGAATCAGGAATATCAGGACCAAGGCTACCATGAAATGCATCATGCTGCCGG
>JAWOHK010000336.1:0-2809 GCA_046485205.1 Chloroflexota bacterium | reverse complement strand
GTCGCAAGCTGCCATCGCGGTTTACAGTTCCCGGTTGGCCTAGGTCGGGCGTATCGAGGACGTCATAACAGTAGCCCAGAGACCCGTTCCAGAAGCGTTCGAATCCCCGCTCGACCCGTTCGGCCAATTCGGCGTAAGCAGCCGGGTCTTCGCCCAACAGGCCGGCGAATTGCTCCATGATACACAGTGCGTTGAACCACAAGGCGTTAATCTCTACCGGCTTGCCGATCCGTGGCGTCACCACCCAGTCATCGATCTTGGCATCCATCCAGGTCAACTGCACCCCTTCTTCACCGGCAGAGATGAGGGCATCTTCTTCGTCCATATGGATGCCGTAACGGGTGCCGCGCCGGTGCCAGGCGATAATGTCGGCCAGGATCGGGTACAGTTCGCGCAGAATCCCCGTATCGCCGGTTGCGTTGACATAAGCCCTCAAAGCGACGAAGTACCACAGCGTCGCATCGACCGTGTTGTACTCCGGCGTCTCGCCCGCGTCGGGAAAACGGTTGGGCAGCATGCCCTGGTCGACGAATTGAGCGTAAGTCCTCAGAATGCTGGCGGCCACTTCCGGCCGGCCGGTCGCCAGGGTTAGGCCGGGCAGCGCGATCATTGTGTCCCGCCCCCAATCGCTGAACCAATGATAACCAGCGATGATCGACTTGCCGTCGCTGTCCGTCGCTGTCGGCCGGCGCACGATGAACTGGTCAGCGGCCAGGACCAGCTGCCGGACGGGACTGGATAGTTCCGTGATGGAACCGGCGGCGCCGGGTTGCGTGGCCCTTTCGAGCAAGCCTTCCTCGTGAGCCTGTCGTTCGGCGTAGGCGGCCGCGCTGTCCAGGGTGGGTGACGGTTCAGTGGTGGCAATGATGGCGAAAGATTCACCGGGTTTGAGGGTGACTTGAAACTGAGCCAGGAAAAGGTGGTCTTCGGACACGTCGCGCTGGCCGCGAAACTCTTCGATTTGCAGAAAGAAATCCTCGTACCAATCAAATTGGGGGGTGATATCCGCGCGGTCGCTATATAGATAATAAGGACTGGCTTCATCGAACATCTTGATCCGCAAGCCCGTACCACCGGCAACCGAAACCTCCTCGATTTCTGGAAACCAGTCATTCATGATGACGGTGCTGTGGTAATCGCGATAATTGCCGAGGGCCTTGATCGCCAGCCCCATCGGGCCGGTGGCCCGGGCCAAGTGGTATTGAATGTAGGTGGTGTTGGCCCCCGGTTGCATCCAGATGCGCTTTTCCAGCAAGGCATTGGCGCAAGCATACGTCCACACAGGCGTAGTGCCCTCCAGGTGGAAACGATCGAGATGTTGATGGCCGTTACCCTCCAGCGTGCCATCTTCCCAGCGGTTGACGTAGAGGGGATAGAAGCGACCGCTATCAGGATAGATGCCGTCATACTCGGCCGTCTCATTCAGCTTGGCGAGCATCAGGGTGCGGCCCAGCGGTGGTTGGAGAGCCGCCATGAGCAGGCCATGGTAGCGTCGAGTCAACAACTTGGCGATGGTGCCGGAGGCGTACCCGCCGATCCCGTTCGTGACCAACCATTCGCGCTTCGAGGCTACCGAAAGATCACCGCACACTTCGCGGCCGAAATCAAAAACCATACACATTCTCCGGGTGACCGGCGAAGATCAAGGCCGGTTTATCTGTTCTGGCCAGTACTATAGCGATAAATTCGACGCCCGCCCATTTTGCCCCGCCAGTACGAATGGAGAATCCACAACTATCCCAAATTTCAGGCAAACGAAATGCGGACAATTCTTTCTGGGGTTCGGGCATATCCTTAGCCGAAAAATCCGCCCAACAAACAATCCACCAAAGAAATTACTCAAAATCTTTGTTCTGCGCCATTATCCGTGTAGCATCAACTTGTCCAAAAATTGCTGACAAGGAACTGGCGAAACTTGACCACTGACTACACCGCCCCCTCCGACGAATACGTCACTGAACTCATCCGTCGCTTGCGCCGGATGTATCCCGACGCCCACTGCCAGCTCGACTATGAAACGCCGATGCAATTGCTGGTCGCCACCATCCTGTCAGCCCAATGCACTGACGAACGAGTCAACCTGACAACCCCGGCACTATTCGAGCGATATCCGACGGTTGAAGCGCTGGCGGCGGCCGATCAGAGCGAAATGGAAGCGCTGGTGCGACCGACCGGCTTCTTTCGCCAGAAAGCACGCTATATCCGAGAGACAGCCCAATTGCTGCTGCAAAATCATGGTGGCGAGGTTCCACCGGAAATGGACAGCCTGCTGAAGCTATCCGGTGTGGCCCGCAAGACGGCTAATGTCGTCCGCGGTGAAATCTACGGGTTGGCCGATGGTGTCACCGTCGATACCCACGTGAAGCGGCTGGCTGGACGATTAGGACTCACCCTCGAGACCGACCCGGTGAAGGTTGAGCGCGATCTGATGGCCGTCATTCCCCGTGAGAGCTGGATCGAAATCGCCCACTTGTTGATCTGGCACGGTCGCCGCATCTGTTTCGCCCGCAAGCCCCATTGCCCTAACTGCCCGCTAAATGATATCTGCCCATCGGCCGACGTGTATTTAAGCATTCTTAATTCTTAGTTCGTATTCCCTAATTCATAGTACCTAATTTCTAGTAGTTCGACAAACAGAGTTTGCCGGATGAGTTAAAAAGAGGCATCCTTCCACCAAAAACATAAGAGGAAGAGATGCCAGCAAAAAGATACAAAGTCACTTTAACAAATGAAGAACGCGTCACGTTGACAACCATTGTCAGTAAGGGCAAAGGGAATGTACGCCGAATGAGACGGGCCCAAATATTGC
>JAWOHK010000192.1:0-5328 GCA_046485205.1 Chloroflexota bacterium | reverse complement strand
AATCTAAGCGCCTGGCAGTTTCCGCTAAAGGACTTATCAAATCTATTGATTAATTAATCCTCAACCTCAAGGGTATGTGGGGTACATTACAAAAATCCTTACAATCAAAATTTCAAACCAAAAGTCGAAAGCCCCTAATGGTGCGCGAAACGCAATTAGGGGCCTTCTCGTCACCTTCTACCTTTAAACTACCTGATGCAATTGCTCTATCAGCGAGTTCCTAGGTAATCAAGTGGACCTGATTTGGTTAATTGGATATATCACTAAACAGAGTTTGAAGGAAAGGGAAAGCAGCTTCCTGATTGAGCAGCAATACAGAAGCGCCGGCCGGTGTCCGGTAGCTGGAAACATAATTGGTGTCAAGCACACCGCTGCGAATTGTGTCGCGCGGGATATCCGCCATTGTCTTCCCCAATCGCAACATCTGGTCCAGGCTCAAGTCGGTCCGTACGCCTGATTCGAGATCTCGGTACAATGAGGGGGCTCGGCGTAAGAATTCGCTGATTCCCAATCTCATGGCCTGATCGCGCATGGCAAAGAGAATTTGTTGCTGCCGGTAGGCACGGTTGAAATCACTGTCAGCGTGACGCGTGCGAGCGTATTTGAGGGCAAGCGCTCCATCGAACTCTTGAAGGCCGGCGGGGATATAAAGCGGATCGTACCCGTAGTTCATATCCGGATAATTGGGATCATCAATTGTATAGGGAACATCGACACTAACACCGCCCAACTGATCAACAGCGCGCGTGAACGCGCTGAAATCAACCATGATAAAGTGGTGAATGGGGATATTGAGATTATATGAAACCGTCTGCATGGCTAGCGCGGCTCCATCCAGGTAATCACCGTTTAATGCGCCATAGACCAGTGCCGTATTGATTCTATCCTGACCATAGCCGGGAATTTGAACATACAGGTCTCGTGGCAGGGAAAGTACGGCGGCCGTTTTGTTTTGGGGATTGATCGAAATGACCATCATGGAATCGGTCCGGGAGACAAACCCTTCTCCCGGACGGCGGTCAATACCCATTAACAAAATGTTGAGGCGATCTGATCCCTCCCAATCGGCCATTGCTGGAGCAGGGGTAGGGGTCGCTAACATGCCGTTGTCAATTATGCTCACCGGTGCCAGATCGCCTACCACGGTGGATCCGTCGCCAGCGCTATTCGGAGGGGCGTTATCCGAATCATCTGAGCGACTCAGCATATGTTGGACTGTCAGATATGAAAAAAATAATACAGCAAGAGCCGATAGCACGAATGCCACCGACAAAATGGCGCTCAGCCAGCCCGGTAGTAATGGTTGCCTCTGCAATGGTGTGCTCCTGTTTAAATTGCACGAATCGTATAGCTTATTTTACCCACAGATTATAGCGATATGACGATCAGCCTGCCGTACAAGTTCCCCTTCACAACCCGTTGACTCCCCTACTGCTCATAACACACAACGAGTTTTTATTATATTTTTGAGAATAATCTGCCTTATTCCATTGACAAGTTACCTGGAAATAGTTAAGATTAGAATCTATGTTCCAGTAAGAAAACGAGTAGCAATCTAGATTAGTAGGTAATCATATATGCCATTAGACCGCTTCGGCCGCGATATCAACTATCTTCGAATTTCATTGACCGACAGGTGCAACCTGCGTTGTGTCTATTGTATGCCAGAGGACATGACTTTTCGGCCACGCAAGGAATTGCTGCAAGATGAGGAGATATTGCGCCTCGTTGGTCTCTTTGCCGATCTCGGATTCACAAAGTACCGTCTGACCGGTGGTGAACCAACAGTCCGGGCCAATATCGTAGATCTCGTCCACGGCATATCGGCCATCCCAGGTGTGTCAACGGTGGCTATGACTACCAATGGCTTACTCTTGGACCGGCTAGCAGCACCTCTGGCAGAAGCCGGCCTTTCACGTGTCAATATCAGCATAGATACACTCAACCCGGACAAGTTCAAAAAAATAACCCGGTGGGGAGAGGTTGAGGATGTGTGGCGGGGGATCAAGGCTAGCAGTGAATCAGGATTAGAGATTAAAATCAATGCCGTTGTTGTTCGCAATTACAACGATCAAGAGGACGTCATCGATCTGGCCCGGCTCACACTTTACCAACCATGGCAAGTGAGATTCATTGAAATGATGCCGTTCGGAGATGTGGCTGACTTTCAGCTGGCCGGGGTTGTCACTGAAGAAGAACTTCACAGGACGATTGAAGCGAAACTCGGACCACTGACGTCAATCAATGAGGGCAAGCTGGACGGAGAGGCGCACTTGTTTGCTTTACCCGATTCTATCGGGACGGTTGGTTTTATCAGTTCTGTGACCCAGCCATTTTGTGCCAGTTGCAATCGCGCTCGATTGACGGCCGACGGCCGTATTCGCCTATGCCTGTTGCGTGAAAAAGAGGTTGATTTGATGACCCCACTTCGCGATGGCGCAACTGATGATGAGTTGAAGACAATCATCACCGATGGCATTTGGTGGAAACCATGGGGGCACGGGTTGGGACAGGACCTCATTCCCCTCAATAGGGTCATGTCAGAAATCGGCGGCTAATTTTCTAACTACTCTCCACCATAGTCCGGTACAGTAACCCCGTCTACTAATCTTTTAAATTTTTCGTTTGGGCCGGCTGTCCTCTTTGCGGAGTAATGAATTGGCCGTTTGCGGATGAGGCGTCAATGCCCCAACTGTCTTGAATGAGGTACATTGGTCGACCTTTGACCTCATCGTAAATACGGCCCAGATATTCACCGATGATCCCCAAGCTGATTAGTTGAACGCTACCCAAAAACAAAACCACCACGAGCGTAGTCGCCTGTCCCAGGAGCGGCTCATGGGGTGCGAACAACCTCAACAAGACGACAGCCAGAATGGCTATAACGCTGATTGCGGCTATCACAAAACCAAGAATCGTCGCCAATTGCAACGGAAAATAAGAGAAGCTGGTGATAGCATCCACAGCAAATGGCAGCATCTTTTTGATACTGGTAAATTTAGCTTCGCCCGCATAACGCGCAGCTCGATTGTATTCCACACCGACATGACGGTAGCCAATCCAGGGTACCATCCCTCTTAAAAACCGGTTGCGTTCATCCATACCCCGCAACGCATTAATGACACGACGATCCATCAAGCGGAAATCGCCCGTGTCCAGTGGGATATTAATATTCGTGATGCGGTGAATTAGCCGGTAAAAGATCTTAGCCGTCGTCACCTTAAACCAGGTCTCACCTTCCCGGCTGGCTCGGATACCATAAACAACGTCATATCCTTCGCGCCATTTGGTTAGCATGGCCGGATATATCTCCGGCGGATCTTGCAGGTCTGCATCCGTGAGAATGACTGCGTCGCCTTGAGCAAAATCCAGCCCGGCCGTGGCTGCTATTTGAAAGCCGAAATTCCGTGAAAAGCTAATCCCTTTGACGCGAGGATCCCGGTCATGCAACTGGGCAATCACAGCAGCTGAGTTATCGCGGCTACCGTCATTGACCAACACCAACTCCCACGCTTCCTCGTGTTGATCCAACACAGACTTAATGCGCTCGTAAAGCACATCGAGGACGGCTTCCTCGTTGTAGACCGGCGCGACGACTGATATCAATGCGTTAATTGATCTTGATCCCACGTTTGTCTTAAACCTCTAAATCAACAAGCAGACCCACGTGATCAGAAGGATACAACGTTTCATCGTAGGTAGCCGGAATATCGCAAAATATCCGGGCGTGTACCACTCTATACACTGCTGGTGATACAAACACGTAATCCAAACAAGCAGCCCGGGGAATGGGCGGCTGAACTAAATAGGTCGGAAAAGTCGCCAATGGATCTTGCCCATGTTTGTCGGCATAGGCCGATCGATAGGATTGCCGCATAAAGGTGATAGCCGGGCCATGAGGTTCTTCGTTAAAATCTCCGGCAATCACTTGTAATTGATTATGACGCCTTTCATTTAACCAACCAACCAGGTTCATTGCCTGCTCCAGCCGTGCCTCTTTCTCTGTGGGAACATGATGAAGATGGACGGTAACGAAATCCAGGGATTGGTGTCGCTTAAACGATTGCTCAGCTGGTAACTCAATATTGACCCGCAAAGCCACTCGACCCCCAAAACCTAACGAAATACTGTCATGATGGCTCACCGGCAATCGAGTTATGACCCCAACAGCCTCCATAAAGTTGCGAGGATTTCGTCTTCTCTCTTGAATGATACGGTAAGGATGGCGAGAATTACCTGTGATGCGGCTATTCACTTGCCTCACAAGCCAAGAACCTTGACCGATGGCTAAACTGATCTCCTGCAAGGCGATAATATCCGGTTTCGAATCAACCAATTGTCCAACAAGAAGATGACGACGGGCCAGCCAACGATCAGCCCGATTCCTCAAATTGATCGTTGCGACCGTCATTGAGAACATGTTTTTCGGGGTAGGATGCCGAAGACCGGATTGAAATCAATCCATTGATATGGTGAACGAATCTGAGGAAACGGCTGATTGCACGATTTCCCGACCGTTGCGAATAATCAAAGTGAAAGGAATATCAGTTTGAATTTGGATCGACTCGCCGGATACGATCAAGTCCATGCGCCCCTCGTGTCCCAGAGGAAAGTTGCGCACACCAAAATCGCGATCGCGTTTCAGTTGCCGATGCCAGGTAACCTGACGTAAAGGCCAGTCCAAACTAATTCCCAAAATATTCTCGAGCATCGTGGCGACAACAACCATGCCGGTTAATCCTGTCTGATCCTGGTCAGATGGATCTCCGGGTCCCAAGTCCTCCGGAGCATAGTTTTCCCAAAATCGGCCTGTAGTTTCATGCACCCGGCATACCGTATCGATATGGTTACAGGCCAACAAGTGGGCCAATTCCGGTTCACTGGCATTCTGCAACCCACGCAATACCAGGTAAGTCAGGTCCGGCCAAACCGCCCCGCGCCATTGATTACCGGTTAGAGAATTGTAGCCCTCACTATCAGCGGAAAGGCTGGGAATACAATGGTCCACTTTGAAAGACCACGTGTCGCGCAGGTGCTGGACAAAAGGGGTCAGGCGTTCTGGTGGAATGAGGCGCTCAGCCAGCAAAGACCAGTAAGCGGCAATGCTCTTCGCAGGGCTAAACCGGCCATCCGGGCCTGTGTCCTGGTAAAATTGCTGTTCTCCATTCCACATCAAGGCGTTGATGTTGTGGTTAAGCAGCCCGATTTCAGATGTCAGCTCGTCGACCAGAGCTTTCTCATCTAACACCCTAGCCATTCGCTCCAAAATAATGGCGTCTATATAAGCTTGCACGCTGGCGTCAATCCAGGCCCAATGCTTATGATGAT
>JAWOHK010000176.1:0-3979 GCA_046485205.1 Chloroflexota bacterium | reverse complement strand
CACCGGCTGAAGCGGCTTAAAAGACTTAACATAACTGCGCGAGTTGGAGAACCTTATACGTTACCACCCATGCCCCGCGGGAATGGGCGCGATGCCTGGCTGGAGCAGCAGACAGATGAAATCATGTGCCAGATCGCTGCCTTACTCCCACCCAGCCACCGCGGTGTCTACAGCGAGCACCCGCGCCTGGTTGAACTCCTGCAGGAGCGTAGCAGCCTCATTCCCGAGGTCCCTGACATTAGCGCCAAAACAGCTCAAGGCCCTGCCCAAGAGATGACATAAGTAAGGTCTCGCTGATTCTTTCGTCTCTTGTTACCGTTCGCTAACAACGCAGGTAAATATTTTTTGAATCAGAATACTCGCCAACTTCACCAACTTCTGGCGGCCTGGCACCAGGCCACGGCCGGAACATCACATCCAAAGCCGCCGGATTATGACGGACCGGATGTAAAACTGGCCCACTTCACCGAAAAGACGGCCGAAATAGAGCCGGATGTTGCATTCGTGGCCCGGGTGCGCACCGGCAGCGACGGCCACCCCTACATAACGGACGCCATCGAGCGAGGTGCCACTCTCATCCTGGCCCAACGCTCGCCGGAAGATATTGGTATTTCCGTCCCCGCGGGCATTGTGTACTGGCAGGTGGACGACACAGCCGAAACACTGGCCTGGTTATCGGCCGCATGGGAGGGTTTCCCCAGCCGGCAACTGGTCACCATCGGCCTGACCGGCACCGACGGCAAAACAACAACGGCTAACTTCTTGTTCAGCATCCTGCAAGCCGCCGGAGTACGCGCCGGATTATTGAGTACCATCAAGGCCGTTATTGGCGACGAGGAAGAACCGCTGGAGCTTCATGTCACCACGCCGGAAGCACCGGTCGTGCAACGCTATATGCGGCGCATGGTGGATGCCGGACTGACTCATTGTGTGATGGAGACAACCTCTCACGCCCTCGCCCAACACCGGGTAGCCGCGGTTGAGTTCAATGTCGCCGTAGTTACGAATATCACCCACGAACATCTGGATTATCATGGCAGCTACGATGTTTATTTCGCCGCCAAGCGTCGCCTGTTTGAATATCTGCTCGATGACCCGATCCGCGTTTCAACCTATAACCCGTTCAAGGAAACCATCCGGCGGACGGCCGTGCTGAACAGTGACGATCGATCCTTTGCCCCGTTGGCCGGGTTTCTGGCAGGCCGACCGGTCGATATTCTGGGCTATGGATTGGAGGAGGACAATGAATTATGGCCGGTTGGAATCACCTATGGGCCGCAAGAGACGGTCTTTACACTACACTTCGCCGATCCGGCTCGACCGTCTTTGGCCATTCGCTCGGCGCTGGCCGGAGAGTTTAACGTCCACAATATGCTAGCCGCGGCCGCGACCGCCACAGCGCTCGATATCGAACCTGAAGCCATTCGCCGGGGCTTGGAAGGCGTGCGCGCCCTGAGCGGCCGGATGGAACGCGTCGACCGCGGCCAGCCGTTCCTGGTGGTAGTCGATTTCGCCCACACTCCTAATGCCCTGGAGCGGGCGATCGGCGCGGCGCGGCGAATGACGACCGGGAATGGCCGGGTCATCGCCGTATTCGGCAGCGCCGGCAAGCGGGATGTCGACAAACGCCGCCTCATGGCCGGGATTTCGGCTCGCGACGCGGATTTTACGGTGCTGACCGCTGAAGACCCGCGTACCGAGGCGCTGGACGATATCCTGGCGGTGATGGCCAAAGCCGCGGAAGCCGAAGGCGGTTTCGAGGGCCAGAAATTCTGGCGCGTGCCGGATCGCGGCCGAGCGATTTATTTCTCCCTGACCTTGGCCCGGCCCGGTGATGTCGTACTGATCTGTGGCAAAGGGCACGAACAATCCATGTGCTTCGGCACAATCGAATATCCGTGGGATGATCGTGCAGCAACGGAAGCGGCCCTGGCGGCCTTTCTCCATGGGCGGCCGATGGTAGATTTAGGGCTGCCGACTTTTGAACAGCGAGACTGAAAGAGTTTACCATTAAAACACGGCCCCACAAATTTCATTTTTGTTCCATAGAAGCTAATCTTATCTTGATCCGCTAGAAAATATTGATTAGAGTAACAGGCGGCGAACCTTTCGTCCCATCATCAGACAATAAGGAGAAAACACCCCATGGCTACACGTCATGCCGAGGCCCATTGGGCCGGCACATTGAAAGAAGGCGGTGGTACAATCAAACTGGAAAGCGGCGTTTATGAAGGCCCCTACACTTGGGCCGGGCGTTTCGCTGATGGTTCGGGCACAAATCCGGAAGAACTCATCGGTGCGGCCTTGGCTAGTTGCTATACTATGTTTCTATCAGCTATCCTGACGCGCAACGAGGTTCCCCCGACAACCATCGACACCCGGGCGGCCGTTCATCTGGAGGACGGCCCGACCATCACCAGGATCGAACTGACGGTCGAAGCCGAGGTGCCCGGGCTGGACGCAGACACGTTCGCCGAATACGTAGCCGAAGCCAAGGCCAAATGCCCGGTTTCCAAGGCTCTGGCCGGCGGCCCGGAGATCGTAGTTGAGGCGAACCTCGCCGGTTGATCAATCCAGCGATAATGCCTTAATTGAGAAGAGGTTGCTCGGATGGAGTCAACCTCTTCTTTTACTTAAGGATGAATGACTGCAATTCGACGCACGATCAGGTCTGTTGAAAATAGTAGGCGGCTGTGATAGTCTCGTGAAGGTCACATTCGCCGTGAGACTGCTACCTTGTAAGAAAGAGGCCGAGCCCCATGCCTAATTCCATCCTCAATCGAATACGCCGCAATCATGGACTGGAGCACGCCACCATCCATATGCTGTCCGAACAGCATAAAGGCTTCAGCGCCCAGGGAAATTCTGACCACCGCGGCTTTCACCTGAACATTTACGGCAATGTGACCGAAGCCGAGGTGGTCGCCGCCGTTGAGGAAGCCCATCGGCGGCTGGTCGGCGGCGAGCACCAACTAGCCGTCCATCCCAATTGCGGTACCGTACTGGTGACCACGGCTGCCCTGGCTACGCTGGCCGCCCAGAGCGTATTTGCCTTCGACCAGTGGCGCTACCCGCGTGAGAAGGGGTTACGAACGTTTGACTTCCTGAATTCGTTACCCGGAGCCGTTGTCGCCGTTGTCGTCGCGTTGATCGTCGGCCGGCCGTTGGGCGTCCAGCTTCAGGGCCGGTTCACAGTTGATGGAAATCTGGGCGATATGCAGGTGCAGAGTGTGCGACCTGTCTCCCCGTCGCTCGTCACTCGTATCTTCCACCTATTGCTGACCGGTGGCAGCCGCAACCTGCCACCCCGTGCTTACTTCGTCCGCACCACCGGCGGCGAAAACTGACCGGCCGCATTGCTACCCGTCATTCGAAATGTTCTACCTGTTCCACGGCAACGACACCTATAGCCGGGATGAATACGTCGATGGTTTGCTGGCCAAGCAGGGCGACCCGGACATGGTGTCGCTCAATACAACCCGTCTCGACAGCCGTTTGACCTTCTCTGAACTGCAACAGGCTTGCGATGCATTGCCGTTTCTGGCCCAGGCGCGCATCGTATTGGTACACGATCTGTTGGCATCTGTGCCCGACAAGACTTTTATGGAGAAGCTGGTGACATACCTGCCCCAACTCCCGGCAACCACGCGCCTCATCTTTCTTGAATCACAGCCGCTGCCTGAAAACCACCGCATCATCAAGTTGGCCGCCAAAGAAGAGACCGGCCATGTCAAGCGATTTGATAGACCGGAAGGACTCGGACTGGAACGCTGGGTGCGCGATCATGTGGTCGCCCAAGGCAGTCGCATAGCACCGCAGGCGGCCCAATTGCTGGCAGCCAACGTCGGCAGCGATCTGGATGCGTTGAGCAACGAAATCGAGAAGCTAGTGATATACAAAGGCTCAGAAGAGCCCATTGAGGTGGCTGATGTCCTGACACTGTCGCCCTATGTGGCCGAGGCTAACATCTTTGAGCTCG
>JAWOHK010000109.1:0-3456 GCA_046485205.1 Chloroflexota bacterium | reverse complement strand
CATCTACAACAAAACTTGACAGGCTTGGCATAAAGGCGTAGGGTAACACTGGTAATCTGGCACTCAGATGAAGGATAGTCGCGAGTCCTCTCGCGGTCATCTTGCCTTCGGAAGGAAACTGAATCCTAATTGTAAGAGGGCGTCAATCCATTATACGGGAACCGACCCGGACCCTCAAATCCCTCAAGGAGAGATGCAATGAGAAAAGTGACGTTTGTATTGATTTTGGTGTTCGTCCTGGTTCTGGGCAGCGCCAGCCTGGCTGGTGCAATTAAATACGGCGAGTTGGATGGCGAAGGTCATCCCTTTGTCGGCCTGATGGTCGCGCAAGATAGCGATGGAAATCCGATGTGGCGCTGCAGCGGCACCCTGCTCTCGCCGACGCTCTTTCTAACCGCCGGCCACTGCACCGAGGCTCCCGCCGCTCACGTTGAAATTTGGTTTGACTCCGATGTCGAGTCGGGGATTCCCGGCAACGGTTACCCATTCACCGGCGATGTCAGCGGCACGCCTTATACTCACCCGGATTATAACCCCAATGCCTTTTTCCTGTATGACCTGGGCGTTGTTGTCCTCGACGAGCCTATGAACGTGGGGACTTATGGCGAATTGCCGGCGCTGGATGTTCTGGAAAGCCTGAAGACGCGTCGCGGCCAGCAAAACCAGACATTTCGAGCCGTGGGTTACGGCCTGCAGTACATCAATCCCGTCTTCATCGAAGCCGAGCGGGTGCGTATGGTCGCCTATCCGAAGTTGATCCAGATCAACACCGGCTTAACCGGCGATTTTTCAATCTTGCTGTCTAATAACCACTCCACCGGTGGCACCTGCTTCGGTGATTCGGGCGGGCCGAACTTCATCGGTGACTCCAACGTCATCGGCGGCGTGACGTCCTTCGGCCTCAACGGAAACTGCGCCGGTACGGGCGGGGTCTATCGCGTCGACCGCGCGGATGACCTGAACTGGCTGTACGGCGAGTTTGGCAATCACCTGCCGTAAATCTTGTTGAAACGCAGGTGCAAGGTACTTTCCGAAGTGTCTTGCACCTGTTTGTACCTATCTAATACCCCCACAGGATCAAACGCCCTTCGGCGTCGACGGTGGCGATATATTTAGCGCCGGGACTGGCGGCTACGCCGTTGACCGGCGCGCCGCCATCGTGCGCGGCTACCAGCGCCATCGGCCGACCAGGTTTTGATCGTCCCATCCGCGCCGCTCGTTACCAGCCGGTTGCCGCCGGGCTGAAGGCCACATTGGTAACACCGCCTTCGTGGGCCGGATAATCAGTCACCACCCCTTCTTCGCAGTCGTCATCATTCACCCCGTTGAGAAACAGGCGGCCGTCTTCGCCGCCGGTGGCCAGCCGGTCCACGCCGGAGGCGAAATTTACGGCCAGGGCGGCGCCGGTTTCCAGAGTACACCAGGGCTGACCGGAGGGACTGTCAACGAATTGAGCCCATTATCGGGACCCGCCCAGGGCCAGAACCAGGCGAACATGAAAAACAACCTAATCGCCTTGCGGCCGGGAACCCGGCTTGCTATGATTCTCCAGCCCCGGCGGGCCCCTACCCCGCGAGCGACAATTAAGTGCTGCTCTTATGCATCAAAACATATGGAGATCACTACATGACAATCGAGAAACGCGTTCGTTATACACTGATTACTTGCCTGACCCTGCTTTTGCCCGTTTTCATTTTCCTGCTGACCGCCCGGCAGGCTCCCTCCCGTGCCGCCCCACAGGTGCAGGTCAACGTCAAGATCAGCGGCCAGATGCAACCTAACGGCGATGTGGCCCCAGGCGGAGTGACCGATATCATCCCCGGTGGGGCTCCAAACTATGAGTGGCACTTCAGCCCCAACAGCCGGACGCTCGTCTACGCCGCCGACGCGATCACCAAAAACTCCATTGAACTATTCGCCGCTTCGACCACCGGCCAGAGCCAGCCCGTGCGCCTGCACGGAGCGCTGCCCGGCGGAGGCAACGCGCAAGCCGGCTACCAGATCACGCCCGACGGCAGCCGGGTAGTGTTCATCGCCCCGCTGGAATCGGCCGGGATGGACGAGCTGTTCGTCGCGCCCATCACCGGCGGGCCGGCGACCAAGCTCAGTGGAACACTGAGCGCGGGCAGCAATGTGATCGACCTCGGCATCAGCCCCGACGGAAGTCGCGTCGTTTTTCGGGGCGACCTGCTGACCAACGAAGTCTATGAGTTGTTCAGCGTTGCCATCAATGGCGGGCCTATCACCAAGCTCAGCGGCTCGATCGACGAACTCGGTGATATCACCCATTTTGAGATCAGCGCCGACAGCAGCCGGGTAGCCTACCGGGGCGACGCCCTGGAAAACGAGGTGTACGAGCTCTTTAGCGTGCCCATCACCGGTGGTCAGATCACCCGCTTGAACGAATCTTTGGTCAATGAGGGCGATGTCAGTAACTTCGCCATCACATCCGGCAGCAACCTGGTCATCTATACGGCCGATCAGCTCACCGACAATATGGTGGAATTATTCGGCGTGCCCATTACCGGCGGCCCCGTCACCCGCCTGAACCCGCCGCTGGTCGATGAGGCCAACGTTCTGTCGTTTCAGATCAGCCCCGACGGGAACCGCGTCACTTACATGGCCGACGCGGAGACCGCCTACCTGCCGGAGATCTACAGCGTGTCGATCACCGGGGACAACCATGCCAAGCTGAACGAGACCCTGGTGTTCAGGGGCTATACGCTGGCCTGGCAAATCAGCCCCAACAGCAGCCAGGTCGTTTACGTGGCGGCCCAGGATACAGCCGGGGTGGCCGAGATCTATAGCGTGCCCATCAACGGGGGCACGCCGGTGAAGCTCAACGGGCCCCTGACCGATGGCGGCCGGGTTAACGTGGCCTTCGCCATCAGCCCCGACAGCAACCGGGTGGTCTATCTGGCCGATAAGGAAACGGACGGCGTCTTCGAGCTGTTCAGCATCCCCATCAACGGCGGCACGGCGGTCAAACTGAACGGCCCGCTGGCCGTGGGCGGGAATGTGGCCACCTTTCTGATCAGTCCGGCCGGCGACCGCGTGGTCTACCGGGCCGACCAGGAGACTTATGGGGTGTCGGAATTGTTCAGCGTAGCCATCACCGGCGGCACGGCGACTCGGCTGAACAAGTCGCTGGTGGTCGGCGGCAACGTCGCCGGTTTCGCCGTCAGTCCGGACGGGCAGCGAGTGATTTACCGGGCCGACCAGGATAACAAAGAGAAATTTGAGTTGTTCGCCACCTTCGACGACTTGTTGCTGTCCTCCCCGATCAATACCCCGACCCCCACCGGGATGCCGATAGTCGAGCCATTGCCGACGACGACGCCAATGCCGACCCTCTCACCGACCGTTACGGCAACGCCGCTGGTCAACCTGGGGCCGGAGCGATCCTACGTGCCGGTGGCGGTGAATCAGCAGGCGGGTGAATAATTAGCCTGAAAT
>JAWOHK010000091.1:0-4378 GCA_046485205.1 Chloroflexota bacterium | reverse complement strand
GGCTAAGATAAGCGCCAAAAGACATCTATCTGCATGAGGAGGATGTCGGGCAAACCTATGTCGGATCTGGCTATCGATGTCCGCAACCTGCGCAAGGAATTCGGCCTTAAGGTCGCCGTAGCGGATTTGTCGCTCGGCGTACGTCGCGGTGAAGTATTCGGGTTTCTTGGTCCCAACGGGGCGGGCAAGACAACGTCGATCAAGATGCTGCTGAGCCTGACGTCACCGACGTCGGGCTCAGCTACGTTGCTCGATAAACCACTGGGCGATCGCAAAGCACGAGCAAAAATCGGTTACCTCCCTGAGCACTTTCGCTTCCACGAGTGGTTGCGCGCCGATGAATTTCTCGATGTACATGGTCGCCTATACAATATGAGCCGCGAGGCGCGCGCTGAAGCCGTGCCGCGATTGCTGAAGCTGGTCGGTTTGGAGGAACGGGCGTCAACAAAACTGGGTGCGTTCTCCAAGGGAATGCTGCAGCGCATCGGTCTGGCCCAGTCCCTTCTTAATGATCCGGAACTCGTCTTTCTGGATGAACCGACTTCCGGTTTAGACCCAATTGGACGCCGCCTCGTGCGCGATATCATTACCAGCCTGCGCGCCCGTGGGACTGCGATTTTTCTTAACTCGCATCTTCTGAGTGAGGTTGAGATGACTTGCGATCGGGTCGCGTTCATTCGCGGAGGTCGCATCCTGCAAGTATCCTCTCTATCCGACTTCGAAAAAGAGGCATTTCAAGTGCGCTTGCGCGTGGGTGAAGCCACGCCGGACCTGCTCGCCGGACTTGAGCGGTATGGCTGCGATATTCAAAAAGTGGATCAAGATGGCCGTATTCGCCTGCACCTGAATCAGGAAGAGCGTTTGCCTGAACTCGCGCGATGGATTGTGTCTGAAGGTCACCAACTCTACGAGCTCGCGCCCGATCATATGTCCCTGGAAGAACGCTTTCTGGAGATTGTCGGGGAGGAGACTAACGAGTAAGGCATGAACATGCTTATCATCAGCCAGTTGACCATCCGTGAGGCTCAACGGCGGAAGCTTCTCTGGGTAGCGGTGTTAATGGGAATTGCCTTTCTGCTTGTCTTCGGAATAGGATTTCATTACATCCAGCGCGAAATCCTTAGGTATCCGCCGGGCCTGCAACAGGAGCGTATCATCTATGCCTTCCTTCTGACAGCAGGGATGTATGCCACGAACCTTCTGGTAACGATTGTGGCTGTGCTGGTGTCCGTCACAACGATTTCTGGTGAGATCGACTCCCACACAATTGACGCCATTGTCACCAAACCGATTCGGCGCTGGGAGGTTGTGATTGGGAAGTGGTTGGCCTTCGCATTGTTAATATTGACTTATTTGCTGGCGCTTTCAGGCGGGCTGATGCTCCTCGTCTATGCTATGTCAGGTTATCGTTTTGAGGAAATCATACCTGGTCTGCTGATGATGAGTCTGGCAGCGCTACTCGTCTTGTCGCTCAGCATCGCCGGAGGAACAAGACTATCGACCCTGGCCAACGGCGTACTAGTATTCATGCTGTTCAGCATTGCTTACCTGGGGGGCTTGATCGAACAGATCGGCAGCTTTATTCGAAATGAAGCCGCGGTCAATATCGGCATTGTTACCAGCCTGATCATGCCTGCCGATGCGCTATGGAAAAAGGCGCTTTCATATTTACAACCGCGCGAGTTTAACAGCCCGATGATGGCCGGACCCTTCGCAGCGACGACCGAGCCGAGCGGGTTGATGGTGGCCTATGCCATACTGTACCTCATCGGTCTGATGATCTTCGCCGTTTGGAGCTTCACACGGCGCGACCTTTAGGGCCGGTCAGGGTGAATTTTATCAAGTGTCCTGTCACTGTAGAGCTGGAGGGCACGGGTAAATATCGAACCGTATAGTTGACCGACGACGAGGCGATACAGGCCCTTGGGTCAATATGACGATGACTGACCCGCCGATGAACGCCGAAAGAAACCTGGTTTTATTATCCGCAGCTACTTCCCTCCTTTATTTTCGTAACGGTAAATCCAGGAGTTGAATGAAAGCGGGAGCGACATGTCTTTAATTGCCGCTCCCGTTTTTCGAATTGCAGCTAACCTACATTATCAAGGCCAGTACTGGTCCAAGAACAAAAACATTGATGACAATAACAACCACGAAGCTGATCACCACTGTCAAGATGGTCTTGCCGTCGTCAAGGTCTAGACCTTCTTTGACGGCGATATAGCTGGCTACCAGGGACCAAATCCAGCCCACAAGACCGAGAATGCCACCCAGGCAAGGGATAAAACCAAACACCGCGAGCAAGCGCGGGGCCTGGGCAAAACCCAACAGACGTAGCATTTCATTAAATGAAGAATCGCCTTTGAACAGGCGTGTGCCGATAAAATAGGTTAATGCTGACCATAAAATCCAGGCCAGGAAAGCGCCAATGAGGCCGTTCAGGAAGGCACCGATGGGGCTGAGCGTCGGTATATCAATGGCCAGACTCCCGAGGGAATCTTCCAATTGCGGCAAAATGTTTCCCATCGCCCGATTAGCTATCACTGCGCCAATCGCTGCGCCAAAACCAGCCAACAAACCGACGATCGCGACAATGATGGCCGCCTGGGTGGTCGCCGTCTCATCCGCCTCGATCTCTTTAAAAGTCGCCCGATTCAACTTGAATACGCCAACAATTCTTTCAACCATTTCAACCTCCTCATCAATAATCGAATAGAAACATAGCCGGAAAAAATTACAGATCGGTCCATTGCTTGCTTATTTTCAACTTTTTTGAAGTCACCTCCTTTTTGCCTACTTATGGATAAGCAGTCATCTTTCGCTGTCGCCGGCGGCGAATGAAGATAAGCACAAATCCTATAAAAACAAGAAGCAACAAAGCGGCAAGGATGGGTAGCAGAATCGCCAACAAGGAAACGATGATGGCGACGACGTCTTCGAGTACACTCACCACCGGATTGCCGATGCCAGCCGTGGTGACCGTGACGACCGGTCGTGCGGCCGCCTTGGTGGCGTGGACGCCTCCGGCTACCAACAACCCCGCGCCTAGTGACAGAATCGGGTGAATGTCGGTGATCACGTTGGCGCTGCCGGCGAACAAAACTGCCCCTGCTGCCGGGCGAACAAATGTCTGGATGGCGTCGTTAGCCGAGTCAACCGCCGGGATTTTATCAGCCAATACCTCAATGACCAATAGTACGGCTAGGATGCCGATGGCCCACCAGCTCCCTAGCAGATCATAAGGGGTCTGCAACTTGATCAAAGGATCGGCCAGTGGAAACCTGGCTGCTAGGGCAACGGTAAGTAATGGGATATAGGCGTTCAGACCGGCACTACCGGCCAGGCCAAACGCCGCGCTCAGGCCACTGATTGCTTCCAACATAAGACAATTATCTCCTCATCGATAGCTTTATTCTATAATAAGTCAATAAGTCTACCGACAAACCTTTAAAAATCTGAAATCAAAAATTCAATTCGTCCAGGTTAAGCCGACCTGGCTTTGGACAATTACCTTTACGCAACGCTTTGAAATGAGTTGCCGATCACAGGTTTACCCTATAACGCAACGTATTTGTCGTTTAATTCCAAAACCGCTTGTTGAGGGGCCAGACAACCGGCTCACAGGGCAAAATCAATCGAATTTTAACTTTACCACCGGTGGTGCCGCCCTTACAATTTTTCGGCTAAGCGTTGGCCTTGACTTTTGTCGAAGCCTAGCAACCGGGTTAATATGGTAAGGTATAAATTAGTACATCTGGTATGAGTTCCGAAGGGAGACATCTTGCCCAAACAACCCGCCGCCTACTACAGGCCAAAAAGCCTCGAAGAAGCCCTAAAACAATTGATGCAACCCGACACGGTGCCATTGGCCGGAGGAACCCGTTTGCTGGCTACAGAAGAAGGCATTAACGCGGCCGTCGTGGACTTACAAGATACGGGTCTGGCCACAATTGACTGGAATCCGGCCGGGGATCATCTCGACATCGGCGCCATGACCCGGCTGGTTGAGCTGGACGAATTCCTGGCCACGCTTCCGGCTCAGGCGGATCCCGGTAGTTTGCTGCGCCAGGCGATCCGTCGGGCCGGCCCCAACACCTACCGCAACGTTGCCACGTTAGGTGGCATGATCGCCTCCCGATTGCCGGATAGTGAATTGCTGGCGGTATTGCTCGTTCTAGAATCCTCCATCGAGTTGCACCTTCCAGCCTCGCAGACGATGAGTCTGGCGGCTTATCTGCAATCGACGGACCGGCCGGCGGGATTAATTATCCGGGTATCTATTCCCTGGCCGGCCGGTAAAGGAGCTGCCGAGCGCGTCGCCCGGACTCCAGCCGACCAACCCATTGTATCCGTCACAATTTGGACACCTGCCGGAGAA
>JAWOHK010000368.1:0-5479 GCA_046485205.1 Chloroflexota bacterium | reverse complement strand
CGACCAGTGTGCCCAGGTGTTCGTAATAGGACCATGCGGGATCGAATTTTACGACTTGGCCGGAATGAATGGCATCTTCCAAAGGTGCCAGGCGCGGCTCGCGATTGCTTTTCTGATTTTCACTGAGAATGCGCTCTACCTGCTTGTTTTGGTTTGGTGAGGCGCTGCCACCATAGGACGCCTTGAGCTTGACGCCATTGTAGCGGGGCGGGTTGTGGCTGGCCGTGATCATCACCCCGGCTGTTGCTTGTTTATTGACCACTGCATAACTAATGGCCGGTGTGGGCGTGTCGGCTCGAGCCAGTAAGGTTTGAATTCCATTGGCTGCCATCACTCGTGCCACGTCGGCCGCGTAGCGATCCGATAGAAACCGGGTATCGAAACCGATCACAACACTTGGATTCGAACGGTTTTCAAGGCAAATAAAATCAGCGATAGCCTGGGCCACCAGACGGAGATTGGCAAACGTGAATTCATCACTGATCACGGCGCGCCAGCCGTCAGTGCCAAATTTTAAGGTCATTGAATTTCCTCATAACTGAATGGTTCTATGGATTGTTGGCGAGGTTACGGTGCGACTTTAGGGTCAATGTTCAAAAATAAGCCGTCGCCTACCTAACCTTTAACCCCTTGCTCCCCATACGATAAGATGACAACCAAATCATTGACATTCGTGCCGGTTGGTCCGGTGATAATCAAATGTGGTTCTGACCGCCCTCGAACGGTTTCGTCGAGCTGATTGAAAAAGGTGTGGCTATCGTTGTTTGCCAGAAAAGCTACCGGATCCAAACCGTGTGAGCGCGCCAAGCGGGCAGTGTCGTTATGGATCACAGCACCAGCAGCCGGTGTCGGCCCATCCTCCCCATCCGTGCCAAAGCAGGCAATGACCGCCCGCGGCCCGCGATCAAGTGAGATGGCGGCGGCCAGGGCTAATTCCTGGGATCGCCCACCCATACCCTTACCGCGAATCGAAACCGTCGTTTCGCCACCCATTACGATACAATGCTCAGGCGGCAGATCACGAGCAATGGCGCCGGCCAGCCGGCCGATCGTTCGTGCTTCGCCATCCATGTAGGCTGTCAACAATTGCCCGACAAACCCTAATTGAATGGCTCGGACCTGGGCGGCCATGGCCGCTCCACGCACATCCCCGATGATGGTATTGCGAACGATGGGCCGAGGGTTTTTATGTAAATAACGTGACTGGTTGAGGGCAATAGCCAGTCGTTGCCATTCATCCCGTTCAAGTTTCCTGGCGATATCGTACCGACCCAAAACAGTCACCGCGCTGACAACGAGATCTGTCTCCGGTACGGTCGGCCCCCCGCCGATAATATTAAGCGGGTTGCCGACAACGTCTGACAGGATTAACCCATAGCACATGGCCGGAGCGGCCGCCCTGGCAAGCCCTCCACTCTTGATGCGGTCTACAGCCCGTCGCACCGCATTGATTTCGCCAATCGCTCCACCACTCTTCAACAGTAATTCAATCAGTTTTTGCCAGTCAAGTAGGGGGACTAAGGGCCGGGTTAAGAGCGAGGACGCGCCGCCGGAAATGAGGCAAATAACCGTATCGTTGGCCTGAGTTTGTTCCAATAGATCAATGATAGCCTGGGTGCCGGCCAGGCTTGATTCGTCAGGAATAGGATGCGCGCCTTGATAAAGCGCAACCGGCCAATCGCGGGTCTCGGCTTCCCAGTCACGCTCGCCTCTCTTGGTCAAGATCCCACCCCCGGCCAGATCGTCACCAATAGTCCCCAGAGCGCTATGAGCCATCGGGACAGCCGCTTTTCCGACAGCGATCAGAAATAGGCGACCGTCATCCAGGTCGATACGCGAGGGCTTGGACATATCGCCGGCCAGTATCTGGCGACCGTCTCGCTGTAAATAACGATCGACGGCCGCTTCCGGATCGGCAGCCGCTAAGGCTGCCATAACGATCTGATCAACGTGTTGCCGATAATCGGCAAAGGAGGGATGGGTTGAAGGAAATGGTGTCATCCTGTTTTTCGCCTATGCGGTGCCAGTATAACAATCTTGAAGGGGCGCACCAAATGGGCATTAATTGGGTTGTGGTTAAGGACTCTTGCCCCACCTGCCATTCGACATTACAATTCCGCCGCGATGGAACCACTTCCAGTAGATGTTAGCCAATTGCAACGGCGCGATCCAGCGGCGTGGACGACCTTGCTTTCCCAGATGGCTGAACCGGCCGATGTTATCGTGACTGCGGTCAGTTCAGAACCGGTCTGGAACACCTTTTTCTCCCGGCCTGGCCGGTTGGCTAATGATCCCTCCCGGCGGGTAAGACGTTACACGTTGACATTGGCCGGTTGTTCAGATCCGATCACCTTTATCGCCAAACGGACTAACCACATCGAAGCTAATGTCTATCGCCGAGCAGGATCCCAAACAATCAACATGTTGCCGCCCTGTCATTACAATCACCGTGCAGGCGACCACAGCTGGTTGATTCTGGAAGACGTACCAAACGATATTCCAACCGAGCGATGGACGCCGGAACATGTTGATCGTGTGGTCGAATCGTTAGCCTCAGCTCATTTGTCGTTTTGGAATGAATCGAACAACCCGAACACAGCAGGGGCTATAAACGAAGAAAAACCATTCAAACACTTCTTGCACGGCGAAGAAATGCCTTATTCATGGGAAGATTTGCGTGAAGAACATTCCGCATTGTTCGAGCAGGGACCAGGCGCGATCCTCTCCGAACATGCCATTCGGAACGCTGGTCTACTGGCGCCAGCCCTCCTTGAAGCGGCCAATGGGCTGGTAGTCATGCGTGATTTGGGTGGTTGGCCGGGCGTCCTTGGAGAAAGTCACCTGGCAGCGGTCGCCGATCTGCTCGACGACCCAGTGCCAATGCTGGAAACTCTGGCCAATCTACCGGTAACATTGCTTCACGGATCCCCTCATCCTTACCATTGGAGGGTGACGCTTTTTGACGAATATTATCTGGTTGATTGGAGTGAGGCCAAGCTTGGGCCAGGCGTTCTCGACCTTATTTCATTTATTGAGCATTTCCCCTTGATCTATTACCAGGCCGGGCCGGAAAAATCACTTTTTCATTCCCCGACTCATAGCGTGGAACCGCTGATTCGTCTGCGTGAAATGACGCAATTAACTGAAGAGACATTGATCGATACCTATCTCTTGGGGATGTCAAGCAGGCTGGGCAGACAATTTCCAGCGCGAGCGTTTCGGGCGGCTGTTCCGGCGGCACGCTGTCTTCATATCTTGACCAACTGGTTCGCCTATTTCGGTTCCTGGTATGCGGAAATGCCGGATCGCTATATTTGGCAGCGCGTCAACCGCATGTCGGAGACTGAACTGGCCGGGACGGTATTGGGTCCGATGACCGGTGTGCGACCGTACCTGGCCGGTGTTTTTGATCGCTTTCTACGCGCCTACCACAGCCTTTAGATATTCTCCTTGCAACCACGCTCTGGCTACTGCGTATAGACATTGCTATGCAAACCGAATTACAGGGTTTGGGTACCCTAGCTGTCTTCATCGTAATGGGGATCGGATTGATCGGGACCGTTGTCCCGATAATGCCTGGTGCTTTATTGATCTGGCTCGCTGTTTTGTTCTATGCGGCCATCGTAGTTGGTTTCTCGGTTTTTTCGCCGTGGGTTTTTATTCTAATCACACTCATTGCTCTGGTCTCGGGCACATCTGAGATCTGGTTATCGATGTTGGGGGCAAAGACAACCGGCGCATCCGGCAAGACGATATTAGTGGGTCTCTTGGGCGCGATCATTGGAACCTTTTTAATTCCATTGCCTGTTTTTGGAACGATCATCGGCTATGCTGCCGGCTTGTTGTTAGCAGGTTACTTGCGCGTCCGGGATTGGCGGTTAGCGATAAAGGGAGTTTTTGGAGGAGTAGTAGGTTGGGGGGTTAGTTCGGCCGTCGAACTTGGCGGCGGTATCCTGATTATTCTCCTATTTATTACCCAGGTACCTTAGGTATATACCCTATGGGCTTATGGTAAGGATAAAATAATTGTTACTATGGAAGAATTCCTCCGAAACTTCGGTCTAACATTGTTGGCCGTTATGGCCGTGGCCGGCATTCTGGCACTTTTCTTGCTGCTCATAATAATAGTTGCTTTCCGGCGGATCGAAGTACCGCCGGGAGCGGATTTCTTCGAGACAATGCTTTACACACCGCTCGTTGTTGTTTTGTTTCTGGATTTGCTTGATCTGGCTCTCGATATTTTTTCAGCTCCGCTGGCTTGGGTTGTTCTCGACCGGTTAGGGTTAAAGGCATTACGCAATATCGCCGCCTTCGAGGCATTTGTGCCCTTTACTCAGATGCTACCGACGATGACGGCCGCTTGGGTTGCTGCGCGCGTGATGGGTCGCGACCGCTTTCGAAAAATTAAATATTTCGATACGAAAACAAGAAATTAGATTCGCCACTAAGCACGTCAACCCAACCCTGCCGTTATGCAAGTTTAATCGGGTGGGTCAGCATCGCCACCAGTAATTGCACAGCTCCTTGAACATCCTTGACGTCAACCGTTTCGCTCTGAGTATGGACGTAACGACAGGGGATTGAGATACAACCGGCTGCGCTACCCGGACCAGCTATTTGCATCGGCCGGGCATCTGTTGACCCCCCATCCAATACTTCCAGTTGAAAAGGAATCTCCGCTTCCTCCGCTCGTTGTCGCATGAGCCGGACCAGCCCGGCATGAGCGATCATGCCGCTGTCCTTGACCTTAATGGCCGGGCCATCGCCCAGTCTAACATCCATCGCTCTGGCTTCCGGCACATCCCCGGTGAGCGTAACATCAAGGGCGATACCGATATCGGGCAGAATTCGATTCGCGGCAGCCTCCGCGCCACGTGTTCCCACTTCTTCCTGCACGCTGAATACAACATATAAATCATGATCGATTTTCGCCGGCAGTTGCTTAAGCGTTTCGATTGCTACCACGCAACCAATTCGATCATCCATACTTTTGGCAAACATCCGAGTTCCCTGGGTTTCGAAATCGCGCACAAAAGCAGCCGCGTCGCCAACCTTTACCGGGCAGTCCTCCCGACCGGTTGCGCCGACATCGATAAAATGTTTGTTCAATGGATGGAGTGAGTGCCTGTCCTCTATCCGGTCGCTACCGATCACGCCGATGGTCCCATCAGCGAAGCGCACACGGTTACCGAGCAATGTCTGCGGATATATCCCGCCGATATTCGTAAATCGCAGATAACCTTTCTCGGTAATATGGGTGACCATAAAGCCGATCTCATCCATGTGGGCGGCAACCATCACCTTTACAGGTCTTTTGACCCCGCCGGCGGGCTTTTTTCGGCCTATAAGGTTGCCCAGAGCGTCGACAATCACTTCGTCCACATACGGCTCGATTTCCGGCCGGATCAGATCGCGCATCCGGTCTTCAAATCCTGAAGGACCATAAGCTTCAACGAGATTGCGAATCAAATCTCCGCGC
>JAWOHK010000043.1:0-4781 GCA_046485205.1 Chloroflexota bacterium | reverse complement strand
ACGGTACCAGTTACGGCTACCGATATTGAACAGCTAATATCAAACCAGTCGCCGATCACGTTCACCGCTTCGGTGAATGTTATGGTGATGTTCGTATCTGTCGCAACATCGGTCATGCCGTCGTTCGGGTTCGTGCTACTGACGTCCGGAGCAGTATCCGTCTGAGTAACCAATTCATTCAACGCACCGGGCGTGTTCAACGCTTCGCCGATATCTGGGCCGCCGGTGAATCCGGGCAAACCTGCACCATCAAAGTCATTTAGCGTCCAATCAGAGACGCTGTTCGTATCCACCCCATTGGGAATGCGCGAAGCGCCACCTGGTGTAAACGGGCTGCCACTAAACCCCGGCGCCAATACCGTCGATGAGTAGGTAACATCGCCGGTGCCGCCATCGCTGACGGCCACGTCGTCCACAATTGCATCCCAGGGAGTGGTATCAAATATGCCGTCGTTGTTGGTGTCCAGGTCATTGCCGATAGCACCGGAAAAGCCTTTGACCAGGAACAGAGTAACGGTGCCATTCTCGAAGGCATTAGACAGAAAGCCGGTCGTCCAATAGCCTTGGGCATCGGTCGTGCCAACGGTTTGAACGCTGTCGACGACACCGGCGCCGGTGCCATCTCCTTCGATTTGCAAGATGGCATAGGTAGAGTAATCCGTGTTGGGAGAACCGAATATCTCGACAAACTCATGCGTGTCAGTTCCGGTATGGTTGAAGACGAATTCGTTGATTAGGGGTGATGCTGCCGGGCAGGGATTTAACGGCGAGGACGTGTTGCGCGGTGCTGGGGAACCCGCGGTAAAATCCGAGCCATTATTGTCAGTATCAGTGCAGCCATTGGCGGCTCGGAGTGCGGCGGTGGTGTTGCTGAGCGTCGGCGCGGCCCCGGCCCCTTCGAAGAAATTGGCACTGCCGTAACCAACCAGATCCTTAATGCGCGCGAGTTGGGCGGCATCGCAAGGCGTAGAACCGCCGTTACAGCCTAATGAGGTCGTGTCAGTTGCCAGAGCAACTTTCCCGGCACTGGCCGACATAGCAATGGGCGTAGGATCAATCAGATCTGGCATTGGTAGAGAGACACCGCTTCCAGCGCCAGCGGCTTGCTGGATCAGGTAATACTGGCCCGGTGCTAGGCTGACATTGGGCAGTTCAGTGAGTTGTGTGGAACTAGCGCCAAAATTCCCCGTTCCCGTGGCGCTGGTGTATTGAATCGACCAGCCCGTTAAGGAAATCGGGGTGGTCCCCCGGTTAAACAACTCGACAAAGTCATGGGTATATGGGGCACCGGAGTTACCGCCCCCGCCATAGACCTGGCTGATGACAATATCCGGCGAAGCCGCGGCTACCGGTGATATGGCAGCAGGGGCGATGCCCAGCACGAGTGTCACCAAAACAACCAATACGAATAGCTTGAGCCAGTGTTTGTTCATTTTATTCTCCTGAATTAATCAGCATTTACAGGCACTTGTGGGTAAATAGTTTGAGGGCAGGATATGGAGGATTATGGTCGGGAGTGTGCGGGTTACTAACTCGAGCATGTCAATGGTTTACTCTCCTGAATATTCTGACAAGACTGGCAGCCATCATAGTTAGGGCAGCAAGGTTTTTCAGATTCTGCGTCGGGTTGACGAATCCGTGCTACCCCAAAGTACGTTAAAACGCACTCCACCGGCCAAAATCTTCTTGTTTAGTGCGATTAATCGCACACTTGACCCTCTAGCGGTCGGTTTCAACCGGCCCGGAATGGACCTGGCCAGGTCTCGGCATCCAAACACTGATAAACCTTAGTTAGCACAGAGCGGAGCTTGACCAGTATCGCGTCCGTGAAGTACTCTACTCCTAGTGTAACAGAATGTATGATAAAGGGCTCAATAAATTGGGACCAGTTTTTGTCCCCAACCTTAAAATTTTTAACCCGGTCCCATCGCTGATTCATGGCCATGCTGTGAGTAGAAAACCAACCTGTAATCATCAAGATTCAGATATAAACAATTCCACAAAACAAGCGTGGTATACTCAGCGTTTGAATTTACTATGTACATCATCGGTGACATTCACGGTCAGTTTGACAAATTAGTCACGATATTGCAGGCTGCGGATCTGATCGACGGCCACCGGCAATGGTCAGCTGGTGATGCCACCCTCTGGTTCATGGGTGATTATTTTGACCACGGGCCGGACGGCGTACCGGCCGTAGAACTCATCATCCGGTTGCAAGCCGAGGCCGAAAGAGCCGGCGGCCGCGTTGGGGCGGTCATCGGCAACCACGAAGGCCTGATCCTGGCGGCTCATCGTTTTGGGGAGCGACCCAGCGAAGGGTCTGACGGCACGTTTTATTCAAACTGGCTCTCCAATGGCGGCACTGTCGCTGACCTCCAGCGCTTGAACGACGAACACATCCAGTGGCTGATATCGCTGCCCACCATGGCTATCGCCGAAGATCGCTTGCTAGCCCACGCCGACGCGACGTTTTACGAGTCTTTTGGCCGGAGCATTCCGGCTGTCAACCAGGCCCTGTCGGCCATTCTTCAAGGCGACGATCCTGGGGCCTGGGAGCAGTTATTGGATAATTTTTCGCAACAACGCGCCTTCCATGATGCCGACCGGGGAGACGCGCGACTCGCCCGTATTTTGGGCCTTTACGGCGGCCGGCAGTTTGTCCACGGGCACACGCCTATCAACAAATTAACCGGCCAGCCCCCGGAGACAATTACTGCGCCATACGTTTATGCAGGTGGTCTGGCCATTGATGTGGATCCGGGGATGTATCTCGGCGGACCGGGTTTTGTCGCCCATTTGCCGAAATTGGAGGAATAAAGTGAAACTAGCCGTCTTTTCTGATGTCCACGGCAATCTGACCGGTCTGGAAGCGGTTATGGTCGACATCGAACAACACCAACCGGATGAGATCGTCGTTGCCGGCGATTTATGTGTGATGGGGCCGCGCCCAGCGGAATGCCTGGAATTCATTCGAGCGCGCAACCTACGCGCCATTTACGGTAACACCGATGAATGGCTCCTCGACCGTCAGGAACCACCGCCTCGCATGAAAGACCCGGTCCGATGGACGCAGGGCCAATTGTCAGCTGGCGCCCGCCAGTGGCTGGCCGGTTTGCCTTTTCAACTCCGCTATTCACCGACAGACTCGGCTGAAGATGATTTGCTGATCGTCCACGCTAACCCCCAGGATGTGAACCAGATCATCTTTCCACCCGAAGCGATGCAAATCACGCTTTATGGCCGGGTCCGGCAAGATGACAATGAACTGGAGCCGTTACTGGCCGAACTGGACGCGGCCGTGCTGGCTTTTGGACATTTACATATACCAAATGTTCGAACTTGGCGAGGCAAAACCCTGGCCAATATCAGCTCAATCAGTCTACCCGGCGACGACGACCCGCGAGCCAAGTACGCGATCTTTACCTGGGCCGGCGATCAATGGCAGATCGAGCATCATCGAGTAAGCTATGATTTGGATGCCGAGGCAGCAGAATTGTACAAAAACCCGATTCCCGGTATGGAAGAAGCGATGCAATCGCTGGCTTCCCGGCGATATATCCCTCAGCGTGTGTGAACCAAGGAGAGCAAGATGGTATCAGAAAAAGCGGCAGGGATTAAAGAAAAATTGAGTGATACGCGAGAGGAGTTGATAGACCTGGCCGGCGAGTTAACAGACGACCAGTGGAATTTGGCTGTATTTGGGGAGGATTCGGATTGGCAGGTCATCGATATTGTCCGGCACGTGGCCGATTCGGAACGGGGAATGACCAATTTGATGAAGCAGATCAAGGAAGGACGTGATGGTGTGCCGCCCGATTTTGACATCGATCGCTGGAATCGCCGCGCGGTATCGAAATTACAGCACAAGTCGCCCCAGGAATTACTGGAATGGATGAACGAAAACCGGATGGAATTGATTTCTTTTATCGATACATTGGATGAGGACGATTGGGACAAAAAAGGACGTCATGCCAGTCTGAGGATTATGAGCATCGAGGAGATTTGCCATCTCATCGCCGATCACGAACACATGCACCTATTGGGCGTTCGCCAGGCATTCGTGAAGTGAGCTCGCCAGACTGAAATCCGCCCCAAACAAACAGTCCCACTCTCGTTAAAGAATGGGACTTTTTTTATTCCGCAACAATCTTTGACTAATCGCCTGGCTTACATTTTTGACGTTTCAGCCGGTTGATCGCGCCGGCGGGCATACAAGCTCTTGACAATCGAAGAAGGAACCCACGCGCCTTCAACATAGTCCAGTGTTGGCGTCAATTCCGGATATAGATCCTGGTCTTTCAGCATCTGAACAAATTCCTCATCCAGGTCTGCATAACCCAACTCCGAGCGGATGTTGCGATAGTAGTTGTAATGATTGAAGAAATGTTTGTTTTCAACGCCATAAGCTACGAAGACTGAATACTTCGGACCGGTTATATAACTACCGGAATGAATGGTGCGGGGATCAAAAATGACACAATCACCCGGTTCAGTCGGAATCCAATCCGCGCTTGAGGCCGCCATCTGAATTTTGGGCGATAGGTAATTGGCCGCACCCAGCCACTTGAGTTTGCGCTCATTGAACTTTGTGGAGCGGGATACGGAGCCAACCGGTGGTTTGTGGCTGCCGGGAATGAAACCCAGCCGCGAATTACTCTCGGCAAAGGTCTGCAGATATATTCCGCAGCGCACCAATTTATAAGGCGAGTCGGTCTCGTCCCAGTCGGGTCCCACACCATACTCACGATTTACGCTGTCGCGATGCCAGGAGATGGCCG
>JAWOHK010000042.1:0-3968 GCA_046485205.1 Chloroflexota bacterium | reverse complement strand
CCGCGGTTCCAGGACGCAACCGGTCGGCGGATTATCCGAAGCACAAACCTCGGCGAATATCGCCGGGTCTTCGCAGACAAGGCTATCGGCGAAAAAGCGTTGTTCGCGTTCAACAGCGCGACATCGTCCCCGTGAGACGTTGGCCGTGTAAATGCTGACCAGCGATTCATAGGACATATCAAACAAATCGCCCTGATGATAAACTTCTTCCACGAAGAAGTCCATCGTGCCGCTATCGGCCGAAGGAATAAAGCGATGAATGGTCTCTGATGGCCAGGCAGCATCCACATCGGACCAGGTTTGAGCGGCCGTAAAGAGACCCAGGACTTGTTCTTGAGTGACGTTGGTCGCAAAGTCATTGCCGAAATTCACGACCACGCTCAAGGCGTCCTGGGCAATCACCAGTTCTTCAAGCGAGCGTTGATTCTGGCGACAGGCACCAAATTCTGTCGGCAGAACCGGCCGGCTGGCGTTAACAATATCAATTGACCGGTTATTATCGACGCAATATTGCCGAAAACCGGCCGAGGTACCGGCCGGGTTAACCGTAATCGTTCCCCGAAACCCCTCAGCGATGAAACGATCGGCCATCGCTTGCGTGATGGGAAAAACTGTCGAACTACCGGAGATGACGATATCACCTTCGTAATCAGCCGGATTAATGGCCGGAGGGGCATCCAGATCGAACGCATCCAGTAACCCCTGGGTTTGTGCCACGAGTGCCTCTTGGTCGGCCAAAAAATAGCCTGCTTCGGGCACCACTTCGTCCAGATTCTGTAAATAATAAGTCAAAAAAGCCCGGACCTGCGGTTTCTGGTCGACTGTCGCGCGCGTTGTGTAGACGAATAGAGGCCTGGCGAAAGGATAGCTCTCATCGACCACTGTTTCGGCGCTCGGGAGGACGCCGTCAACAGCCACCAGATTCAGGCGATCGGATTGGGTCTGAAACGCGCTCCAGGGGAGAAAGCCCAATCCATTGGGTTCGTCGGCTACGGCTGCGGCAAGGGCCGGATCGTCCTCAGTGGCCAATAAAATATTTGGCGCGTTCAGAACTTGCTCACGATTGTAGTCAAGGATCAGTTCACGTTCCGGATATCGACTCTCTTCGGCCACGTAACCAAAGGCATCATTGAGTATTTTTAGCAGTAGAATAGCGAGGATTATGACAGCCAAGATCGTTGCGCCGACGAATATCGTGCGCCACATTGAACCAAAGCGCCGGCGGCTACGAACATTCTTGTTAACTTCATCCCCTTGGGGGTAGAGATCATCCAGGACTTTTTTCTGGATATATTGATCATCGATCATTCATACACCTCTCGGAAGCGGCGTACGATCCGCTGGCTGATGATATTCAGAACGAGTGTCAGTATAAACACCACCAGACCCACGGCAAAGATACTTTGATAATCAATTGACCCGTAACTAAGGTCCCCACCGCTAATGCGAACCATGTAGCCGGTCATCGTCTCGGCTGATTCAAAGGGGTTGAATGTGAAGTTGGGGCCTGCGCCGGCGGCTAGAGCGACGATCATCGTCTCGCCCACCGCACGGGAAGTAGCGACAACGAGTGCGGCGGATATTCCGGAGAGCGCGGCCGGCGACACCACCTTGAGGCTGGTCTCCATCCGCGTCGCGCCTAAGCCATAGGAGGCCTGCCGTAAGGAATCGGGGACGGCATGAAGGGCGTCCTCACACAGCGAAGCGATTAGCGGGATGATCAAGATGCCCACAACCAGCCCGGCTGAAGCCATGTTATAAATTTTGACGACATCATCTCCGAAGATGGATCGCAGGAACGGCGTGACGAAGGTCAGGGCGAAGTATCCCAATACAACGGTTGGAATTCCGGCAATAATTTCCAACACCGGCTTCATAATTGACCGCACTCGCGGCGAGGCGTATTCACTCAGGTAAACTGCCGTGAAAAAACCGACCGGAACGGCGAAAAGCAAGCCAATGAAGCTGATGATTAAGGTGGCATTTAACAGGGGCCAGATACCAAATTCGCCAATCATGGGCTGCCAGGTCGAACTGGTTAGAAACTCGACCAGGGTGACTTCCGGTACCAGAAAAAATTCGATTGCGTCGCGCACGAGAACGTAAACGATACCGACGGTCGTCAGGATAGAAATTGCCCCCGCCATAAAGAGAGCCGCCTCGATAAGCCTCTCGCCAATCCGCGAGCGTTTCTTTAAAAGGTTGGCAACATTTTCTTCATTGACCGGTTTTGTTACTGCCGTATCCATAAATGCTTCGCTACTCATTGCACTTGCTTTCCTCCTCCAATGCGGGTGATTAATCCATCCGGAGTTATTAAGTCAGAGGAGAGGATGCGTGCAAGTCTCCCGCATCCTCTCCCGAACAAGTCTGATTACTCAGGTTCAGTTACAGAACCCCAAGTGTGACTGAATTTTTTCCGGTCTTCAAGTTTTGTTATGTTCAGTCGTGTTATTGCATACCCATGCCGATGAGCCAATTCATCCGAGCCTGGTTGAGCGCCTCATCACTGGCGGGGAAGTAACCGACATCGATGATCTCTTCGTTGACGAAGGTCAGATAGAAGTTGATGAAGTCGGCCACTTGCGGCTTGTCTTGCATGATCGAGGAGGTGCTGTAGATGAAGAGCGGCCGGGCCAGCGGGTAGGTGCCGTCTTCAGCCGTCTGGGCCGTTGGCGTCACACCATCGACGTCGATAATATTTAGCCGGTCGCTATTCTCGAGATAATAGGCGAAACCGAAGTAACCGATGGCGTACGGGTCGCCTTCCACACCTTGCACCAGCACGTTGTCGTCCTCGCTGAACTGGGTGTTGGCTGCTGACAGAATCGGGGTCGTGTCCTCGTCAAACACCTCTTCCACGAAGTAGTCGAAGGTGCCGCTGTCCGTCCCCGGGCTGTAGCGCTGGATCGTCTCCGCCGGGAAGCTCGGATCCACATCCGCCCACGTCTCCGCCGTCGAGAACGCCAGCGCCAGTTGCTCCAACGTCAGATCGGTCACAAAGTCATTGGTGGGATTCACCACCACCGCCAGGGCGTCCGTGCCCACACGGAACTCCAGCGGCTCCCGGCCGATGCTTTGGCAAGAGGCTGTTTCTTCTTCATCTATCCGCCGGCTGGCGTTGGAGATATCCGACTCACCGGCCACGCAGAAGCGCTCGAAACCTGCGCCCGAACCGATGCTGTCGATCGTCACCTGGCCCGAAAAGCCTTCGCTCAGGTACCGCTCCGTCATTCGTTCCGTCAGCGGAAACACTGTCGAGCTGCCCGCCGTTACGATGTCGCCCGATGCTGAAAATGGATCCGGCTCGGGCAGTACACCGGGGACGACATCTTCCGCCATCGGTTCTTCGGTTTCCCCACCGACAACTTCGGCAACTTCGGTTGCCGCCGCAGCCACGGTCGGCGCGACCTCTTCCACGGCCGCTTCGACCGTCGGGGCAACCTCTTCCACGGCCGCCTGCAAGGTCGGCGCGACCTGCTCGACGGTCTGCTGGGCGGTTCCGCCGCACGCGACGACGAACACGCTCACCAATACAAATAACGCTAATACTTTAATCCGCATGGTTGTTCTCCTCCGAACAATATTGATGTTGTTAATCAGGCAACTCGTCCTTCCGGCTCATCTCAACTCGCCATTCGTTTGAAGTGGGTGGGATAAACTGGTAACCAGATCGACATTGCGATCTGCCTGCAGTCGGATTACCTGACATTTTCACCTTGGAGATTAGCACGCGGACATTAATGAAAAACCACGTTGCTGTTAACATCTGGCTAAGGTTCTGTTAACAGACGTTTAACGGCTAAATGAGGATTAATCAATGACGGTGGGCAACGTGAAAAAGAAAGTGCTCCCCCGCCCCTCCTTACTCTGAACCCATATGCGGCCGCCGTGGGCCTCGACGATATGGCGAGCGATGGCTAATCCCAACCCGGTCCCGCCGCGGCCGCGTGTCCGGGCACGATCGG
>JAWOHK010000295.1:0-51566 GCA_046485205.1 Chloroflexota bacterium | reverse complement strand
CTACCGAGGTGCTCCCCCCCAGCGAATATTCTATTCCGGCGGCTATATGGTATCCGAGGTTAAAAGGGGTCAGTTCAGAAGTTGCTTTCTCTCCCGTTATGTTTAGAGATGGTATGTCGGTTTTTCCCCCGATTACAACTTTCGGATCAAGACCCAGATCAGAAAAGAACGTAAGGTAACCGATCTGGTTTGTCTGCAACTTGATGCCCAGGGGAACTGAGAGATATTGAATTTTATAGACAACGGGATCACCGGGTAAAACCGTCGATGTGAAATTAGTAAATTCCATTATTGTCGTCTCATTGCTGACGAGTCTTCCGCCGGGGTAATCGCCCTCTACTGGCTTATTGCCGGCATTTTTCAACTTATCAGCATCTTCATCGATCGCTCCGCCTGGGGCTGGAAATTAATTGGAGGCATCATTGGCATATGGGCCGGTATTTTGATCCTTCAGCATCCAATAGGCGGCACTTTGACTCTTGGCCTGGCCCTGGTCATCATCCTGGGTATCCAGGGCATCATCATGGGCATCGTCAATTTGATCGAAGCCTTTCAGGGCGCGGGCTGGGGAGTGGGATTGCTCGGTGTAGTCAACATCATTTTGGGTATTATTCTGCTAGCTAACACGATGATCGCCGTGGCGATCTTGCCCTGGATATTGGGCGTCTTTGCCATTGTCGGTGGTATTGCCGCCATCGTCATGGCCTTTCGCCTCCGGACAACATGACGACCGCAACAGCTTGATCGCAGCATATCCAAACGGGATAATGAAGGGAGTTATCATGCGATAACTCCCTTTTTTGTCCCCAATCCACAAAATGGAGTGAAATTGTGGTTATTACTGTCAGAAAACTATCCGCTGGGCATTTACACAACCTTACATAAATGCTAGAATGCAAAAGTAAGCATGCCGGATCGGGCGGGACAGGTGGCTACTAGCCCATACGACGTCTCGGCGAGGCTTGTCGGCAACACCGATCAGCTAAATCAATCAAACGGGATCGAAAAAGATTGTCAAAAAAAGCATATCTGTGGCGAGCTTTGATAACAACGACCGGAATTCTTTGTTCAGATGGTTGTATCCCGGGCCTATCCCTAGCACAGAGTTAAGTCACATTTAGCCATATGCGAATAAATGTTAAAAGGAGTGTGGATCCATGAGAGCAAATGTATGGCGTAGCGCCGGATTTTTAGTCCTGATGACAGTGGTGCTTGTTGGATGGGGAGCCTCGTTAGGTTCACACCCGGCGAGTGGCAGCTCACCGAGGAACCTGGTCGAACAGTTACCCTATGCTGCATTCTTAGGTTACGGTCCCGGCACTTTCACCCTGAGTAACGCGGCCGATAATTTCCTGGTGAAGGAAGGGCGGGACTTTTGGCAGGATGGGGGGCCGTCGTACACCGCTACTGCCGGTCAGTACGTCTGGGAAATCAGCGGTGACTCCAGCCAGTTCACCTTCTTCCTGACCGGGGAAGTTGATCTGGGTGTCGTAGTGGATGAAGGCTGTCTTATTCGATACCTCCACCTCGATGATGAATCGGACACACGAATCAACCGGTTCTGGATTAATGGCGAGGATGCGCATGTCATTAACCCGGATCAAATCCCGGAGCCTGAGAGTCTGGTAATTTATGATGAGTTCGTTGCCCCGATGAGTGGCGCGCTTAGCCTGCGAATCCGGGACAGCGGTGCTCTGGCTTTTACGTTAAATTGTGCCTCAGCCTCAATCGAGGTGGCGAAGACGGCCAACCCGACCCAGGTCAGCGCGGCGGGTGATCCGGTCCAATTTACCGTGCAGATCAACAACACCAGCCAGACCTCAGTGACGATCAATAGCCTGACCGACGACCAGTTCGGAAATCTGAACGGGCAAGGGACCTGCAGCGTGCCACAGGCGATCGCGGCAGGTGGCAGCTATACTTGCGCCTTCACTGTGCCGGTGCCTTTCGATGAAGGTAGCTGCGTGCATACCAATGTAGTAACCGCAGCCGGTCAGGATGCGGAAGGTGAATTGGTCAGCGACGATGATGAGGCCGAAGTTACTCTCTCGCCCTGCTTGTCGATTGACGTGTCCAAGACACCCAATCCGTCAGAGGTTGCACCCGGTGGTGATGTGGAATTCACTGTCGCCGTAGCCAATACCGGGCCGTTGCCGGTCACTATCAATAGCCTGACCGACGATGTCTTCGGCGATTTGGACGGCGAGGGATCCTGTTCTGTGCCGCAGACAATCGACCCGGGTGAGAGCTATGAATGCAGCTTTACCGGCGCGGTGAATGCTGGCGAGAATAGCTGTCTCCACACCAACACCGTCACCGCTGTAGGTGAAGGTCCTGAAGGCGGTTCGGTTCAGGATAGTGGCGGCGCGGAGGTGGCAATCGTGCCCTGTGCCGGCATCGACGTGACCAAGACACCGGACCCGGCTGAATTACCTATCCCCGGCGGCGAGGTCTCGTACACTGTCGCCGTGGCTAATACCGGACTATCGGATGTAACGATCGACAGCCTGACGGACGATATGTTCGGCGATCTCAACGGTCAAGGTTCTTGTGCTGTTCCGCAGACGATCGCCGTCGGTGAAAGCTACGAGTGTTCCTTCACCGCCAACGTCCAATTGAGCCTCGAAGCGTGCACGCATGTGAACGTTGTGACCGCCGCCGGCCTGGACGTGCAGGGCCAGGGAACGGCCACAGTATCCTGCCTCAACCAGCAGATAGAAGTTACCAAGACACCTAACCCGGCGGTGATGCCGGTGCCGGGTGGCAACGTTCAATACACGGTTGTCGTCGCTAACACCGGAACGGCCGAAGTTACGATCGACAGCCTGATGGATGATAAATTTGGCGACTTGAACGGTCAGGGTTCATGTTCCGTTCCTCAAACGCTCGCCACAGGGGACTCCTATTCCTGTGTCTTCACTGGTCCTGTTGTCTTTAGCAGCCTGGTTTGCAGCCACGTCAATACCGTTATGGCCTCTGGTCCCGGCGTCTCCGGAGAGGGTTCAGCCACGGTAAGATGCTCGACCCTCCCGCCGCCGCCGGAAATCACCGTCGTCAAGACCCCTAACCCTGCCCGATTGCCGCTCCCCGGTGGGGATGTTGCCTATACTGTCATGGTCACCAATGAAGGGAACGGGACGGTTACGATCGACAGCCTGACGGATGATCAATTTGGCAATCTAAACGGCCAGGGTGATTGTTCCGTACCGCAGACTATACCAGCGGGTGGTTCCTATTCGTGCACGTTCTCGGCGAATGTTACCCTGGATCCGGTTTCCTGTTCGCATGTTAACACTGTCACAGCCTCCGGTAACGGCGTCAGCGCTGGCGGATCGGCAACGGTGAGCTGCGAGGATTCGGGCCGGTCCCTTTCCTGCCTGCGCATCAACTTTGAACTTGGTCCGGACTCGGCCCGGCGCGGAACCTATCTGGTGCGTGAAACCGGCGGCCGTCTCCTGGCGAACTGGTGGGCCGAAGACGAATGGACAGATAGCGGCTGGTTCCGGGATATCGATATCTCGGCCCCGGCGGTTTATGTCCAGGTGATCTTCGTCAAGGGCGACGGCACCGAAACGAACATGCGGATTGTCAATCCAGCTCCCGGTACAGAATATGGTTGGGTAGCGCGCGGACAGTGTCATGCGGTGGAAGTAGCCTGGCCCTAATCTAGCCCTAATCTAGCCCTAATCTAAACCTGGCCACTAGCCGATTAAAACTCACAAGGCCTCCCTTTCGGGAGGCCTTTTTGTTTATTTTTTCGATAACTATGCGATTTTCACGTCAGTTTCATTGTAAGGAACGTTTAATACCATAAACTGTGATAAGGAGGTGTGATAGGCACACCCTTGTTTTTGTACATTTATCGGTTGTTATATTTTAATCGTTATCGGATTTTTATCCTGGATGCGAAGGGATATAGGCGTACAGGAGACTTGATATGAGAAAAATCATCACATTTATTGGAATTACGACATTACTCTTGTTGGGATGGGTGAGCGTGAAAGCGCTGGAACCGGACGTCCCGCGGCCGTTGTCACGTATCCTGTTCCAGGAAGTGCCAACACTGCCCTCGATTGTTTATCTGGGGGAGGGGGCGGCCACCCACACCATCGATCCGAACCACTCCTTCGTGATCAAATTTCGTGCTAATCAGTATAAGATAGAGGACGGACCGACCTATACCTCGCTGGCGCGGGAGCGGGTATGGGATTTTAGCGAGGTCCCGGAGGACGGCATCATTCTCTATGACGAATGGCAGGACTTTGGTCCGGTCACGGCCGGTTGCGTGATCCAATTTGCCCAGATCGATGATGATGTCGATGACCGAATCAATCACTTCTATCTCAACGGTAACATCATCCACACCGTGGACCAAGGCATGGTCACCTATGGCAGCTTTGTCATTCTCGAAGACGGCGACTTGATGTTCTACGCCAACGACAGTGTCGGCTTGGTCATCCGCATCTGCCAGGACGTAGTGACGCCGACGCCGACGCCGACGGCCACGCTACCGCCGACTGAGACGCCAACGCCAACCCCTACCATGTCGGAAACGGTGACACCGACCGTCACGCCGACCGGGACTATCACGATCACCGTGACCGCCACACCGACGGCAACGCCGACTATGTTCGTTACCCCACCTTTCGATCCCGGCGAAGGTGGCACGCCAAGCGCCACGCCGACGGCCGCCAGTATCCCGCGTCTTGATGCCTGTTTGCGCATCAACTTTGAACTCGGGCCGGATACGGCCCGGCGCGGGATCTATGTGGTCCAGGAAGTCGGCGGCCGCGTTCTAACCACGTGGTGGGCCGAAGAAGGCTGGACGGATAGCGGCTGGATTCACGATATCAATATTAGCTTTCCGGCGGTCTATGTCCAGGTCTTCTTTGTGAAGGGCGATGATTCGCCTCCAGTGGAGATGCGCATTCTGAACCCGGCACCAGACACAACCTACGGCTGGGTGAGCCGGGGAATGTGTCACGCGGTGGAGGTCGCCTGGCCGTAGAAAACGGTTAAGCAAGGATCGTAAAAAGTAGGCCCCATTTCAAACCGAAGTGGGGCTTTTTTTCTCAAACGGACAATTGCATCCGTTATTCGGCCGTGGCGAAAGCGGGCACCTCAACTGCCCGACCATTGCTGTCCTTAGCCAGATAATGAGGCAGCCAGGCTACTCCGAATAGGCGCACCCGTATATCGGTCTTTCGCGGCGAAACCGGTATCTCGGTGATATCGGATATTATCTCTTCCCACTTGGCCTTGATCTTTTCCTGCTCGGCTTGCTGTTCTTCCGCCAGGGCCATCAATTCAGCTTTGAGCGAGGCGATGATCTCCTCCGATTCCTGCATCGCCGACTTCACCCGGTCGGTCATACCCCGTTTGTTCATGGAACTGGTCAGGCTTTTCTTGCGACGGCCGAACAGGCCTATTAATGTCTCCGCGTGGGTCATCAGTTCCTGTCCTTTGCGCCGGTTATATTCATCCCGATCCTTTTCCAGCTTGCGCTCGGCCCGATCCAGTTTGTCCTCGATCGTTTTTTGCCTGGCGGCGAAGCGGGCGTTCAGTTTCTTAAGTTCGGCTTCCATTTTTTCCCCGGCAGCCTCGCGCCTCATTTTCTCGAATTCGACATCACTAACGTCCGGCCCGGCATAGACCTTCAAAGTCTCATTGGCCCGGATATTTAGCGCGCCATTACGCGCCACCCAATCGACAAAATCCGATTCCAGTTCGCGCATGGCGCGGGCGTCGGATAACGGTGCGCTGAGTAGAGCAAAGCGAGCTTCACGCAGAGGCTCGCGGTCGAGTGTCCGAACATCGACCGGTGGGGAACTGATGTCTTCCCAGCGGATTACCGTATTGGCATCTGGCTCGATCATGAGCGCCGTCTGTACCAATACAGTGCTGAGATTGTAGCGGGCATTCATCAGGTTCACTTCTGTTTGGGCCAGTAGAGAGGGGCGATAGAGAAACCCGTTATCCTGGGCGTCGGGTTCCAGGTTGTAAAGATGGACTTCGGCCGCCTGGGCCAGGGTCATGCTGGCCGGCAGAAAATATTCCCCGACGTCGGACGGCACCGGTGGCCGGGTTATCGTGGATGGCGATTCGGTGATGGACGGTGCCGCCGACGAATTCCCGGAAGTCGAGGCCGCCTCGGATTCGGAGGTGGCAGGTAGGGCTTTGTCCGGCACCGCGCCTTTCAAGGCATTGACCGCCGGAATCTGGGCCCGGGTCAGCGGCCCGGCCATGTAATTCATGGCCCAGCGAGTCTGGAAGAGCATGGGCTTTTCGGCATGAACGTTGCGAATGACGAATACGCGCTTGCCGATGGCGGAGATCAGCCGGTCATATTCCTTGACGTCCATGTCCCCCGCCGTGGCACTAATCAGCCCGTCGATGAGCCGCGATTTGTCTCGTTCTGTCGCCAGCTTGCCGATGAACCACGTTCCGGCATTGGACAGGCCCTTATAGTCCAGGTCGACCGGGTTCTGGGTGGCCAGCACCATCCCCACCCCAAAAGCGCGCGCTTGCTTCAACATCCGCAGCATAACGACTTTTGATGGCGGGTTAGCGACGGGCGGCGCGTAACCGGAAATCTCGTCGAAATAGACGATCGCCCGCAGCGAACTCGTGCCACTCTGGGCTCGCATCCAGGTCTCGATGGCGGAGTAGAGCAGAGTGACAAAGAACATTCGCTCCTCGTCGCTCAGGTGGGCGATGTAGAAGATGGAGTGGCGTGGCTGCCCATCGGGGCGATACATCAGACTCTGGATATCGAGCGGGTCGCCTTCCATCCAGGCTTTGAAGCTAGGTGAGGCCAGCATGCTGTTGATGCGCATGGCCAGCGCGGTGCGGTCTTTCTCCGGGAAGAAGGTATTGACGTCGAAGACGCCCAGTTTGGCGAAGGGCGGCGTCTGGATCTGCACGATCAACTCACCTAGATCCAGGTTGTGGCCCTGGCTCCAGGCGTTGGCCATGATATTCGATAGCAGGATGTGCTCGCGGCTCTGCACCGGATCGATATCTTTCATGCCGGTCAAACTGAGCAAGGCCGTCATGGTTCCGCTGATTTGCTCGCCCAGGATTTCTTCGTTGCCTTTCCAAGGCAAGGGCGGAGCCTCAAGGGAGGCGAGGATGTTGAGAGGCACGCCGGCCGTCGAGCCGGGCGTGTAGACGGTGAATTGCACGCTCTCGGCCAGCGCCTGCAATCGGGATGGTTCGATGCCCCAGCCGGCCAGGCCGTTGCGCCACATCTCGGCCGTGTCAGCCGCGGCTTCTTCCGGTGTTTTGCCCGCTTTTTTGGCCTCGGACTCGTTGATCCAGGGCTTGAAATCACTCGGCGACAGATCGGGAAAGTGTAGGAGCAGATTGGTCAAGTCGCCCTTGGGGTCGAGTATCAACGCTGGAACGTGGTTAAGGGCGGCCTCTTCCAGTAAGTCGAAGCACAGGCCGGTCTTGCCGGAGCCGGTCATGCCGACGACGACACAGTGAGTGGTTAGGTCTTCAGAGTCATACAGCAATAATTCATCGGCCGTTTTGCCGGTGTCGGGGTCCCATAGTTTGCCCAAGTAATATTTCCCGTTGGTTTCGATCATGCTCGTCTACCTCCATTACTAGTTTAATCCAGGTCGGGGAAGGTTCCAAGATTGTAAACGGGTTACCAGGGCGAGGTGGCACAGAGGTGTAGGCAGGCGAAGACGCTGGGGCGACAGCTCTTACAAAGCGCAGCACGCTTACCGGTATAGATCTTGCTCGACCGGCCGCACTAAATCAGTCGCCCGGCCGTCACCCGGTGGCAGGCGCAGCCCTCGGATGATGATCGCCGGTTGGCCCTCGGCCGCCTGGCCCATGAGCAACCCGGCGGCGGCGGCGATCTCGTCGGCCAGGCCCACGTCGGTGTGTTGCAAGCGAAAGCCGTAGAGGTCCGGCTCGCCGCGCTGGTCCCACAGCGCCGGAAGCCCAGCCACGCCGATGGCCACGCCAACCGTTCCCAAGCGGAAGGGACGGCCGTGGCTGTCGGTGATGACGATACCGACATTGACGCCGCGCTCGGCCCGGATCGTCTCGCGCAGTCGCCGAGCGGATGTATCGGGGTCTTCCGGCAACAGCAGTACGACTTCTTCGTCCGGCCCGGCTAGTTCGACGTTGGAGCGGTCGATACCGGCATTGGCGCTGGTGAAGCCCAGCCGGTGGCGGACAATGAGGACACCCGGTCGCAGTCGCGACACTTCGGTGCTTTCGCGCAAGACGAGTTCGACCAGGCGCGGGTCCTTGCCCGTCTGAGCGGCCAGCTTAAGCGCGCGCGGTCCGGGTTCCACACCGGCCAGCCGAACCTGCCGCCCCTCGGCTTTAGAGATGATCTTTTGGGCCACGGCCAGAATGTCGCCTTCTTGCAATATAAGTCTGGCTCGCTCCAGTGCGTCGAGCAACAAGCGGGCGACATCGTCACCCGTCCGGACATGAGGAATATTGGGGATGGCGGTTAAGGAGAGGGATTCGGCGCTCACGTGTGTCTGATAGGTTCAGTATTTAAATTTTGGTATTCACTACTGTAACGCAAATAATCATACCTTGTTCGAAGCAGGCGCTTCAGCGCCGTCTCTGAAGAATGCGACTGAAGTCGCTACTACGAACCAAAAAATCTAAAGCTACAAAGTGAACGCACAATACTGAGTACTGCCTATTCCGGCAACCCGGTGATGCGGATGCCCGCGCCGCTGATCTTGTGGCGTATGTTGATTCCCAGCAGGATAGCGGTTATTCCTTCGACGACCCCGGCATTGGCCAGCGCTCCGGCGTTTATGCCGCGCATGCCCGCGTCGCGGCACAACCCGGCAACGATTTCCTTGTCGGCCGCCCTCTCGCCGCAAATCAATACGTCGCAATCCAAATCGTGATCCAGATCGCGCAGATGGGTGGCGGAGATGTTCTGAAAAGCGGCCACGACGGTGACGCCTTCGCCCAGTTGTTGTTGGGCTTCCTCAGCCGCCGAGAGTCCGCTCGGCAAGCGCCAGACACGCGCTTTAGGCTGGCCCAGCGGGGCGACGACCGTCACCACCATCTTGCCTTGAACCACGTCGTGAACGTCAACTAACGTTGCTGCCTGAGCCTCATAGGGCACAGAGAGTACAACGAGTTCGGCGGCCCGGGCCGCGGTCACGTTGTCGGTACCACTGATGGCTGCTTCAGGAAGGACCGCCGCCAGTTCCCCGGCCGCGCGCTGCCCTTTCTCGGCCGCTCGCGATCCGATAATGATCTCGTGTCCGGCGGCCGCCCAACGGTAGCCCAAACCGGATCCTTCCTTGCCCGTCCCACCCAGTATCGCTATTTTCATGTTTAACCTATTGTGTGAATTGTCCAGATCGCCAACTATTGACTGGCCGACCGCAGCCGGTGTCTTGCGGCCTATCGTTTGTCTTGCGCTGTCGATTTTAGTTGCTCAGTTCGTTAAATCGCTCCCATACCTTGACCGCCAGCTCCCGGCTGCGAGCGGTGATGGCCGCCTCGTCTAGTGTCAGCAATTGCCGGTCGCGCATCAGTATCTTGCCGCCGACAATGGTCGTCGTCACCATGCTGCTCTCGAAGCCGAAGATGATATGCCAGGGCAGGTTCCCGGCGCTCAGCGGCGTTGTGGCATGGTAGTCGACGAAAATCACATCGGCTGCCGCGCCGACCTCCAAACGTCCCAGCGACAAATCGGGCCAGAATACCCGCGCCAGCGCCGCGTTATTATGGACAGCCATCTGCACCACATCCATGCCGTTAGCCCGGCGAGGGTCTCGATGAACGACCTTGTGCAACAGGTAAGCTTCCTTCCACTCCGCCCACATGGCGTTACCCATGCCGTCGTTGCCCAGGCAGACGGGAATACCCAGGCGGAGCATGCTCTCGATGTCGGCCGCGCCGACGGCGTTGTTCATGTTACTGCGCGGCTGGTGCGTGACCCAGGTGCCTGTCTCATGCAGTAAATTCATTTCACGCGCGTCAATGTGGACGCAATGGGCGGCGATGCTCTTGGGGCCGAGAATGCCGGCCTGCGCCAGCCGGTCGACGACGCGCAGACCGTATTTCTCGCGAGAGTCATATTCATCGGCCTCGTGTTCGGCCACGTGGATGTGGAAGCCGGTGTCCAGCTCCTTGGCGGCGGCCACGCATTTTGCCAGGGTGCGATCGCTGAGCGAGAGCGAGGCGTGGAGGCCGAACGTTGCCGCCAGGAGATCGCTTTCGCGCTCTTTGACCGAGTGCAGGAAGCGCACATTTTCACTGATGCCGTCTATGGCTTCTTCCGGGCCGTTGCGATCGGTCACTTCATAACAAAGGACCGCGCGCACGCCGGCCTCTTCGACGGCATCGGCGATCTGGTCCAAGGAGCTGTCGACCGCGCTGGGGCTGGCGTGATGATCGATCAGCGTTGTCGTGCCATGCTTGACAGCATCGACCAAGCTGACCAACGCGCTGTATTTAACATCCACATCCAGCAACGCCTTGTCCAACCGCCACCACAGCCGTTCCAGGATATCGGGGAAATCCTTAGGCGCGGGGCCAGGGATGCCCATGCCGCGAGCGAAGGCGCCGTAGAAATGAGTGTGGGCGCAGATGTTGCCCGGCATGACCAGCTGGCCGCGGGCGTCTACCCGGGTGACATCGGGATATTGCTTTACCAGATCAGACGAACTGCCCATCTCTTGAATCCGGCCGTCGCGCACGAGCAGCGCACCGTCTTCAAGGATTTCGTTCGGGTCAGTCCAGGTTACCAAACGGCCGTTGGAAATGAGCATATCATTCATAATATCCATTCTAGCGCTGCCTGGCCTCTATGCCAAGCAGAATTGATCTGAGTCTTTTCTCAACGAGGGATGCATTCATCCTTGGTGTTTTGTATAATCTAAATCGGTGCTTACGCGGTTCTAATGCGTGTGGGTAAGAATTAAGTTACTTGATTCGTCTATCAACCAAGTATATTCATGCAGTGAGAACTCTGAAGGAGATATTTAATAATGGCAAAGCCAATTGAAGTAACTGACGCTACCTTCCAGCAGGAAGTGTTGCAGTCTGATGTTCCTGTTCTGGTCGATTTTTGGGCGGACTGGTGTGGTCCGTGTCGGATGATCGCGCCGTCCGTTAAGGAGATCGCTTCCGAACAGGATGGTGTCCTGAAAGTCGCCAAAATGGATGTTGATGAAAACCCGGCCGTTCCCGGCCGTTATGCTATCGTGGGCATTCCCACCCTGATGCTCTTCAAGGGCGGCCAGGTGGTGGAGCGCATTGTTGGCGCGCAGCCGAAGGAGCGCATCCTGGCCCAGGTTCTGCCCCACCTCGAAAAAACGACGGCTTGATTGGGGAAGAAGCCACAACGTTCACAGATTAACTAGACTGTCAAGAAACGGTCTGTGATGAATGTGCCGTCCGTAATCGCTATTTTGGAAGGCACAATCGATAAAATAGAGAGCGTCGCTCCTGGCGGCGCTCTTTTTATTTTCTCACGGTCCTGAAAGCCCTGGGGGTGAAGGAGCTCGCATGGAAATTGGCATTATGATCGAAGGGCAGGACGGCTTGACATGGCCGCGCTGGCAGCGCATCGCGTCGGCCGTCGAAGAATTAGGCTTTGTAGGATTATACCGTTCGGACCATTACACCAACGCCCGACCGCCCGATAAAGAGTCGCTCGAGTTATGGGTATCGTTGACCTGGCTGGCAAGCCACACCGATCGCATCGAGTTTGGGCCACTGGTGTCACCGGTCTCCTTTCGGCAACCGACAATGACGGCGCGCATGGCCGCTGCCGTCGACGACCTGTCCGGCGGGCGCCTGACGCTTGGCTTGGGCGCGGGCTGGCAGGAGCGCGAACATACGAATTACGGCTGGGACTTGCTCGATGTGCCGGAGCGTTTTGACCGGTTCGAAGAGGGGCTGGAGATCGTGAAGCGGCTCTTGAACAGCGAAACCCCGGTTGACTTTGACGGGCAGTATTACCAGGTGCAAGATGCGATCTTGCTGCCACGGCCGCACCGGCCGGGCGGGCCGCCCATCCTCATCGGCGGCAACGGGCCTAAACGAACTCTGCCGCTGGTCGCCCGATATGCGACCGAATGGAATGCGGTCTACGTGACTCCGGCGCGTTTTGCCGAGTTAAACGGACGACTGGATAATCTACTGGTAGAGGTCGGGCGAAAGCCAGAGACCATCCGTCGATCGCTGATGGCCGGCACCCTCTTCGGCCGGGATGAAAATGAGGTCGAGCGGAAACTGGCCGCTCGCAACCGGACGGCGGCCGAACTTCGCGAGATTGGAATGGCGGTCGGTGTGGAGAGTGACTTTGTCGACCAGCTGGAGCAATGGCAGGCCGCCGGCGTACAGCGGATCATGCTGCAGTGGCTTGAACTAGATAATATAGAGGGCCTAGAGGCGCTGGCGACCGCGGTCTTGCCGCACTTTCAATAGCTGTGGCAACAAAAAGGGGCAGGTGTCATCACCTGCCCCTTTGACCTTGATCGTTTATGGTAAAACTGGGCTTACTCGGCTGGCGGTGACTTCTCCACCGGCTCCGTGTCGGCGGAATGCTCGAACTGTCCCGCCAGTTTGTCCAGCTCGTTGCTCAGCCAGCGCAATCCGCTGACCATACCTTCCTGGGCCTGCCGAGCAACATCGCCCGATTCAACGCGATCCTTTACCGTGGAGGCTTCTTCCTTCATGCGAGTGGCCGCCGGGCTTTCTTTAGCCTGTTGGAAAGCCTTGTCTACCTCATCGGCGAAGGATTTGACCCCGGCCCGGACTTCCGTCTCCAGGCGCTTAACCTCGTCACTGGAGAAAATGGACTCTAAGGTATCGACGAATTGCTGGCCAAGCCGTTTGAATTCTTCGACGACATCTCCCCCGTGGGCTTTGCCGCTACCCATCGGGTCTTCTTCAACCGGAATCTCGATCTTCATGCGCTCTTCAGCCTTCAGATCGTCAACAAGGGGATTTTCATCACTCATTTTTATCCACTCCTTTACTTGATGGGGGCTTATACTTTTTAACAGTCTAATTTATTACCTGTTCACTCTACGCGCCGGGCACTTGAAAGTTGCACTACTGTATCTGGCGCAGTGATAGGTTGTCTACAAACCAGCCGTTATTGGCGAGGGCATAACGGCCGCGAAATCCAATGCCGACAGTGATTCGTTGATCTGAATCGAGCGTGAACGTGTGGCTGATGGTGTTCTTGGCCAGGTAGTTATTAGGCACCCATCCGGTTCCCGTCGATCCGGCAAACAGGGTAGCTTCACCAGCGGAGGGATCGAGCGGAGGAACCTTTTGTCGATCGACAAAGCCCTCGAACACGTCGGAGAAGAAATTGCCTTCCATCACGTAGGTTCCCCGTTGCAAGTCCAGCTCGGTCAGCAAATGAGCATTAATCGCCCCGTTGCCCTTAAAAATTTTTACCGTAGAGTCGCCATCAAAGATATAAAGGCCGTGCTCTTCGGGCGGCAGAAAGCGGGATGGCAGCACGCGGGTTTCTGGCCGGACGTAAACATCCCATGCCTGGCCACCAAAACCGGTGGCGTCTTCGCGATATTCCAGCCGCCAGCCGTTGGGAAGTTGCAGTTCGGGGATGCCGTTCTGGTTGTAATGGCCTTCTTCAAAGGATGGATTGGGCAGCAAATTCACTCCCAGCGTTGGATTCGGCGGCAAGGTAGGCGGTGCGGGCGGCGAGGTTGGTTGTGCCGGCGCGACCGTAGCACGAACGGTCGTGGCCGCCGCAGTAGAGGCGGTTGTCGGTTGCGGCGAGGCCGTTTCGGTCGGTGCCAGTTCCTCGGTCTGTTCTTCTTCAGAGGTGGCGGTTGCCGGTGGTTCAGTTGCCGTCGGCGGTGGCGTGCTGGTGGCTGGGGGCGGTTGTGTCGGAGGAGCGGTGATTTCAACGATAACTACCGCTGGAATCGGGGTCCAGGTGGCCGGGAGAGCGGGTTCGGTTGGAGAGACGTCTGTTGCCGTCGCCTCGACCACGGCCGGCGGTGCCGGTTCCTCGCCGCCGCATCCGGTCAGGGCGATGACGATTATGAAAAAAAGGGTCAGCGCCATGAAGGCGCGTCGATAGTTTAAGAATTGCACAGGCTTTCCTCCGGGCAATACGATAGTTAATCTGGGTTGCCACTCCCACCGGCGACGGAAGTCACCCGACGGGCAAGCTTGTCCCGATAGTCGATCGATTGTACGAATGTCCGGAACACCGGGCAACGGCAACGTCCACATGCTCAAGGTAACTTAATCTTGAGAACCGCGCTTATTCCGACTTCCGACGGACTATGTCAACGACTTGTCCTTCGCCTGATTATGGCTGAATATTTGCCAAATTTATGTAAACTCACTGCAGTATAACGCCAACAAATACCATTTGTTCGTAGGTGGCGCTTCAGGACCATTTCTGAAGAACGCGACTGAAATCACTACTACGAACTGCGAAATCTTTTGTAACAAAATCCTGAGTCTGATCCTGCTTATCAGCGAAAAACGCCGCCAAAACATTTAACCCATGCGATTATGCCGGCCTATTTGCTACAATTCCTATATGAAACACACTGCCTTTGCCACGACGACCACCGGTCTGCGACGCGATACCCCACCGATGCGCCTGTATGAGAAGGCCAAGCGATTCGGAATCTGGAATCCCAGCGATATCGATATGGAACAAGATGGTCGTGACTGGCTGTCACTGGCGTCCGATGAACAGGACATCCTGCTGCGCCTGACAGCCATGTTCCAGGCCGGCGAGGAAGCAGTCACGCTCGAGCTCCTGCCGCTCATCATGACCATAGCCGGCGAAGGCCGGATTGAAGAGGAGATGTTTCTGACCACCTTCCTGTTTGAAGAGGCTAAGCACACCGATTTTTTCAACCGCTTCCTCACCGAAGTGGCCAGAGCGAGCGGCGATCTGGGCCGTTACCATTCCGACAACTATCACACAATATTTTACCGACTTTTGCCGGAGGCCCTGGGAGCGTTAAGGAAGGATCCGTCGGCCGCGGCCCAGGTGCGGGCTTCGGTTACCTATAACATGATTGTTGAGGGGATGCTGGCCGAGACCGGCTACCATGCCTACTTCACTGTGCTGGAACGCAACAACCTGATGCCGGGCACGCGCCGAGGGGTGACCCTCCTCAAACAGGATGAATCGCGCCACATCGCATACGGCATTTATCTATTGTCCCGATTGGTGGCCGAAACTGATTCATTGTGGCCGGTGCTGGAAAGCCAGATGAATGAATTATTTTCCCCAGCGCTGGGTGTCATCGGCGATGTATTCGCCCAATATGACCCGGTTCCGTTCGGCCTCGTTGAAGAGGATTTCATCGATTACGGGCTATCGCAATTCCAAAAGCGGGTGGCGCGCTTGGAGCGGGCGCGCGAGATGACGCTGGAGGAGATCGTCCGCATGACCAACATCGTCATTGAGCGCGACGACGGGTAAAACAGGGTCTTGACTTTGCCCTTGGGGCATGGTTTATTCTATTTTCGTGGTGCATTCAAATGTCGATCTATTGAGTATTGGCCGCTTTGCCAAGATTACAGGCTTGTCGCTTAAAGCCCTGCGACTTTACGCTGCTATAGGCCTGCTCTCTCCCGCCCACACCGATCCGTTCAATGGCTATCGCTATTACGACCGCGAGCAGGCGCGCCCGGCAAACCTGATCCGCCTCATGCGCGAGATGGAAATGCCACTGGGAGAGATTCGACGGATCTTGGTCGCGGACCCAATCGAGGCGGAGGGCCTGATTCGCGCCTATGAGTCGGCATTCGCCGAGCGATTGGCACAGGTGCGCGATACCGGTCGGTCATTGAAACTGATAATGCGCTTCCAGGAGAATGCGATGTCGTTAAAAGTGGAAACCAGAGATTTAAAACCCCAACAGATCGTCAGTGTTGAGGGGCATGTATTGGTCGACGACCTTGACGCCTTCATTGTTCACACGCTTGCACGGCTGGAAAGCTTCGTGGTTGAACAGGGCGGGCAGGTAGTCGGACCGCCGTTGGGTCTGTATCATGGGCAGATCAATAATGAAGATGACGGGCCGCTCGAGGTCTGCCTACCGGCTGAGGGTGGTTTTCGGGCAACCGACGATATACGAATCCGTGAACTGCCGGGTGGTCGTGCCGCGGTCGTGGTCGCGCAAGGGGAGCATGCCGCCTTTCCGAAGATATTGGAAGCCTATGATGCCGGATTTGATTGGGTCACCCGACAAGGATTTCAATGCATCGAATCGCCCCGCGAAGTGTGGCTCGGCAGTCCCCAAAGTGCAGGGCCGTTCGAGATCGTTTGGCGGTACGAATAAATCCATTGATCCGGTCGGGGGCTGTTCCCGCCGGGTCATCTTTTCCGGGCGATGAATAATCCTTCTCGCAGCCGGAATGTGGTCAGACCGGTATGGGTTTGCGGGTCGAGAAATTCGGTGGCCGCGGCCGGCGCTTTGAGGAGCATGGCCTTCAATCGAAGTTGCATCTCCGGCGTGTGACGCGCTGCCCAGGTTTCAAAGGTCAGGCGCTTGTCGATCGTTTCCTGTGCCTCGACGATCAACTCAGCGGCGGCGAAGGTGTCGAGCCATTCCTCCAGGCTCAAACAGCGATTGTGGCTGGGGTCGCGTAATTTTTCGTAGGTGTTGATATAGGCGCCGGCTTCGCGTTGCTTGTCAGCCTTCTTGCCGCGCAGACGACTGCCGGGAACGATATTATCGACAATGGCCAACAGACCTCCCGGCCGCACAACCCGCGCCGCCTCGTCGACAAACTTGGCGATATCGGGAAAGTGGTGGGGGGCGATGCGGCACGTGACGGCATCGAAGGTTGTGTTTCCAAACGGCAAATCATCCACGTCACCCACCGTGTAGATGGTATTAAGAATTCCTCGTTCGTGAGCCAATTGCCGGGCAAGCGGTATCATCTGCCAGGTCAGATCGAGCCCTACCACGGCCGCCACTTGAGGCGCGAAGGTCATGGCCGTGTGCCCGGCGGCCGTGGCGATGTCTAGGACACGCCATTCCGGCCGGGGATCGACCAACTCCACCATGCGGGCCAGGCTCGCGCCTTGGGCGTGGACGGAACTGCTTACATATGCCGCCGCATTGGCCCCAAACTGTTCTCTTACAAGCTGCTTGCTCATCGATTTTTCGCGGTGCTTGGTTCAGTCATGTATTGCGTATGGAAGCCAAGCGTATCACGAGGACAGGAAAAAAGAAAAGCCGCAAGAGGGGTTGCGGCTTTTCTATCTCAGAGGGGATGTCTGAAAGCGATTAACGTCGTGGTTTGGCCGACATGGGCGCGGGCATAGGTCGACTGCCGGTGGGCATCGTGGGCCTCGGGTGTTGTCGCCCGCTGGTATTCGTTTTCGATGCGGTTGCCGGTTTGGCAGGCATCGGCTGAGGTCGGTTATCCTCGATCGGTATGAGCGGCGGAGCCTGTGTCGTGCCAACCGGTAATGGTTGGGCCAAAGGCTTTTGCTGGATTGGCTGCGGTTGAGTAGCCCTTCCCTTAGATTGACTGTCACCGGCCAGGTCAAAGATATTCTCCCCAGCCACCGAAAAAGCGCCGATAAACAGGATTCGGGTTAGCAACACCAGTCCGGCCACGAAGACCGGGACAAACGTCAACAATTGCTGGCGACCGAGGACTTCATTGCCAAAGTCATGGTTCAGCAGATTTAATGATACCGCCCACCAGGTCATGACGGCATTCATTGTCGCGCCTAAAAGCCAGGCGCCCATCAGGAACCACACTGCTTTAGGCTCCTCGCCGCCGCGTTCCGGCGTGAACAACCGGGCCAGGCCGGCGAAGTCAATGGCGCAAAAGGCGATTGCCAGGATCGTTGCCCAGGTGATACCGAAAAAGGAAACGTCGCCCAATATATCGCCTAAGGCAAATCGTGTGGTATCGAAATTGAACACTTCGAAGGCTACGAGGGCGATCACCAAGAGGGCCCCTAATATCGCTTTGCGCGAAGTGCTTTTGGAATACAAGTCCACCGAGGAACCGGTGAACGTGCGATTGATATGATTGCTGTGTTGCATCACCCGTTCTCCTCTTGATCATGTGAATATCGCTCGCAGGCGCGATCACCTTTTCAACTGTTAGGACAGTCCCTCGATCCTTCTCCAAAAGAGGAAGGAGCCGGTAAGCGTCTCACTTACCGGCTCCTCATGAGGAGGGGTAGTGGTGGGATGGAATAGGATGTGTCTGTCCAGTAATAGAATAGCACATATGTTCTATTCGAGTCAATACTGTTGGGATAAACTGGTGATAAGTGGGGGATAAAATTGCGATATACTAAGCTGAAGGGGCCGGGTCACGATTGAAATAACCTGGTCGCCTGTCTGGATTGCGCCGTTAAGGACGGGGAGGGACCAGTGAGTAGTCGCCCGGTTCAACTCCCGGTCCATAACGGAACACGTTTGGCCACGGTATATAGTTGCTGACAAAGGGCCGTTCCTCGATGAGCTGGCCGTCGGCGTTATAGACACGGCGATCAACGATGACACGGGCGCCTTCCGTGGCAAAATCGAATTGCTCGACTGTGCCGGCCGCCAATTCCTCATCATATTCCCAGACGTCATCCGCCGGCGGCGGCTGTACATTTTCAAAGACCGGTCCGCTTTTTTCCACGGTCCGACCCATGCTGGTGCTGTAGAATTTGAAGGTCAGCGATTCGAATTCCGTATTGTAATAATTTTCGATCAGCAGGTGGTAAGGCGTGTTGTTGATGAAACGGAAATCGACGATGGGCGAAAAGACCGTGGCGTCCATTCCCGGGCCTTCACCGTCGTTGTAATAGCCGACCATATAGCCGTGCTCCCAGCGTTCGACAATGGGAAATCCGGCCCAGAAAGCGGATTGATAGATGGTGGTGCTCACCTGGCAAACGCCACCACCGACGCCTTTGAGGGTGCGGCCGCCGATAATGATCAGCCCAACTTCGTAGCCGTCGGCTTCGCTGATCGACCCCAGATAGCGGTTGAACGAAAATTCTTCGCCGGGCGCGACGACGATGCCGTAGAAATTAGCCGCGGACCGGGCGATGTTGTGCTTCCGCGCGTTGGACGAGCCGTAGAACCAGGTGGTCGACTCAGAGATCAACTCGGTTATGCCTAGATCGGCCGCTGTCGCGTCAGAGTGGGCCACAGGTACAATCTCTTTAAGTACGATGGGCACGGCGTGGTTATTGTTGTCTATCTGGGTCACGAAGCGGTTGAGGGTGGCGTCCACATCCAGCTCGCGGCCGTTGATGTGTGGGGCGACGAGCACCAGTTCCCGGGTATCGTCGTTAAAATAATAACGGGCATTCACCGGTTGGCGTTTGAACTGGTTGCCGAATTGGGCCAGCCAGTTTCGAACAGCGTTTTCATCTACCCGAACGAAATGCTCGCTCCGGCCACCAACTCCTTCAACCTGTTCGATGCGGATCCACTTGGCCAGCTCATCGGCCGGCAATGTGACCCCGGTCAAATCCAGGTCATCTAGAGGTTCCTGAAAGTAGAATCGAACCGGTTCGCTGAGCAATCTCTGGAGTCGGGCGGCCGTGTCCGGGGCATCATAAACCGCCGGGTAAACATCGTGTACCAGCAACTCGATTTCAGCATTCGATAAATTGCGGACGGGCTCCAACAGTTGAGTCCGCAGATACTCCCGGTCTAATTGGCGCCCGACCTGTGGAGGGGAGTAGGTGAGAGCGCCTTCCTCGTTGGTGGTCCAACCGGCGCTGACGGCGCTGCGTTCTAAGGATCCGGTCAGGTTGTCGACAGCTCGATCCGTTTGGGCTTCGTCGAATATGACGATAGGCGTAATCTCGCGTCCGTAATACCAGCTCTGGAAAGTTTCCTGCAGCCGGCGCAGCGGGGTCCCCTCTCGACCCACGTCGAATGCCGCCTCGGCCGTCCGGCGGGTATCGATGCGAATTCCCAATTCGGACGGCGGGAATTCTTCTCGCTCGCCGGTGACAGGATTTACCAGTGTGATGGCAGCCGTGTCCGGATAAGCAAATAAATTACTCAGTTCAGTTTGGGCTTCGGCCAGGGTTTTCCCACCGATATCAGTCCCCCAAACAGTGACGCCAGTGTAGATGTGGTCCCGGTTCTGGGCGCGGTAAACTCCCAGAATAGAAGCCAGGACAATGGCAACCAGAGCCAGGGTAACAATGGGGGGGATGAGAATGAACCCGAGCTTGCGGCCGAAGTCACGTGATTGGGCCGCTTGCGACCGTGGGGAAGATGCCTGCATACTTTATACAATCACTCGTAATCTAAAGATATCGGCAAATTCTAGCATATGGATCGCGTTTTCGGACTGAAGACTCAGGCAGGGCTTATTGACCATAATGAACCAACGGTTTAGCGGCCCACACGAGTTCATACTCTACCTGCCACGGGTTAAGGCGAATATCTTCCAGTCCCATCGCGGCCAGGAGTGCTTCAAATTCTACCGGGCCCCGTGTGTGGCCGAGAAAAAATGGCGCGTCCGGCCCTTGGCGCCGGGTCAACAACAGGACGCCGCCCGGCCGCAACACCCGCACCATCTCGGCCAGCGCCGCCGCATCATCGGGCAAAAACTCCAATGCCTCCAGGCAGGTCACCGCGGCAAATGCGCCGTCGGCAAACGGCAGGTCCTGGGCCGACTGGCGCACCAACATAACTCGATCGCCGAAAGGGGCCAGTTTTGCCAATGCCTGATTCAGCATCCCTGCCGAGGCATCCAGACCGACGACCCGGCCGTGGAAATCGTACTCCTGAAGCAGAAAGTAAGGCAGGCGACCGGTCCCGGTACCGACATCCAGTACCAGCGGCGCGGGCCAGGCTTTTAACCGGCGACGTAGCGGCCAGGCGACGAAGGCGCTTTCCGTATCCGGGTCAAACTGCTTGACGCTGTCATAACGCGCGGCCGACAAATCATAGAGCCAGACGACTACCCGCCGTCCCAAAAAAACACCTTCGGTCCGGATGAACAACCAGTGGAGCAAGAAGGCGACCGCGGCCAGCAACAAGACAATTATTAGAACCGTAGCCAAGGGATTCATTCGGCCCCATTGTAGCCGAAACAGGAAAAATCATAGGATTACCGTGTCAGGTTGCGTCGCAGCCGGATAAAGGCTTGCTTGACCGGGCCTAACCTCACCAGTAGTAGAAAGCCGACCAGCGCGGCAAAGATAAGCGGCTGGGTGTACGCATTCTTAACCAGCCAGATATAGTGGATAACCGCCAGCACGGCGATCAGGTAGACCAGCATGTGCAACCGTTTCCAGTTTTTGCCCAGTCGTTTCTGCCAGCCTTTGGTCGAGGTAATGGCCAGCGGGATTAAAAGCAGGAAGGCAGCGAAGCCGACCAGGGCGTAGCGTCGTTCGATGATCTCCTCCACGATAAGGGGCAACATCCAGGCGTAATCCAACCAGACGAAGATGAGCAGGTGGAGGCAGACATACATGAAAGCGTAGAGGCCAAACGGCCGGCGCAGGACATTAGCCTGCTTCCAGCCGAGAACATAACCGGCCGGAGTAGCTGCTAACGATAGCACCAACATGATGATGGCCGCTTTGCCAGTGCGCAAAATCATCGCCCGGATAGGTTCAATGCCCAGCAAGCCAAACCAGAAATCAAAGATCAGCCAGGCCAAGGGGAAAAGGCCAATCGCGTGATATGTGATTCGCAAGAGGCGGCGTGAGGCGTCTCGCGACAACCGGCGCGGCGGTCGGCGGTCGGCCGATAGCAATTCACCCGGTTTGGTTTGTTCGGTCATTTCCAATCACGATAACTGTCCTACTCAGTTCTGGTTGCCAGTAGCCTCGACTTAATAATTGCGTTCCAGGTCCATGCCTTCGTACAGGTACGCAACTTCCTCTTCGTAGCCGTTGAACATCAGGGTCTCCCGCCGTCCCGGATCGCCAATGCGTCGTTCAGTGGACTGCGACCAGCGCGGATGGCTGACTTCCGGATTGACATTGGCATAGAAGCCATACTCATGAGGCGCGGAAGTCATCCAGAGCGACTCTGGCATATAATCGACCAGATCGATCTTGACGATCGACTTGATGCTTTTGAAACCGTATTTCCAGGGTACAACCAGCCGCACCGGTGCGCCGTTTTGTGGCAGCAGTTCCTGGCCGTATAGTCCGGTAGAAAGAATAGCCAGATCATTCATGGCTTCATCGAGACGCAAGCCTTCGACATAAGGCCAGGGAAAGAAAGGGCTTTTCTGGCCGGGCATATTATTGGGATCGTAAACAGTCTCGAAGCGCACAAACTTAGCGTCGGATGTCGGCTCGACGACCTCCAGCAGCTTGGCCAGAGGAAATCCAAGCCAGGGGATCACCATCGACCAGCCCTCGACACATCGCATACGATAGACGCGCTCTTCTTGATCGAAATCCGATCGCAAGGCGTCGATCCCGATCCGGCGGGGATTGCGCACTAACCCGCCGACCTCTACCCACCAGGGCTCGGTCGGGAAATCCTCGGCCAGATCGGCGACCGCCTCCTTGTTGGTGGAAAATTCATAGTAATTGTTGTAGTTAGTGACGGCTTCAAAGGACGTCCAGGGATCGCCAAATTCGTCCGTGTTCTCATACATGACGGGGATCCCCGATTCGCCTTCCTCCAGCTGAGTCGTAGCCTGGCTTTGAGCGACACTCCCAGCCCCGCTGAGATCGGTGCGCGGTGCGCAGGCGGCCAGGAGGGCGGCTCCGCCCACGGCGGCTCCGGCGGCCATGAATTTCCGCCGGGATAAATAGAGATGTTCCGGAGTTATTTCCGAGGATGGTATCTCGGTGCCAGTCCTCTTTTTGATTAACATGACCTGTCTCCTTCTTACCACGTGTCCGGACGCGGCAGATGAATGAAAATTGATGGATGATACTAAAGGACTTTACCCCCATTTCATTAAAATAGAGTAGGAATCATTATCAATTAATTACAGCATCACTTCACGTTTCGTTCACGACAAATTTACGCCGGCCATACGCGTTGAAGTGCCCAGGTGGCGTAATCTACTCTCACTTCTCCGGCGTTGCGCCCAGTAGAAGTGAGAGACATTTTTTGACAACATACGAATATCGAGCACGGCTTTATAGCTGGCGGAATATTTGTATGTCGAAGTGGGAGTTCCCTGTATTCTGAGACATAAGTTCATCCGGCAATTCGTTTGTTGAGACGTTAGTCGGGATAGGAGCTAATCAATTGGCCAATCTTAGTTTGTCCGAAGTCCGGACAGCGGGGTTTTTTTTAACAAAAATGTTAGGTAAGCGCCCGCAGGATGCCGATGTGACGGATTCGGACAACCCATCAGCATCTGACCGCGTTGTCGAAGCGACAAGCCGACCGGCGGTTGGTAGCTCATTTGGGTCGGCCGCCCATCAAGCCAATACTGTTGTACCGGATGAAGTGATGCCTCGCGTCCAAAGATTAGCGGGCGTCGGCACCTTGACGGCCGGCGTGACTGAGGAGCTGGCTAATCCCATCGGCTTTGTGACTGCAACTTGCGCGAACCTGCTTGACAAATTGGCCAGCGGCGACATCGATAACCGGGAACTCATCCAGGCCATCAAACAAATCGAGCAAAATGCTTACCGGAGCGCCCGGATTGTCGAGGTCTTGGGCAATTACGCCAATGACAAGGGTGATGAAAGCACGATCGCCAGAGGGGCAGGCGTATCCATTACCAGCCCGGCGGCCGTCGTTCAAGGCGCGCTTATTTTGGTTGAACAGCAGTTTCGCAAACAATCCGGGATTCTCGTTGAAACTGATCTGGAGCCGGAATTGACGACCATTTTTGCCGATCACCATGCCTTAACGCAGATATTGGTCAACATCCTCATGAACGCTCGCGATGCGATGCAACCCGATGGCGGTACGATTCGAGTGCGCTTCTGGGTGCCGGGTCCGCTTCAGGAACGGCTGCCCGAGCTCAGCGAGCAGGGGGAAAGGAATGAGCTCCCTGATGGTCTGGCCGGAGATCTGTTCGCCTTCTCGGTTGCAGACAGCGGAAAGGGTATCGACGCCCACACTCTGGAGAGAATTTTTGATCCATTCTTCACTACCTGGAAAGATGGCCGGCACGCCGGATTAGGTCTGGCTATCGCCCGCTCCATTGTCGAACAGCATCGGGGTCGTATGTGGGCCGTAAATAATTCCACTGGAGGTGCTACTGTGACGGTCGTAATTCCGCGGCGAATGACAGATATGAGTGATGAATGACACAGCCTCTTGAACGACTATCGGACAAGAGGCTTTTTACTGTGGAGCGGGTGGTTGGTTGCTGGCGGCCGGCCGTTCATTTTCCGGCATTTTGTCTAATCAGATCGATGAAGTACTCGTGGAAGCGTGTATCGCCGGTCAATTCGGGGTGGAAGGACGTTACTAGCCACTGACCTTCGCGGGCAGCGACCGGCGTGCCGTCGGCCAGCCGGGCGATCACCTGGGCCTCGCCATGAGCTTCGACTAAGCGCGGTCCGCGAATAAATACGGCCGGGAAATCGTCCTGGTTGCCGTTTTGGAAGACCTCAACATCGACGGGGGTGATGAAACTGTCGACCTGGCGGCCGAAGGCATTGCGCTCGACTTCGATATCCATCACGCCCAGCAACGGCTGCTCAAGGCCGACATTTTTGGCCATAAAGATCATCCCCGCACAGGTGCCCCAGACCGGTTCTTGGACGGCGAATTCCTTTAGTGGATCGATCAGGCCATAAGTTTCAGCCAATTTACCAATGGTCGTGCTTTCGCCGCCGGGAATGATCAAACCGTCCAGCCCGACCAGGTCCTCCGGCAGCCGGACCTCGACCGCGTCAAGCCCTAACTCGCGTATGATATTGATATGTTCGATAAACGCGCCCTGCAGAGCGAGTACGCCAATCTTCATTTTCCGCCTCGAGTCAGATTCCATATTTTGTAACAGCAACTCTTGTTCGTAGTAGCGCTTCAGCGCCATATCTTATGAACGCGACTGAATGTCGCTACTACGACCCATGAAATCTTTTGTTGGAAAGTATTCGATGGAGCAGGCAAATGAGGATTTCTCACCTTCTCCCTTTCATATATATACGCTTCCTGGTAGTTATTTACCAGCCGCGTCCGGCCATTTGCTGATCTTCCGTCAGGGTGTGGACGCCAATACCGACCATCGGCTCACCCAGGTTTTCACTGACCCGGGCCAGGATTTCGGCATTGCGGAAGTGGGTGGTGGCCTCGACAATGGCCTTGGCCCGGAGAGCAGGGTCGCCGCTCTTGAAAATGCCCGAGCCGACGAAGACCCCATCCACACCGAGCTGCATCATCAGGGCCGCGTCGGCCGGGGTGGCAATGCCGCCAGCGGCGAAGTTAACCACCGGCAAGCGACCGAGTTCCTTTGCTTCCTTCACCAACTCAAACGGCGCGCCGATATCCTTGGCATAGGTCATCAGTTCCTCATCGGGCATGCTTTGCAGGCGGCGAATTTCGCCCAGAACGGAGCGCGCGTGGCGTACGGCCTCAACGACATCACCGGTACCGGCTTCACCCTTGGTCCGCATCATCGCCGCGCCTTCGCCGATACGCCGCAATGCCTCGCCCAGATTGCGACACCCGCAAACAAAGGGGATCTTGAAGTCGTGCTTGTAAATATGGTAGCTCTCATCGGCCGGCGTCAGGACCTCGCTTTCGTCGATGAAGTCCACACCCAGCGCTTCCAGAATCTGCGCCTCGACGAAGTGGCCGATACGGACCTTGGCCATGACCGGGATGCTGACCGTGGCCATAATCTCTTTGATCAGGCCGGGGTCTGACATGCGGGCCACGCCGCCGCTGACGCGAATATCGGCCGGTACGCGCTCCAGAGCCATGACGGCCACCGCGCCGGCATCCTCAGCGATTCGGGCGTGTTCGGGCGTCACTACGTCCATGATCACGCCGCCCTTCAACATTTGGGCCAAGCCTCGCTTGACGGTTACACCGCCAACCTCACCACGGCCGTTGTCGCGTCCATTCTCATTCATCTTATTTTGACCTCCAGGGCCGATTCAAATCTGAGACACGGCCCATTCACTTAATCAATCGAATAATCTCTGCTCTACTCCATTGTACGATTGAGCGGAGCGCAATACAAGAAAAATGGTTCTATTAACTTGAAGGAATGTTGTTAATCGATAGTGCCAATACATTTTGTACTTCGTCCATCGTGTTAGTGGGCGGCGAATTTATCCTTCTCAAATATTCCATGCACTTCATCAACTGTTCATTCTTAAGGGCCCCTCAACACGAGAATTTATTCATTGCATTCACGGTCAGGGGCGAGTACAATTGCATTCATCGAATTGATTTGATTTATTGGATGAATAGCCATGCGCCTCAGTAAACTCGACTCTGATTTTCTACGTTATCTGGCGGATAACCATGTTAACCCCGGCGATCGGTTGCCGCCGTTGACTAATATCGGGGATGAATTAGGGGTTAGCGTCGGCAAGCTGCGCGAAGAACTGGCCGTCGCGCGAGGAATGGGCTTGGTCTCGGTCCGCCCGAAACTCGGCATCCAGCGCGAACCGTTTGATTTTTCCGACGCCGTCCTCCCGGCGATTCTATTCAGCTTGGCCACTGGCGAAGCGTACTTTGAACAGCTGAGCGAGCTACGCCAGGTCATTGAGTTAAGTTTTTGGGATGCGGCCGTCGTCTTGTTGACACCGGAAGATAAGTCGTTGTTGCGACATTATATTACCCAGGCCTGGGGCAAGTTACGGGGTGACCCCATCCACATTCCCAACGGCGAGCATCGCCAACTGCACCTGACTATTTTCAAGCGGCTGGAAAACCCTTTTGTCCAGGGTCTTTTGGTCGCTTACTGGGACGCTTATGAAGCGGTTGAGATGACTCGTTTTGTCCGCTATCAACATTGGGTCAATGTCTGGACCTACCATGAGCGTATCGTCGATGCCCTTGATGCGGGCGCTTACGAATTGGGCCGGCAACTCTTAAAGGAACATTTCTCTTTGCTCCAAACCGCCCCGGTGGCAACCGCCCCGGTTGCGACCGCGACCGTCGCGACCTGAATATCGGGCCTGAGTAGCAAGAGGAACGAAAATTAAACCGTTATTCACCGAGATTGGGAGTATGTTGATGAATTTGAAGGATGTATTAGAAACCGAGCAGGTACAACATCTGGATCTCTCGCGCTATTGCCGAATTGAAAGCGGTACGAGTGTGCGTGACGCGCTGGCCAATATGCGAGCCGAGCGAACATCGGCGGCACTCATCACCCAAGATGACAAACTGATTGGAATCTTTACCGAACGTGATGTCCTACGCCGCGTAGCCGGCGTCTCAGAGTCATTAGATGGCCCGGTCGATGAGGTGATGACAGTCAAACCCATTACGATCTTGCCGGATACATCGGCGGCCGATGCCTTGTGGTTGATGAATGACCATCACTTTCGCAACCTGCCGGTTGTCGATCGCCAGGAAAAAATCGTCGGCCACATGACTCATGCCACCATCATCGGTTATCTGGGTCGGCGTTATCCGGTTGAGGTTCTCAATCGCTCGCCGCGCCCGGAGCGGTTTCCCCGAAAGCAGGAAGGGGGAGACTAGTTATTGCAGATCAGTGATTGGTGGTTCATGTGATTGGTAGCCATGACGAGCACAACCGGAGACTGATCACCAACGACCAATTCCATTTAACTAACGAACAGCTTCAGCACGATTCAGCATAAACGATATAAAAATCATGAGCGAGAACGAATACATTATCGAAGAACGGGATGCGGTCGTCATTCGTTTTGCCGGAGATTCCGGCGACGGCATGCAGTTGACCGGCACCCAGTTTACTAACACATCGGCCGTATTCGGCAACGATGTCAGCACTATGCCCGATTTCCCGGCCGAAATTCGCGCCCCGGCGGGAACGCTGGCCGGCGTGAGTGGCTTTCAGGTGAACTTTTCCAACCGGGACATCCTGACCCCGGGTGATGCGGCCCATATTTTGGTGGCCATGAATCCGGCGGCCTTAAAGGCCAGCCTGATTGACGTCGAGCCTCACGGTACCATCATCGCCAACACCGACGCCTTTACCCAGAGCAATCTGCGTAAGGCCGGCTACGAGGCTGATCCCCTGCACGACGGTTCGCTGCGCGAATACCATGTGATCGAAGTGCCCATGACAACCCTGAACCGGGAAGCCTTGAAGGAGATCGAAGGATTAACGACCAAAGAAAAGGACCGTTCGCAAAACTTCTTTGCGCTTGGTCTGGCTTTCTGGATGTTCGACCGGCCAGTAGATGTCACCATCGATTGGGTGAAGAAGAAGTTCGCCAAAACCCCGGCGCTCATGGAAGCCAATATCAAGGCCTTGGAGACGGGTTATAACTTCGGCGATACGAGTCGCATCTTCCAACAACGCTATCGAATTCGCCCGGCTACGCTGGCGCCCGGAACCTATCGCAAGGTGACCGGCAATTCGGCCCTGGCCATGGGGTTGGTAACCGCTGCCTATAAGATGGGCAAATCGCTGTTTTACGGCACATACCCTATCACCCCCGCCAGTGAAATCCTCCACTCGCTGGCTCCGCTCCGCCATTTTGACGTACGCACCTTTCAGGCTGAAGATGAGATCGCCGCCATGGGCGCGGTCATCGGCGCGGCTTTCGGGGGGGCATTGTCCGTCACCGGCACCAGCGGTCCCGGTATTGCCCTGAAGAGTGAAGGCATGAACCTGGCCATCGCCCTGGAACTGCCGATGGTTATTATCAATGTGCAGCGCGGCGGCCCCAGCACCGGCCTGCCGACCAAGACAGAGCAATCAGACCTGTTGCAGGCGATGTTCGGCCGAAACGGCGAAAGTCCGATCGCCATTCTGGCCCCGCGCAGCCCCTCGGACTGCTTCAACATTGGGGTAGAGGCTTGCCGGTTGGCCGTGCGGGCGATGACGCCGGTGATGATCTTGTCCGACGGCTATCTCGCCAACAGCTCCGAGCCGTGGCAAATCCCAAACTCGGACGATATTCCGTCCATCGACGTATACCATCCCCAACAGCCAAATTCGAATGGCACGGACAACGGCGACGAATCCTTCATGCCCTACTTGCGCGACCCCGAAACACTGGCTCGCCCGTGGGCATTACCCGGTACACCCGGACTAGAACATCGCATTGGTGGCCTGAGCAAAGCCCCAGTAACGGGCAATGTGTCCTATAATCCGCTTCACCACGAACAAATGGTTCAGGAGCGGGCCGAGAAGATCGCCCGGCTGGCTGACGCGATCCCCGAACAGGATGTATTCGGTCCGGAGGAAGGCGATTTGCTCCTCATCAGCTGGGGCGGCACGTTTGGCGCGGTGCGGTCGGCGGTTGCCGTGGCTCAACAGCGCGGTTATTCCGTCGCCCATGCTCACTTGCGCTATCTGAACCCGTTGCCCCGCAACCTTCGCGACATTCTCAGCCGCTACCGGCAGGTGCTGGTTCCGGAATTGAACGGTGGGCAACTGGCGTTTTTGTTACGTGGCCGTTTTGCCCTGAATATACAATCATTCACCAAGATGCACGCGCGTCCGTTCAGCATTGTCGAGCTCACCGACAAGATGGAACAGATGCTTGATTAAGAGCTAGCGAATCCGAAGGTTTCGCAGATTGCGCTGATTTTTCGGACTACGAGAGATAATGAGCTGATATCTGCAAGATCAATTGATTGAGCTACACCAAAAAGAAAACCATGACTATAGAAACAACTCCCGTTAAAAAACTGACCCGCCAGGATTTTGTCTCCGACCAGACGGTGCGCTGGTGCCCCGGGTGCGGTGACTATGCTATCCTGGCGACGATGCAAAAACTCTTACCCGATCTGGACATACCGCGCGAGAACACGGTCTTCATTTCAGGTATCGGCTGTTCCAGCCGCTTCCCTTACTATATGAACACCTACGGCATTCATAGCATCCACGGGCGCGCGCCGACGCTGGCAACCGGCCTGGCTATCACCAACCCCGAACTCAGCATTTGGGTCATCACCGGCGATGGGGACGGCCTGTCGATCGGCGGTAATCACCTGCTCCACGCCCTGCGCCGCAACGTCAATCTGAACATCATCCTATTCAACAACCGCATTTATGGCCTGACCAAGGGCCAATACTCTCCGACTTCGCGCCTGGGGGCCAGGACCAAATCTTCTCCGATGGGGACGATCGAACACCCGATCAATCCCATCGCCATCGCCTTGGCGGCCGAATCATCCTTCGTCGCCCGGTCCATCGATGCTCACACACAACACCTGGGCGAGGTTTTGCATCAGGCCGCGGCTCACAAAGGGTCTTCTTTCGTCGAGGTATACCAGAATTGCGTCATCTTCAACCCGACGGAGTGGGAAGGGTTGGACGACCGCCGCACGCGCGACGAAAACATTCTCTACCTGGAGCATGGCAAACCGATGGTCTTCGGCAAGAACCACGATAAAGGTATCCGCCTGAAGGGCTTCTCGCCGGAAATCGTGACGCTGGGCAACGGGATCTCTGTGGATGATCTCCTTGTGCACGATACCAACTCCACTGAACTGGGCTACATCCTCAGCAGCCTGGATCATCCGGTGCCGATGGGCGTCTTTCGCGAGATGATAGACCGGGAAACCTATACCGACGGGCTGATGGGCCAAATCACCGAAGCCCAGTCACGGCGGGGCAAGGGTGATCTGGATGAACTCTATCGTTCGGCCGACCTTTGGACCGTGAAACCAGATGATACGACGCCGCCGGAGATCACCGATTCACTGCCCGCGGGTCTGGATGAAGAGTATGTCGACCGGCTGGCCTTCGGTGATCTTGAAGACACCGCCAAGGCCGACGACGACGATAGGGTAGCTGATCGTCTGACTGAAGACACGCTGGCTATGCTCGGCCGGAACGAGCCGGTGTTGGTTCGGGCCGATACGTCACTTACCGAGGCGATCCACCAGATGAACACCCATAACATCGGCTGTGTGCTGGTGACCGATGACAACGACCGGTTAACCGGCATTTTTACCGAGTGGGACGTTCTGATGCGTGTGGCCGGTCTCGTAGAGGATCTATCGGCTACTACGGTAGGCGACTGCATGACGGCCGATCCGGTTGCCATTCGCGCCGATCTGCCGATTGCTCACGCATTGCACCTGATGTCGATCAATGGATTCCGGCACCTGCCGCTCGTCGACGAGGATCATCGCCCGGTGAGCATCATCTCGTTCCGAGATATAGTTCGACACTTGCACGCCGACGCGATCGAAAATGTCTAGCAAATCGACTAAGAGATTGCTACCGCGAAAATTTGGGTTCGATTCTGGTACGTCATTTGATGCACCATCTTAATCTATGGATTAGCGGAGCCGGCCAGACAGAGCCGGTCCGTCAGAGAAGGAGAATTATCGGATGAGTAACATAGTCATCCCCGATGATGGCTCAAAAGTGCCGGACGGGCCGGTCGTCGACAACCTCATCAACGACTTCGCCATAGTGGTTGCCACGGTCAATGGCACCGGCAGCCAGACCGCCAACCTGGCCATTTTGCGCGCCTTGTTCAAGATGGGCATACCGGTCAACGGCAAGAATATCTTCCCCTCAAATATCCAGGGGTTGCCGACCTGGTATCATATTCGCCTGAGCCGTGACGGCTATACCGCCCGGCGCCATACAGCCGAATTTCTAGTGGCCTTCAATCAGGCGACCCTGATCCAGGACATTCAAGCACTGCCGCCGGGAAGCGTCTGTCTCCACAATGGTGACTGGCGATCTATCCCGGCGCGCGATGACATCACCTATTACGCCGTGCCCGTCAATGAATTCGTGCGCGAAACGGGCATGAAGGGCAAACTGAAGGACTACATCGCCAATATGGTCTACGTCGGTGCGCTGGCCTGGCTGCTCGACATTCCTCCGGATCATCTGGAAGAAGCGCTAGATTTTCATTTCAAAGGGAAACGAAAGACGGTCGACGCCAATATGGCCGTGGTGCGGTCAGTTTATGACTGGGCGGCCGAAAACCTGCCCCGTTCCCACCCGTTCCGGGCTGAGCCGATGGATGCGACCGAGGGCATGATCCTGATGACCGGCAACGAAGCGGCTGCTCTGGGAGCGGTCTTTGGCGGCGTCACTTTCGCAGCCTGGTATCCCATCACACCTTCCACCAGTCTGATCGACGCGCTGAATTTCTTTCTCGCACAGTTTCGCCGCGACGAAGAATCAGGCGAGCCAACCTATGCCGTCATCCAGGCCGAAGACGAACTGGCGGCCATTGGCATGGTCATCGGGGCAGGGTTTGCCGGGGCGCGGGCGATGACCGCCACATCCGGGCCGGGCATCTCCCTCATGTCCGAGTACGCCGGGCTGGGCTACTTCGCCGAAGTGCCGTCGGTTATATGGGACATTCAGCGGATCGGCCCCAGCACCGGGCTGCCGACCCGTACTAGCCAGGGCGATATCCTCTTCACCTATTATCTCGGCCACGGCGACACCAAGAATATCCTCTTGTTTCCGTCATCGCTGCGCGAATGCTTCGACTTCGGCTACCAGGCATTTGACCTGGCCGATATCCTCCAGACGCCGGTCTTCGTCCTCAGCGATCTGGATCTGGGCATGAACAACTGGATGTCTGAACCATTCGAATATCCGGCCATGCCGATGAACCGCGGCAAAGTGCTGACGGCCGAAGAGGTCGCCGAGCAAGGCTTCGCTCGCTATAAGGACATCGACGGCGATGGCATCACCTACCGCACCTTACCCGGCAACGAGAACCCGCGCGCGGCTTACTTTGCCCGCGGTACGGGTCATAATGACAGCGCTGTCTACAGCGAGCGGCCGGAAGATTGGGAAAGCAATATGCTGCGACTGGTCCGCAAGTTCGACACAGCCCGTGAAATTGTCCCCGGCCCGATTATCGATGAAATCAAAGAGGCCGCGGTCGGCATCATCGCCTACGGATCGACCCGGCCGGTCATCGACGAGGCGCGGGACCGGCTGGCGGCCGATGGTCTGCCGACTAGTTATCTGCGGCTGCGGGCCTTACCGATCAACGATGAGGTCGAAGCCTTCATTGCCCGGCACGAGCGCGTCTACGTCATCGAGATGAACCGTGACGGGCAGATGCACACGATTCTGTCTTCGGAGTTACCGGAATTGGCGACGCGCTTGGTGTCGCTGGCCCACATGGATGGCATGCCGCTGACGGCGCGCTGGGTGGCTGAGATTATCACCGGGCAGGAAGCCGTGGTCCCATCAATTGAATCACCGGAAATACCGGAGCCTGATTGGAATGGACGGAAACTAAGCCAACCGGCTTCCGTTTCCGCCACAAATGAAGCAAAGTGAGGTCAACACCAATGGAAAAAACAATATCCCGACCGGCCAAGGTCAACGCCCTCGGCCTGGCCCAGGCAGATTATAAAGGTCTGCCGACTACGCTTTGTCAGGGCTGCGGTCATAATTCTATCGCCAATCAGATCGTCCAGATCGCTTATGAGTTGAATGTACCGCCGCATGAAGTCCTGAAATTGAGCGGCATTGGTTGCTCAAGCAAATCCCCGGCCTACTTCCTAGGCCAGAGTTTCGGCTTCAATACCCTCCATGGTCGCATGCCATCCCTGGCCACCGGAGCGTTGATGGCTAACCACAACCTGCGTGGCGTCGGCGTTAGCGGTGACGGCGATACGGCCAGCATCGGCCTGGGCCAGTTCAAACACATGATGCGCCGCAACTTGCGTATGGTCTACATCGTGGAGAATAACGGGGTATACGGATTGACCAAGGGGCAATTTTCGGCCACAGCCGACGATGGTCAGACCCTCAAATATGCCGGCACCAACCCGTTCCCCCCGATCGACATTTGCATGGAGGCGGTTCTGGCCGGCTGCGGCTTCGTAGCCCGATCCTTCTCCGGCGATGCCGGTCAGGTCCGGGAACTACTGAAGGCAGCCCTCAGCCATCGAGGCACGGCCGTGCTGGATATCATCAGCCCTTGCGTAGCCTTCAACAACGAAGATACCTCGACCAAGAGCTATGGCTACGGCAAGGAACATGAATTGCCGTTGCACGGCATCGGCTTTGTGCCCAAAGAAGACGAAATCGAGATCGAGCCGTATGATCCGGGCGAGATGCGTGCGGTTAATATGCACGACGGGTCGGTGATCAAGTTGCGCAAGCTGGAGGAGGACTATGACCCGACCGACCGGCTGGCGGCGATGAATCGCCTGTTGTGGGCCGAGGAAAACGAGGAGTTCATCACCGGACTGATCTACTATGATTCCACCCGGCCTAATCTGGCTGAAGAAAGCGGGTTGGGAGCAACACCGTTATCGATGATGAGGGCCGAACAATTGCGACCGCCGGCCGAGGCATTGGAAGAACTGATGAGCGATCTGATGTAAAGATCGGAAAACGGAAATGAAAATAAAAGGCCGAGGTGAAACTTCACCTCGGCCTTTTTGGTAACCGGTTGTGCTGTCAGCTTTGACAGGAAAACTATTCCGTCGGTGCCGGTTGCACGTCCAGCAGTTCAACCTCAAAGACAAGGTCAGCGTTTGGCGGGATAATGCCCGAGCCTAATTCGCCGTAACCCAATTCGGGCGGAATGACCAACTGGCGCACACCGCCGACTTGCATTCCTTCTATACCCTCATCCCAACCGGGGATGACTTCGCCGGCGCCCAGCGTGAAGATGAACGGGAAGCCGGAATCGAGCGAGCTGTCGAATTTGGTGTTGTCGGTCAGCCAGCCTGTGTAATTCACAGTAACGGTGCTGCCGGGAACAGCTTCCTCGCCGTCACCGACGGCGATGTCGTAATATTGCAAGCCGCTGTCGGTCGTCGTGAAGTCCGATTCGGATATCTCGGTTGGCAGAACCAGCGGTTTCACTTCCAATAATTCGACCTCCATGAGCAAGGTCGAGTTAGGCGGAACACGACCGCCGCCCTGGTCGCCCAGCGCCAGTTCCGCCGGGATCACGAGCAAACGCCGGCCGCCGGGCTTCATCGTCGAGACGCCCTCGTCCCAGCCGGGGAAGACACCTAAATCGCTGCCTAGCGCAAAAGTGATCGGCTCGCCTGTGTCGAAAGACGAAGCGATGAACACATCGCCCTCCTGGAGCCAGGCGGAATAATCGACGACCACTTCCTGGCCACTCACCGGGATATCGCCGGTACCTTCAACCAGGTCATAGAATTGCAATCCGCTTTCGGTTGTCGTCAAATCACCATCGGTGACCTCAGGCGGTGACGGCGGTGGGGTGGCCGAAATCAATTCGATATCCATGGTGACTGTCGCGTTAGGCGGAATCACGCCGCCGGCGCCTTCCTCACCAAAGGCCAGCTCGGGTGGGATAATCAATTGGGCCTGGCCACCTTCCCTCATTAGTAAAAGACCTTCTTTCCAGCCGGGGAAGAGGTCGTCATCTGATAGGGTAGCCGGGATGGGGCCCCCTTCATTATAGGTGTCGATGAACACCGTACCGTCTTCAAGCGTGCCGACGACGTTCATCGAAAGGATGTCGCCTTCCTCGGGTTGGCGGCCGGTACCGGCGACAGACTCAATATACGTCAAACCGCTGTCCGTTACGGTCGAGCCTCCCGGCGCTGTAACGCCGGTAGTTGTCTCGTCTGTCTCCGTACTTTCGCCGGTTTCAGCCTCGCGCGTCATTTCCGCAGCCCTTTCGGCCGGAACCGCGGGGCCGCACGCCGCCAAAAAGAACAAGATTGTGAGCAACGGGGCCCACGCGGGAATTGCAATTCTTTTCAACATGCCAAACTTCTCGAACTCCTTGTTATGAATCTCTGGCGGCCGGCGGCACATGCCGTTGGCACGATAGCCCACCCGTCAGTGCATTAACCTCGAATAGTATCCCTACACATGGGCTTACGCCACCTATCCCCATAGCGCACTCATAACACCCTTTCAAAAACGATAACGGTGCGAAGGTCAAAATGAAGGCTTTACCCGGGTTGTGTCTGCATCGAAATTAATCACAACCATGCATTATTTGTGGGGCGTGTGAGAGGAACAGCCTGATACAGAGAGGGGTCGTCGCGGCTCTCCTTTTTTCGCTCTGATCGACCTTGGAGCGGGTGAGTATTGATTTGTCAGGGGTCTGAAGGAGCCTATCGGCGGTCGCGTAGGGTCTGAATAAAAATGGGGGATAGGTCAGTTTGGGCATTAGATGGCGGATTGTCGCAGCAAAGGATTGTCTGTCCTTCTATCGACCTCAGGCTATCCTGGGCTATAGTATAGACCGGGCCATCTATTCACTGCCTACCAGATAGACTGAGCAAGAAATCTATGCAACCGCGCTACAATCTTTGGATCGAGGTCAATGGCGAAGTCGTCCTCTCCCTCTGGCGGGTAGAATTGCTACGCGCTATTGATGCTACCGGCTCGATTTCAGCCGCAGCCGAGCAAATGAAGATCCCTTATCGGACCGCCTGGCAGAAAATCAACGAGATGGAGACCCGGTTGGGCGAAAAATTAGTGGAGACCCAAACCGGTGGCCCTCATGGCGGTGGAGCGCGGTTAACCCCGACGGCCGAGGGTTATATCGCCCGGTTCGATCGCTTTGCCCATGATCTGGAGCGCTTTACTGTCGACGCCTACGAGGCTAATTTTCTCGATTGACCAGCTCCCCAATTTGCCTTGCACCTAGAACTCGCAATGTTATACTCTTTACCGTTATGAATAATTTTCATAACGATATTTGTTTATTAGGAGGTTTTTCATGCGTAGGCTGAGACTGTTGTGTTTATCCTTGGTGATTATATTGATGATCGCCGGCTGCGGATCGGCCGAACCAGAGGTGTTACGGTTGGCGACGACGACGAGTACCGCTGATTCAGGCTTGTTGGATGCCATCCTGCCTGATTTTGAAGAACGAAATAATGCGCGTGTCGATGTAGTGGCCGTTGGCACCGGCCAGGCGATTCAACTGGGAGAGGCGGGCGACGCCGATGTCATTCTGGTACACGCTCGGGCGCGCGAAGACGCCTTTGTGGCCGACGGGCATGGGCCATATCGCCGCGATGTCATGTTTAACGATTTCATTCTTGTTGGGCCTGCCGATGATCCGGCTGGGGTGCAAGACACCTCATTGGCCGCTGATGCATTAGGAACGATTGCCACCGCTGAAGCCCTGTTCGCTTCGCGCGGCGACGACAGCGGCACGCACAGCAAGGAAATCAGCCTGTGGACCCAGTCCGGGACGACCCCTGATCCGGCCGGCGGCTGGTATCAGTCCTTGGGTCAGGGCATGGGTGAAACCCTGATATATGCCAACGAGGCCGGTGCTTATACGCTGACCGACCGGGGAACCTTCCTGTCGATGCGCGATAACCTGCCCAATCTGACTGTAATCGTGGGAGGACAAAGCATCGATGCTAACCAGGACCCGGCTCTTCTGAACCCCTACGGCGTGATTCCGGTTGATCCGGCGAAATCTCCGGCGATCAATGGCCCTCTGGCCGAAGCGTTTGTCGATTGGCTAAACTCGCCTGAAGTCCAGGTGATGATCGGTCAATTTGGCCTCGAAACGTTTGGCCAGCCGTTATTCTACCCGGACGCGAATTGAGTCGGAGCGGGCTATCGATAAACTTACCCCTATGATAAGCTTAGCAACTGATGGAGACCCTTCTCGAAGCATTGCGCGAAGCGCTGGAACTGCTGACCGGTTTCGATCCGGCGTTACTGACTATTGTCGGCATGACGCTGCGCGTAACGGGCGTGGCCCTCATTTTGTCCATGCTGATCGGCTTGCCTGTCGGCGCAGCCCTGGGGTTGCGAGAGAAAGTTCCGGCGGCCGGTTGCCTGTTGCCCATTATCTACACCGGTATGGGGCTACCGCCGGTTGTCGTGGGTTTGTTCGTCTATCTGATGCTGTCGAATCAAGGGGTTTTCGGTTCGTTGAACTGGCTGTTCAAGCCGCAGGCGATGATCGTTGCTCAAACGATCATCGCCCTGCCGTTGATCATCGGCCTGACGCTGACAGCGCTACGCAGCGTTGAACCGGCGATCAAGCTTCAGGTTCGCTCTCTGGGGGCAACGCCCATTCAATTAGCCTGGACGTTGTTGCTGGAAGCACGCTTGGGCGTGCTGGCAGCCATCATAGCGTCTTTCGGGGCCATCATCTCCGAAGTCGGAGCGGTGATGCTCGTTGGCGGTAATATCGAGGGTCAAACGCGCGTCCTGACCACAGCTATCGTCCTTGAAACCCGCCGTGGCAACTTCGCCCTGGCTTTGGCTTTGGGAATCATCCTTTTGTTTCTGGCCTTCCTCACTAACTGGCTGTTTCATCGGCTGAGTGACGAATGACGAAGTACGATATACGGAATACCAAGTCAAATCAGCCACCTGCTATCCACGCCATGACCGCTATTTATCGTCTTGCCAACTTATCCAAGGCCTACAATAAACGTACTGTTCTGAGCATCGACGACATGGCCATCCGGCAGGGCGAGGTGTTGGCCGTGGTCGGGCCCAGTGGCAGCGGCAAGACAACCTTACTGCGCCTGCTCAATTTCCTGGAACTGCCTGATAGCGGCACCCTGGTGTTTGACAACATGGCATTGGATGGCCCGGTTCCTTTAGAACAGCGACGGCGGGTGACAGCTGTTTTCCAGCACCCGGCACTGCTCCGTCGAAGCGTGACGGCCAATATCGGTTATGGAATGGGCTTGCGCGGTGAAAAGTTATCTGACGCGCAACTATCATCCTGGCTCGACCGGTTGGGATTAAGTCGCCTGGCCCGCCAATCGGGCCTGAAACTTTCGGCCGGCGAGGGACAGCGGGTCGCCCTGGCTCGGGCCCTGGTCATCAAGCCCGAGGTGTTGCTGCTCGATGAACCGACAGCCAACCTCGACCCCTACAACATCGGCCTGATCGAGCGGTTGGTAACTGAAGAACATATCGACAAAGGGATGACAGTCGTGTGGGTAACTCATGACATCTTTCAGGCTCGGCGGGTGGCGGACCGTGTTGCTTTTTTGCTGGGGGGGAACCTGGTGGAGTTATCGGAAACAAAGTCGATCTTTAATTCGCCGGTTGATTCGCGAACCGCGGCGTTTTTGCGAGGCGAATTGGTTATCTCTGACGATAGCCCGAAGTAAGACTGGGGCACTCATCATTATCTCGGACCCGCCGGCCTTGGGTTCATCGCTTGGGCTGCCGGCGTTCCCGTAATCTGGCCGCTAAGGTAGTGCTGTCTTCGGGCGGAGCGTTATCCGCCCCCGGCGAATCAGGCGCTGTCTCCCTCGCCTCGATCCCGGCCTCTTCATCCGCATCAGCCTTAACAGTTGTGGGTGGCTCAGGGGCCTCGGTTCCTGTTTCACGGTTCACAGGCGGCGATTGGTTGCCGGTCGCCGGTGATCGCCGGTCGGCCGTCGCCCGCTCTTTAGCTTGCATCAACGACGACATGGCCGCCGTGCGCTCTCTTGCACTGGCTGAGCGACGGCGAACCCGCCCGGTGGCGGCTGCCCAGGCCCTGCCCCAATCCCGGCGGGTCAATACCAGGCGGCGGGCGGCGATGTCGAAAGGTAGCAGGAGTATGGCGAGCAGGGTCAGCCACGGCCAGATAGGTTGTGCCGCCGGTTCGGCGGCCAGATTATGATCAAAGACGAGCGTCGGACCACTCTCGTCGGCAGCCTCAATCACCCGGCCATCGGTTTGTGCGGCCAGTGCCGCCAGCAATTGGGGATCGCTGGCCAGCGCGCCATATTCCGGTGAATAGCCCAACACCCAGCCGGTTGATTGCCGCAGGCTTTCATCATCCGGCGAACCGATTCCGACCAGATAGGCTCCCTCAGCCGTGGGGGTGAACCGGGCCTCATAGAGACCGGGGGCCACCTGCTGCAGGTCCACGGTCTGCGATCTACCAGCCGGATCGACCATATTAGCTACCAGATTCAGACCGTTCAGAAACGAACCGTCAGTTGCCTGGGCATCGACCGACAGGATCGCCTCCTCGCCGTCGAATCGCACAACTGCCTCCAGGTCGCTCTCCGGCCGGTTGCCCATCGACCAGCGCACGGCCTGCCCCCAAAAGGTGGGAAATTGATCCCAACGGATCCAATCCACGGCCCAGCGACTCGTCGCATCCGAGGTCCAGGCCACGGCCCGTCCCAGGCCATATTGCCAGACGGACAGCAGCGGGTCACCCATGTGCGTCTCCAAAACCGCTTGCCCGGTCAACTTAGGACTGGTTCCGACGTAGCCATAGAGGGCCGGCGCGGCGTCTATGCCGGTTAGGATAGGGCTGTCGCTCACTTGGGTGGGGAAGAAACGCTCTTCGATGAGGTAGTTGCGCTGGATGGCGATGGTCTCCTGGGTGAAGATCTGCGGCAGGTTGGCCGCGGCGTCAGTAAAATGAAAGCGACCGTTACCCAGTTCGGCCATCTGTTGCAGCCAGGGGGTATCCGGACCGCGGCCGATGCTGACCATCGAAACCGTGACCCCGTCGGCGGTTAGATCGCGGATCAGTTCCGGCACGCCTTCTTTCTGTTCGGCGTCGGCGCCGTCAGCCAGGACAATGATGTGCTTGACCGGATTATCACTGGCCGCCAGCACCTCGGCCGCCGCCTCCAATCCACTGCGGACATAGATGCCCCCACCCCCCGCGCCCAGTTGGCGCATACGCTCGATGGCTTCGGTCCGATCGGCCGTGGTTAGCGGGCCGATGATTTCGCTGGGCGCCGTATCGACGGTGATCAACGTCATCTCGTCGGAATCATTCAGCAGCTCCAGCGCTCTCACTGCGCCTTCACCGGCCAGTTGAATCTTGGTTGCCCCGCCTTCACTCGCGGCCATACTACCGGATCGATCGATAACCAGTACCATACTAACCGCAGGGAATCGCTCCTGGTCCTTGATCTGCATCTCCACCGGCAACGTTTCTTCCAAGGGCGTCTCGAAGTAACCGCCCATACCGTAGCTATCCGGCCCGCCGATGACCACCAGCCCGCCGCCCAGATCGCGCACATAAGATTGCAACGTCTCCATTTTGCGCTGTGATAAATCACGGGCGTTGACGTTGACCAGAACGACGGAAGCATAGTCGTTCAGATCGGCCAGACTGGACGACAGCGATCCCGCCGTAGTACGTTCGACAAGCAAGCCTGACGCTTCCAGGGCGGCCTGCAATTGTATAGCCTCATCGGGAGACGCTTCGTCCTCCGCAGCGACGATCAGAACACGCGGCTGGCCGGTGACTTCGGTGAAGGCTGACAATTCATTATTTTGGGCGAAGGTGTCGGAACCAGCAGCCGGGGACAACTGGACGCGGTAGCGGTTGAAGGCCGGTTGCCCGGCCACCAGGCGGACGACGAAATTGTTGGTTCCCGGCTGCAAGTCAACCGTTTCTTCGTGAAGCAGGCCACCTTCACCCAGGACTCGCAATATCGCGGTTGTGGCGGTGGTGCTGTCGGCGGCGATTTCCAACCGAAAGGCTTCGCCTTGGCCGGCGCGGGCCGGTGCGTTAACCTCGCGCAAGATGACCTCCTCGGCGACTTCCGGCCGCGGCAGATGTACGGTGTCGACTGAGACGCCTGTGGCCGCGGCCAGGCGGACAGCTTCCTGGGTGTTGCCGGATGTCACCGCGCCGTCGGTCAGAACGACCAGCCTTCTGGCGGCGTCGGGCGGGAACAAGGCCAGGCTCAGACGAATGGCCTCGGCCAAATTGGTTTGCAGGCGTGACGGCTGAGAAGCAAATGATGGCAGTTCATCAGGCGATTCGAACAGGCGCACCGGCTGCTCGACGAGGGCATTTCCGCCAAAGAGAATGATGCCCGCCCCGTCGTCTGGTCCCATCGCGGTAATGGCCTCACGGGCGAACTGTTCGGCATTTTCAAACGCCTCACGGCTCATTGAATCAGAGGCGTCGACTAAAAAGATAACGGCCAGGTTATCGACGGCCCGGACGATCTGGGTCCCGGCCAGACTGAGAATCAGCAAAGTGGCGATCAAGAGCCGTAGGGCCAGCCCCAGCCAGCCTGAACGAGGCCGCGCAAACCTTGTGAATGGACCAGTCGCAGCTTGCCTGGCCGGAGTTCGGTTGCTACGCGGCGTCCAGACCAGCCAGACGAAAACAGGCAACAACAGGAACAGCAGTAGCGCCTGTGGCGTCGTGAAACTCATAAACCTACTCGATCAACCACTTTTCCTAAGCTTACCAAAAATATCCCAAAAATATCCCAAGTTGAAATTTGGGATAAATTTGGGATAAGTTTGGCGTTTGCCGGGGATCACTTCAGGATGTAGTACGTGCCCTTTTTTGAGCCGATCTTCAGCAATACGCCTCGTTCCACCAGATCAACCAGATCCAGGCGCAACGTCTCTGGTGACACATCGGAACAAAGCTGGCGGTATTCCCGGTTAGTGATGCTGCCCGACTCGCGGACGAACTGCACGGCGCGGGTCTGCCGCTCATTCATACTGCGCGTCCACTTAGGCGTCACGGACCGCTCGCGCTTGTTGGAGAGGACGACGGTGAAGGAGTGGGGCGTGGCCTTGAATTCAGGCGGGGGATGCCCGGCCTGCAACATTTCTTCGATCATCTGGTCAATACCCAGACCCAGCTCTTCAATGTAACCCCACTGGAACAGACCATTGACCAGGCGCGGGTTGCGTGAAAAGTGTTCGTCAATCAGATTGTCAAGGGTCATGTAGCCGGGCAGACCGCCAGGACTGATGATCTCTAGCCGGTCGCTATACATGCGGATCTCGATGCGCCGGCCGCTGATGCGATAATCGCGATGAGCCACGGCGTTGACCAGCGCCTCGCGCACGGCAAAGCGCGGGTACTCCAGCAATTCCTCCCGTTCCAGTCCACTGACCGTCGCCCCAATGCGCATCTCGTCGAACACAATAGCCCAGGCTCGCTCGATGATGCGGGCAACCGGGCCGGAGAGTTCGTCGCGGCGGCCGTAACCGATACCGCCGTCATCCCCACGCGGTTCGGTGCCGGGAAATTTGACGAAGACGACGCCGCTTTGTGGCAAGAATGCTTGCGGTTTGCGGCCGAACAACAACAGGCCTACCAGCGTCGGGTTGCCATTGCGGTCGGTCGCGCCGATCTCGGCCAGGAGCTGCGAAACGGAAGGCGCCCGCCCACCGCTGCGTTCTTCGCGTTTGGCCAAGTACTCGCGCAAGGTCTCGGTATCCAGGTCGTCCGGCTTTCCCCCCGGCACGGCCTCGATCTCAAAGTCGGAAGTCGGCCGCCCGGCAGCCAGCATGCGGATCTCGTCGCCGCTGAGCGGGCGGTTGGCGTTGCCGCGCCGGACGAGGACGCGACCATCGGCCAGGCTGTGCAACTCCAGGCTGCGCGGTACGCTGATGCCGATGAACCGGCCCGCCGGTAGCTCGACCGACTGCCACTGGCTGGGCACAGGCGGCCGGCAAAGTCTCGCGGCCGCCCGCAGGGCCAGCTCGGCTTCTTCTTCCCAAACTTCGACCGACGACCCCCCGTCCGGATCGACACCCAGCACAATCAGTCCTCCGTCGCTGTTCGCCAGCGCCACCAGCGATTCCGCCAAGGGCACTACAGACGTATCGGGCAAGTACACGTGGCGCGGACCCGGTTGGCTAATGGCCATGTCGACCGTCCGTCGGTAGTGGCGCGTGAAAGAAAGGGAGGGAGGAAGCAGAAAGGTTGAGCGGTAACAAGGTTTTCCCGCGCTCCCCCGTCTCTGCTTCTCGACGAACTTTATCCTTCACAATCGAGCGACGCTCATCCCTCAACATGACCTACGCCCGGCAGTTCCCAGGGCTGGGGCACTTGCATGTCCAGGGCGGCCATCGCCGCGCCTACGATCCCGGCCTCATTTTTGAACCCCGCCGGCAAGACCTTGGCCCGCACCTGGATGTGCGGTAGAAACATGTCGTGCTTCTTGCTGACTCCCCCGCCGATGATGATCAGGTCGGGCCAGAAAAGAAGTTCGATATGCTTAAAGTATTCGTTTAGACGATTGCCCCAATCGGCCCAACTCAGCTTTTTTTCCTGGCGGACGCGGTCGGAGCACCACTGTTCGGCCGTCTTGCGCTTTTCCTGCAAGTAAAGGCGGCCCAGCTCCATATTCGGGACTATCAGGCCGTTCAGGAACAGCGCGCTGCCGATGCCGGTGCCCAGCGTAAAAACCATGACTACGCCTTTTTGGTCTTTGCCGGCGCCGAAGTGCATCTCTGCCAGACAGGCCACATCGGCATCGTTGCCGACAGTGACCGTGCAGCCGCATATCCGGCTGATGCGTTTGGCCAGGTTGACATTCTCCCAGCCGGGATAAGCCAGCGCGGTCGGGGGCGTGATGACCCGGCCATGCATGATAACCGCCGGAAAACCGACGCCGATTGCTCCCTGATAGCCGATCTCTTTGATGAGATCGCCGGTGGTCTCAATGATCTCATCAGGCTGGAAGCCGGCCGGAGACGGAACGCGCAGCCGTTCGGTGACCAATTCACCAGTCACCGCGTTGACGACCGCGGCTTTAATGCCTGATCCCCCGATATCAATACCCAATAGTTCCATACCGACTTCTCCTTCTTCCTTGAAGTTTCCCCGATCACCTGTCGATAGCCGTTCCCTCATTGATCGTGGAGTAGAACAGCGGCGGTGGCTCTACAGGGGCCTCTGACCAGGTGATAGCTGCCGGAATATCGCGTTGCGCTTGTTGCAGCGTCATCTCGTCACTGGCGTGAATTGTGCCGATGGCTGCGCCGGCTTCAAAATAATCGCCGATCTTGGCCGTGAGGATGATGCCGACGCCGGGATCGATCCGGTCCGTCTTGACGAAGCGCCCGCCGCCACAAGCGACACAGACCCAGCCGATGGCTGACGTATCCATCGCGCCGATGTAGCCGCTGCGGGGGGCTTCGATCGATTCGACATAGCGCGCGCTGGGTAACCTACCGGGATCGTCGACCTGCCGGCCGTCGCCGCCCTGGGCTACAACCAGCTCCCGGAATTTGATCAGACCCCGGCCATCGTCCCGGACCTCGCGGATCAGCGCTTTGGCCTCGTCCAGGCCGGTTGCCTTGCCGGACAGCAAGACCATGTGTGCCGCGACTTCCAGGCAATGCTGCCAGAAATCATCTGGTCCGTCACCGCGGAGAGTATCGATGGCTTCCTTGACTTCCAGCGCATTGCCGACCGCCTGTCCCAAGGGCTGGTTCATGTCCGAGATAAGGGCCACGACCTGCCGGCCGGCGTCTTCACCGATTCCGACCATCAACCGGGCCAGGTCTTCGGCCGCTTTTACGGTCGGCATGAATGCACCGCTGCCCGTTTTGACATCCAGGACGATGGCATCGGCGCCCGCGGCCAATTTCTTGGACATGATCGACGCAGCGATCAGTGAAGGTTGGCCCACGGTTGCGGTGACATCCCGCAGCGCGTACAACTTGCCGTCGGCTGGGGCCAGGTCAGCCGTCTGTCCGGCCAGCACCAGCCCAATCGACTTTAACTGCTGTTTGAACTGCTCCAAAGACATGGCGGGCGACCAACCACTGATGGATTCCATCTTATCCAGTGTGCCACCGCTGCTACCCAATCCACGACCGCTCATCTTGCCCACGGGCACGCCGGCGGCGGCAACCAGGGGCAGGACGGCCAGGCTGGTCTTGTCACCCACGCCCCCTGAAGAGTGTTTGTCCACGATCAGCGGGGCCACGTCGTGAAGGTCGAGCACCTCGCCGGACAAGGCCATGGCCAATGTCAAGTCTACCGTTTCGCGGTGGTTCATTCCCTGCAGGTAAATGGCCATCAGCAAGGCAGAGGCCTGGTAGTCGGGAATTTCACCGGCGGTGAAAGCCCGAATGAACCAGCCGATTTCCTCGCCGGATAGTTCCGCGCCGTCGCGTTTGCGGGCAATTAGATCGACCATTCTCATAAGCATTTCTCTGCCGGTCAACGAACCGGCCTGTTATGAAGAGTTTTGGATAGACAAACTCCGCTTTGCCGGCAAGATTGCTTGCGCTCCGTTTGCCATTTGTCTGCGCTACCTCACGATTATCGATTATAGCAGGAAACGGTATAATCATAAGGAAGCAAGACCTGCACCGGTCCAAGGTAAGGTCGCCAATCAAGGGAGATGATATGGCTGAACAAGTTGATTTGATCCTGCGTGGGGGCACGCTCGTCACCATGAATGGGAAATTCGATGTATTTGAAGATGGTGCGATTGCCGTTCGCGGTGATTCCATCGTCGCCGTCGGCGAAACGCGCGAAATCGACAGGACTTATCGTGCTACCGAGACGATAGACTGTCCGGACTCGGTCATCATGCCCGGTCTGGTTAACGCCCACACTCACATCCCGATGTCGCTGATGCGCGGGCTGAATGACGACCTGCGCCTCGACGTCTGGCTGGGCTATCTTATGCCCGTCGAGCGCGAATTTGTCACCCCGGAATTTGTCAAGCTGGGCACCCGCGTCGCCTGCGCGGAGATGATCCGATCAGGCATCACGTCTTTTGCCGATATGTTTTATTACGAGGATGCCATTGCCGAAATGACGGCCGAGATCGGCATGCGGGCCTTGCTGGGCCAGACAATCCTGGTCTTTCCCGCCCCGGATGCCGAAACCTTCGAAGACGCCCTCATTCTCTGCCGCCATTTCATCGAGCGCTGGGAAGGGCACCCGCTCATCCAGCCGGCTGTCGCCCCGCACGCCTGGTATACGGCGACGCCGGAGTTGCTATTGGCCTGCGCCGATCTGGCCCGCGCTTTCAACGTGCCCTTGCACACCCATGTCAGCGAGACCCGTCTGGAGGCTGACAACAGCGTTAGCCAGAATCATATGTCCGTCGTCACGTGGCTGGAGCAGCATGGTATTCTGGATACCAAGCTCGTGGCGGCCCACTGCGTCCACATCGACGAGGAAGACATGTTCAGTTTGCGACGGGCCGGGGCGGGCGTGGCTCACTGCCCGTCGAGCAATCTCAAACTGGCCAGCGGCATCGCGCCGATCACCCAGATGTTGAGCCTGGGCTTGAAAGTCGGCGTGGGCACCGACGGCCCGGCCAGCAACAATGACCTGGACATGGTCGAAGAAATGCGGCTGGCATCCTTTATCGCCAAGGTAGACGCCCAGGATCCGACGGTTTTACCGGCCCGCCAAACACTGGAACTGGCAACGATCAGCGGCGCGCGAGCGATTCACATGGGCGAAATTACCGGCAGTCTGGAGCCAGGTAAGCGGGCCGACATCGCGGTGTTCGACATGACCGGTATTCATAACCAGCCCCACTTCCATAACCATCCCGACGCGGTCTATTCGCGCATCGTCTATTCCACCAAGAGTTCCGATGCCTTACACGTCGTCTGCAACGGCCGTTGGTTGATGCGCGAGCGTGAGTTACTGACGGTAGACGAGGCGGCGGCGCGTGCAGAAGCCATGAGCGTGGCGGCCGAGATCGACGCCTTCGTCAACGAGCGCGAATCAAGTCCCTATAACAAGCTGGTGCTCTTGTCCGGCGTCCAGCGCCAGGAAAGTTTCGAGGTACAGGTTAAAGTGCCGCTAGAGGATGACAAAGCCGTGCTGGCGGTGCTGGAAGGTGACGAAATTCAAGTCACTCGCCTGGCTCACTACCGACAATACGATCATTATTTCCTGTTTGAAGGAGGCGACCGCGACGCGGCTCGCCTGCGCTACCGGGAAGACGAATTCATCAACGAACAGGGTGAGGTGGAACAGGTGAGAGCGCGGCTAACTTTGATCGGAGAGGGCGAGCGGCAGCAATTCGCCAATGCGGTCATGCTGTCCCGTTCGCGCTTTCTGGCGGCGGCCGACCGTAGCTTGCGCTTCTATCAGGAATACTTCGCCCCGGCCCAGGAACTGCGGGTGACCAAGGACCGGCTTCGCTGGCACGTGCTCTACAAGGCCACCGACTTCGCCATCAATCTCGACCGGGTCCTGGAGCCAGAATTACCCGGTTATTTCCTGGAAATCAAGGCGCGTACCTGGTCGCGCAGCGATGCCGAGCGTAAAGCCGGGCTGATTGCCGAATTGCTGCACGTCTGCGGGCTTGAATTAGGTCAGGCGGAGCGGCGCGAATACGCTGAAATCGCCCTCAGCGCCAATCGTGAAAAGGACCTGACACCGGCCTGAAAATTAAAAGGGTCGGGTTTCGACCCGACCCTAAAGCAGAATAATCTACTGAAATCAGTAAAATCTGCAGGAACTCGTTTAGAACCCGACCAGTGATTGAAACTTCATTACTGAATTTAAGTCCCCGTCTACTTTGACCTTGCCGGTCATGAAGGCCATCATCGGATTCAGGCTACCGGAGGACATAGCCTGGAAGTCTTCCGCGGTCATGGACACGGTCGCGCTGGGTGTGGCGGCCGGGGTACCTTCGCTAACATCCAGCTTACCGTCAACAATATTGACAAACCATTGGCCGCCCTCCGGCCCGCTCAGATCGAATAGGATGCTCATATTGGCATCACCGGCATTGTCTGATTGAAATCGGGCAGGCATGCTGTTAAAAAGATCGGCTACACTCATTTGCTTGATCTCCTTGTCGTGATTTAAAACCCCCATGAGCTGTCTTCATACCGACAGAACCCACTGATATCCAAGAGGTGTCTCCGGCAATGGGCCGGAAATTTCTTACAGGAGTATAACAACCGCCCAAACCGTGTCAAGAACAGTGGAAACGGCTGCTTTTCATTGATAAAAACAATAGTAGATGAACCGTTATCATTTGTTGTGTCTTTCCGGTTTTCTGATTGGGGCGTTGCTGGGCTTGGTTTCCTGCACCGGCGAGAATCGCGACGCCATTCCCACAGGTGCGGCCGAGCCATCAGTTGGCATGGATATCGTATCCGGTGAGATACCGACGTCAACGCCCCACACAACCAGTGAGACGGAACCACACCGATCTGCCGACCCCTTTCCCACTCGTTTCCCGCCCGAGCGTTACGCGGATCTTGAGATCGTCACCCTTTTACCACGCGATGCCATTCCGGCCATTGACAATCCCCGCTTCCTCTCCGCGGCCGAAGCAGATGAGTACTATGATCCCGATGAATTGGTGATGGGCGTGGTATACAATGGTGATGCCCGGGCCTACTCGGTGCCCTTCCTCAGTAATCGTGAAATTGTCAACGACACCGTCGGCGGCGTAAAAATCGCCGTCACGTGGTGACCGCTTTGTTTTACGGGCATCGTGTATGCCCGCGAAATCGAAGGCCAGGAGTTCACCTTTGGCGTCTCCGGCAAATTAATCCGCAATGTTTTGGTCATGTACGACCGCCAGACCGACAGTCTTTGGAGCCAGCTCTTGGGCGAGGCGATCGATGGTGAAATGACCGGGGCGAGCCTGTCGTTCCTGCCGTCGTGGATGATGGCCTGGGACGAATGGAAAGCGATGCACCCGGATACCGTCGCCCTGGACAAAAATGGGAGTCGTGGTAGTCGCGATGTCTATGACAGTTATTATGCTTCGCCCCAGGCCGGTGTCATCGGGGAAACTTTCATCGATGATCGACTCAATACCAAGCAATTCGTCATGGGTGTGACTGAAGGCGACGCGGCCGTGGCTTATCCATTCGAGGTTCTGAACATGGAACCGGTGGTCAATGATCAAGTCGGCGAGCGGCCGATTCTGGTGGTTTTTAATCCGGTAATCGGTTCCGGGATCGTTTTTGACCGGCAGGTTGGCGATCAGGTCCTGACATGGGATACAGGAAAATCCTCCGAAACGATGGTCGATGTTGAAACCGGTACCGTCTGGAATCTTTTCACGGGTGAAGCCATCGAGGGATCTTTGACTGGTCACACCCTTGAGCGCGTTCCAAGCACCCAATCGTTTTGGTTCGGTTGGAAAGATTTTTATCCCCAAACTCGCATCTACGGGATTGATACTCCGGTCCCGTGATTTGACTCTGGCCCTCCAACGCTGTTTTTGCTTAATCTTTCCTATATGTAAGGCTTATAGAACGCCTATGATGGTTACATAGTGGTTGCTATCGCCGCGCCTTGTGCTAGAATGTCGGCAAGTTGACCGGAATAACTGGTTGGGCGGCTGCGCTAAGAGCCGCTCTTTTTACGTCCCGATTGCCACCCTGACATCGTGTTGGGCTTGCACAAATTCCGGGAAGGGGCTTTTATTCAGATGGAAAACAACGAATCAAACGAAACCAATAGCAGCAAGCGACTTTCCTGGCCGATTATCGCCGGATTTATAGTCGTCATTGTTTTAATTTTAGTCGGTTTATTCCTCCCTCCCATTTCGCTGGGTTCACGCCTGAGCGGGGGCGGGCAGGAAGTCGGTGGTGTTACACCCGAACCGACAGCCGACGTTGAAGTGAGCCTGCCGGAGGGGGTAAGTCTCTCTTTGGGCAGCGAAGACATGGTGAGTGTGGTTAATGTTCCGGCATCGGAATTGACCACGGCCGCGGCCGCCTTGCCGACGTCGGTTTTCCCTATCGGCAACGCCTACGTCCTGTCTTACGAGGGCGATGCGCCACCCGGACAAATCGCCATCCCGTTACCGGCCGATGCGGCGCCCCTTCAGACCCTTGATATCTACGGGTGGGACGGCCTGAGCTGGAATCACGTGCCGGGCCAATTCGATGAAGCCGGCGGCCAGGCCGTCTTGGCCGAGGGGCCGCTTCCGCGGGCCATTATCCTGGCTCGCACCGCAGCCCCGGAACAACCGGCTATCGGCGTGGAAGTCTCGCCGGAAGAAACCGTTTCGCCGAGTGTGGCCCCGCTGGCCACCGAAGTGTCTGTCGGGACACTGATGTTGGGCGAAAACGGCTCGCTATCGGGCGACCTGGCCGACGCGCCGGAAGGCGATGCTGACGTATATCTGCGTGTCAGCAACAGGGCGGCGATTGTGGATCAGGCTAATCTCTCAGCTTTGCTGAACAACCCGGCCGTCCAGGATGCCCAGATCAACAGTCTGGTTGGCCAGGCGGAAGCCGAGGGTTACGACGGCGTACACCTGGATTACCAGGGCGTTCCGGTTGCCCAAGAAGCGGCTTTTACCGCGTTTGCCACCAAGCTGGCCAATGCACTGGCAGCCCGGGGTCTCGCCTTCGCGATTTCACTGGGCACGCCAACGGCGGCCGGCAACACCTGGGAAACCGGTGGGCAGGATTGGGCGACGTTGGGCCGCTTGGCCGACATTGTCTATATGGATATGCCCCTTGACCCGGCCGCCTATGGTCCTGACGGTTTGGCTACACAATTGCTCGATTGGGCTACCGGACAGATCAGCCGGACCAAAATCAACACCGCCCACACCGCCGGAACGATAAACAAAGTTGGAGACGTCTATACCGATTTACCCGTCTCTCAGGCGCTGGCCAACCTGGGCCAACTGCGCCTGATATCCGAAGTGGCTGAGGTTGAACCAGGCGCAGCTATTGAAGTTGAGTTGGATGGAACGGCCCAGCCTCTGGAATGGGACGGATCTAGCCTGGCCTATCAATATACTTTTGAGCAGGCTGGCCAACCACAAACCGTGTGGTTTATCGGCGAGTCGGCCTTGAATAATCGTCTGCTCGTGGCGCGCGACTATAATCTGCGCGGTATCGCCGTGCGGGGGATGGGCGAGCTGGGCAGCGGTGAGACATATGCGGCCATGTTCAATCACTATGTGGGCGATGGC